>CAZJOD010000074.1:0-3021 GCA_964547525.1 uncultured Clostridiaceae bacterium
CATCATATTCTACTTTATCCGATCCGGGGTGAGAAACCCAATTTCCACCGGTTATGAACTGCCACTCAACACTGTTACGAAAAGCGTCACACATACCGCCGTGGCAACCTGCTATTGCAGTTCCTTCGGATACCGCTTCACTTACATTTTGAACCTGTTTAGAAGTAATTTCCCCCATCGTCCAAACAGGTATTATTAAATGCAGGCTTTTTAACAGGTCAATATCCAAAAACGATTCCAATGTTTCGGATATGGTAACTTCAAACCCTTCTTTTACCAACATGGCTTTAAATAGTTCGGAGACTTCCACCGGTTGATGGCCGGTCCATCCGCCTCGAACAATAAGAACTTGCTTAGACATAATTTCTGTACTCCTTTCGTTTCGTCCCTTAAAGAACAATACCTTAGATTTTTTAACCGATATTCACCGCAATAGAGATTATAATATTAAACGCTCCGGTTTTCCGGCTTTTTTAGCGCTAATGCTTTATAATTCCTAATTTGTATCATACCACACACAAAGATTGTTTACAATATTTCACCTTATTGCTTAAGTATTCAAAAAGATCAGAAAAAAAGTAGAGATAAAAAAATTTTAAAAAATTCTCTTAAACCACTTGCATTTTTCATTGAATTGAATATAATTTATATAAGAAAATTAAATACTTAAACAATGATGTTATAAAAATTGTCGACAAAGGTGTCTTCTAAATGAAGTACACCTTTTTTTATTAAAAAATTTATTAAATATAGATTAAATTAGTAAGGCTGATGAACTAGGAAACAGTTCGACGTTCAACCGGTTCTTATGTAATTAAAGGAGTTCAAAATGGAAAAAATAACACAAATATTCGGGTCAAACGTATTTAATGAAGCTGTGATGAAAGAACGCTTGCCTAAAGGCACATACCAAGCGTTGAAACAGACGGTGGAGCAAGGAAAAGAATTGGATTTGGCAACGGCTGAGGTAATAGCCGGAGCAATGAAAGATTGGGCCATAGAAAAAGGTGCCACACACTATACACATTGGTTCCAACCAATGACCGGCATAACAGCTGAAAAACACGATTCATTCATATCTCCCGTAAAAGACGGGAAAATAATAATGGAGTTTTCAGGTAAAGAACTAATCAAAGGAGAACCTGACGCTTCATCATTCCCTTCAGGTGGTTTGAGAGCGACATTTGAGGCGCGCGGATATACAGCGTGGGATTGTACATCTCCGGCGTTTATAAAAGACGGTTCTTTGTGTATACCCACAGCATTTTGTTCATACAGAGGCGAAGCTTTAGACAAGAAAACACCTTTACTCCGCTCAATGGAAGCTCTATCAAAAGAAGCTGTAAAACTATTAAGGTTATTGGGTAACACAACTACCAATCGTGTTATTACCGAGGTAGGTCCTGAACAGGAATATTTTCTCATTGATAAAAAGATGTTCGATAAAAGAAGAGATCTTATATTTACAGGTAGAACACTATTCGGTGCAAGACCCTCAAAAGGCCAGGAATTAGAAGATCATTATTTCGGTTCACTGAAAGAGAGAATTTCCAACTTCATGAAAGATATAGATATGGAATTATGGAAACTCGGCATAGCCGCTAAAACAAAACATAATGAAGTAGCACCGGCTCAGCATGAATTAGCTCCTATTTTTAATACAACCAACATTGCTTCGGATCATAACCAATTAATCATGGATATTATGAAAAAAACCGCGTTAAGGCATGGGTTGGTATGCCTGCTACATGAAAAGCCGTTTGCGGGTGTAAACGGTTCCGGCAAACACAATAACTGGTCCATATCTACCGATGACGGTCAAAAACTGTTAGACCCCGGGAAAACCCCTCATGAAAACGCACAGTTTTTAGTATTTCTTTGTGCTGTAATACAAGCTGTTAATACTTATCCTGAAATTTTGCGTCTTTCGGCGGCAAATCCCGGTAATGATCATCGTTTAGGATCCAATGAAGCGCCTCCCGCCATAATGTCTATATATTTAGGAGATCAGCTTACCAATATATTGATGAGTATGTCTAACGGAAAACAAGCAAAAACCGATGCGGGAGAAACAATTAAAATAGGAGTTTCTACATTACCGGTATTACCTAAAGATTCCACCGACCGTAACAGGACTTCTCCTTTCGCATTTACCGGAAACAAATTTGAATTTAGGATGGCACCCTCTTCAGCTTCTATAGCATGCCCGAACTATATTATAAATACTATTGTAGCAGAGTCGATTTCACAAATTACCGAAAGGCTGGAAAAAGCACCCGATCTTCGTATCGGTATACAAGAGTTGATTAAAGATATAATAAAAAATAACAAACGTATAATCTTCAACGGTAATAACTATTCGCAGGAATGGGTTCAAGAGGCTGAAAAGAGAGGTTTGCCCAACATAAAAAATATGGTTGACGCATGTAAAGCATTTGTTGATGAAAAAAATATTAAAGTATTTGAAAAACATAACGTTCTGTCCGCAGAAGAAATGCACGCCAGATATGAGATACTTTTAGAAACATATTGTAAAACCATACGTATAGAAGCATTAACTTCGTTGGAAATGGTTAAGCGCCAAATACTTCCCGCTTGTATGGATTTTTGCAAAAAACTTGCCGACACAATAGTCTCAATACGTCAAACAGGATTAAATGTCAGTACATCGGCGTATGAAAAGTTACTTACCAAAGCAACATCCTTATGTGATGAGCTCGATAAGAGTACCGAAGAATTGGAAAATTCGGTTTTGAATATAGATGCGGGATGTAAAGACTCTTTCGACTTAGGATGCGCTTACCGAGACAATGTTTTTGTAAATATGGCTAAGCTTCGCACAGTAGTTGATACACTTGAGACAATAGTCGACAAACAAATATGGCCTATGCCTACATACGGAGATATTTTATTCAACATTTGATAATATAATAGGATAAATTTTTCAAAACTTGTTTTGAAAAATTTACGCCGGCCCATGGACGCTCGATGCGGCCTTGGGTCTTATATATAGGATAAACA
>CAZJOD010000074.1:3121-17715 GCA_964547525.1 uncultured Clostridiaceae bacterium
ACGCTCGATGCGGCCTTGGGTCTTATATATAGGATAAACAAAGGATAAATTTTTGAACTTGTTTTGAAAAATTTACGCCGGCCCAAGGACGCTCGATGCGGCCTTGGGTCTTATATATAGGATAAACAAAGGTTAAATTTTTGAACTTGTTTTGAAAAATTTACGCCGGCCCATGGACGCTCGATGCGGCCTTGGGTCTTATATATAGGATAAACAAAGGATAAATTTTTAAACAAAGTTTAAAAATTTATCCTATGACTTAACTATAGGAAATTCAGTTATTCTTAGATTTGTACAGCCGTATGGTATCAATTTAATTATCTTGATATCACCGCTTGGTTTTAGGTTTTGATCTATCTCATTACATGAACCGTTTGTAATCCCCCATCCTTCAACTAACCTTGCATGAGCATAAACACATGAAGGAGCATTTGCCGGTGAGAACACCCCGGAAGATTCATATTCGAGTTCTTCATACGTCAAACCGTAATTTTTACCACTAAGATCAAGAGCATATCTCCATTCCGACGCGGGATAGAGTTCAAAATCACCATGAGGGAGTTGTTTCATAGGATCTTCTTCATGTATCCTTACAATTTTTTCAACTATAGGTAATGAGTATACCAAAGGCCCTTTGACAACCGACACCGTATTGTCCTTCGTTTTAATAATTTCAATATCAGAGGGCAATACCAACTTTATATTGATAATTGAAGAACCGTTAATGTATACTTTTATATATCCGTCACAAATATTTTCGATATCACAATCCACACCGTATACCAAAGGCTTCTTACATCGACCGGGTATATACAAGTAAACCGGAAACGACACATTGCCGGATGGGGTTATAGTTATGTTTATATCATCCCTAAATGGATATTCGGTATCTACCGTCACCATTATGTTCACACCGTTAATTCGGTGAGAAAACCTGCACGGTGCATAAGATACTACGGCTAAACCGTTGTCATGGGTTTCCATCCATAAGTTTGCCGCATATTTAGGCCATCCCTGGCTTAAATTAGCCGTACAACATCCGAAATTAGGTTCCAAACCGAATATATTGGATTCCGGTCCGTTTGTGGTCCACGTTCTGTCGGTCTTTACACTACATTCGACTTGGTTTAACTGTTGATCGTATTGATGAGACCACATATCCGGTAAGAATGTAGCCGGTAACGTATTGAAAGTTAACTTTTCCAACCTGTCGGACAGTTCTCCTTTTCCAAACATTTCAATTAGAATTTCCAGTGAATACATATATTCTACTATGGCACACAATTCGGTTCCTTGCACAGGGCTTTTTCCCGCAAGACACTCGTCTCCACTGAACGCACCTGTTACATATCCGTGGTATTCATCTAATCTGTCTATAGCAGTTGTTAAATTTTCCAGGAATTGTTTTTCACCTGTAAGTGCGTATGCTATACCGGTTGCTTTTATTGCCATGGCATTATTGACCACATGCTTGTCAAAACTCCACCTTCTTTTTTCTGCGGGAGTTTCAAGATTAGGCGCATTATAAAAGTCATACCAGTTAAAACCTTGATCCATCAATCTACGGGCTAAAGCCGGCAGACGGTTATCTCCGGTTATCCTGTATACACCCATCAATGCCATAATACCTTCAAACCACCTGTATTGACCCCATTTGCACAAAGGTGATCTGTCTATTGCAATATCTAACGCTTTAAACAGTTTTAACAAGTAGCTTATACATTTTTTATTGCCTGTAGCTGTGTAATAGGTATAAACCACCTTTGATATTAATAAAAAAGCCCAAAGGTCATATTTGTTTTTATCTTCGGGTTCCATGTAAAACGGCCATCCGTCATCCTGCTGTTTTTCGAACAACAATTGCATTTTTACATCAATATTGTTTCTAAACTCCAAGTCATCTAAAATATAAGCCAGAGGAATTACCCCGTCCAGCCAATACGGTGCTCTCTCCCAGCCGTCCGCATTGCCTCCGAACCATTTGCTGTCCATTATATCCGGCCAAAAACGATCCAAATTACCACTTAATCCTTCTTTTTGAATGACAAGCTGACGATATAACCATCCTGCCGGTTTTATAACTCCTACCGGCAGTTGTTTAAACTTGGATATAAAATTTAACATACATACCTCTATAACTTAATATTAATTTCACTGCAAAACTCATAACCTGTAATTAATATTGCATACCGGTTTTCAGTATTTCCATTTCTTTAGGTATAAGGTTATGATACTTTTCTTTTAAAACGTTTTTAAGTGCGGCTTCAATTGACTCAGGTTCAATTATACCTGTATGGGCAATAAGCTTGCCTAAAAGATATATGTTTGCAAAAGTGGTGTTTCCGGCCTCCATTGCCATTTCAGTGGCAGGTATTCTATATACCGCAACGTCGTCTCTTTTTATTTGTTTACTAACCAAAGAAGAGTCTACAATGATTACTCCGTTAGAACGTACAAATTTTTCAAACTTCTCTAAAGAAGGTGTGTTCATAGCTATTAACGCAGAAGCTGAATTTACTATAGGAGATCCCACTTGTCCGTCTGTTATGATGATATTACAATTTGCAGTTCCTCCCCTCATCTCAGGTCCGTAAGACGGAAGCCAGGATACACTTTTATTCTCAAGCATGCCTGCATATGCCAACAGTCTTCCGGCGGATAAAATTCCTTGTCCTCCGAATCCTGCAATAATAATTTGCTGTTCTTTCATATGCTACACCTCCAGTTCCGCACCCCGGAAATTACCTAAGGGATAATAAGGAATCATATTGCTTTCTATCCATTTTAAAGCATCCAAAGGACCTTTTCCCCAATTGGTTGGACAAGATGATAAAATTTCCACTATTGAGAAGCCGTATCCTTTTTGCTGTACTTGGAAGGCCTTTTTTATAGCTTTTTTAGTTCTATTTATATTTTTAATGTCATGAACCGAAGTTCTTTCAACAAATGCCGCTCCTTGCAATGTTGCCAACATCTCACTTACTTTTATAGGATATCCTTGTAGCTCGGGTTTTCTACCGTAAGGAGAAGTAGTGGTAACCTGATCTAACAAAGTTGTAGGAGCCATCTGACCGGATGTCATACCGTATATGGCATTGTTTACGAATATCGTTGTTATTTTTTCACCACGTGCGGCAGCATGTATTATCTCGGAAGTTCCGATAGCCGCAAGGTCACCGTCTCCTTGATAAGTGAATACCATTTTATCGGGAAAAACTCTTTTAATTCCGGTAGCTACAGCCGGAGCTCTACCATGTGCTGCTTGCTGCATATCGCAATTAAAATATAAATAATTATTATATGAACATCCTACAGGAGACACACCAATTGTTATCCCCTCAATTTTTAATTCATCTATGACCTCGGCTACCAATCTGTGTATAATACCATGGGTACAACCGGGGCAATAGTGCATTGAAACATCAACCAATGCATGTGGTTTATCAAATACTACAGCCATTGTTACCCTCCTTGTTTTTCTAAAATATCTTTTATTTTATCCAATACTTCCTTTTCGGTGGGGATCATACCGCCGGTTCTCCCGTAAAAGTATACGGGCTTCCTACCGTTAACAGCCAATCTTACATCCTCCACCATTTGTCCCGCACTCAATTCCACCGATAAAAACGCTTTCGTATGTTCTGCATTTCGAATAAAAGCTTCATCGGGAAACGGCCATAAGCTTATTGGTCGGATCAGACCTACTTTTATTTTTGCATTAGCGGCTTCTTTGATTACATTTTTAATAATCCTGGCTACCGTACCATATGCGGTTACAATTATATCGGCGTTTTCAGTATTGCATTCTTCAACACGTGTTTCGTTTTTAATGATTTTTTTATATTTTGCTTGTAATTTATTATTATGAGCTTCTAAAACTTCAGGATCAATATATATCGAAGTAATGACATTATGCTCTCTTTTCATAGCTGTACCGTTGGTCGCCCAGGTTTTATCAGCATCAATTATATCTTCCTTATCCTTAAACTCTACCGGTTCCATCATCTGTCCCAGGTTTCCGTCACCCATAATCATTACAAGAACTCTGTATTTATCTGCAATATTAAAAGCTTCCACAGTCATTTCATATAATTCCTGCAAGCTGCTCGGTGCCAGTACAACCATCTTATAGTCACCGTGTCCGCCGCCCTTTGTAGCTTGGAAATAATCGCCTTGTGCGGGTAATATTCCACCTAATCCCGGACCACAACGTACAATATTTGCTATGACCGCGGGAAGCTCCGCACACGCCATGTATGATATACCTTCTTGCTTTAGGCTGATTCCCGGGCTGGACGAAGATGTCAAAACCCTAGCTCCCGCTCCTGCGGCACCATATAACATATTGATGGCGGCAACTTCGCTTTCGGCTTGTACGAAGGCTCCTCCTATCAACGGTAATTCTTTTGCCATATAATGAGCTATATCCGATTGAGGAGTAATCGGATATCCGAAATAATGCTTACAACCCGCTCTAATTGCAGCTTCTGCTAATACTTCATTACCTTTCATCAGAACTTTTTTTCCCATGTTGCCACCTCCTTATTTTTCAACTCTTATTACTGTGTCCGGACATATGGTTGCACAAAAAGCACACCCTATACACTTATCCTGTTCGATTACACCTGCAGGATGATATCCTTTTTCATTCAATCTATCTTCCATTACAATAACAATTTTTTTCGGACACACCGAAATGCAAAGTTCACAACCTTTACATCTGTCTTCCCTAAAGAACACTCTTGACATAAAACTCACCATCCGTCTATTCGTGATTATAAATATGTATCATGTATAAAAAATTGATAATACCGCTTAACCTTATAAAACAAAAAGAACCATACCCAAAAATTTATTTTATCTTTAAATAATTATGGTTAAATGTAATAAATTAAAATGATGTAATTTGCGGTCTTAATCAAGTTAACATAAAAAACATTATAAAGGTTACCCGATTCAATGTCAACATAACAGAGGCTTAATGATAAAACCTTATAAAGACATATTAAATCGAAAAATTTGTAAACTCACGTTAATGTGATTAATCTGTATTGTAAACGGGACAAAACACATGGTTTCAGTAAATGCATAAATAGATAAAGTACCTTTTTATATACATTATCATTGCTAAATCAAACAAAATACTCATTTAAGTAAAAATAATGTATATCATTACACATACGACACCGATCATAATAAATAAGTCTGCGATATTAAAAATTATATTTTTATTAAAGCTCAAAAACAAAAAATCAGTTACAGCTTTATGCATGAGTCTGTCAATAAAATTCCCCAATCCTCCACCTAAGACTATCGATAAAAATATTGCAGAAAAATCTTTATGATATATGTTATAAATAATAAATGCCATCAACACCAAAAGTGATAATCCAATTAAAAAATGTAATAAGACTTTTCTTTTTTTAAATATCCCCAAAAGCGCACCGTTGTTATAAACCGGTGGACAAATATTAATAAATTTTATATGGTGATCTGTTTGATTTTTTTGGATAAAACCTTTTTCTTTGTCTTTATTAAAAAATACATACATAAAAAAAACACAGGGGGATAGTACCCCCATGTTTCTACCATTATTTCTATAAAATTTCATAACAGCCTTTTTTGAAAATAAATCAAAAACGGGTACAAAAACAACAATGAATAATATAATATAAATCATTATTCATTCTTATTCATACCGCAGCATTTTTTATACTTTTTACCGCTGCCGCATAGACACGGATCGTTACGACCGGGTTTTTCTCTTTTGGCTACGACTGTTTGCAGCCAGCTTTTTTTAATTTCTTTACGTTTATCTTCATCGAATATTTTATCCCATTCTTCAAGATCGTAAAGCCATGGTGCTTTAGCATCATACATATGCCATAATAATTTTTCAAAATCAATTTCCAACCTTACAGTACTGTCAGCTTCCAAGCCTTCCAAATCAATTTTGTTTTTTAGGCTTGTTTCTATACCTGAAATAAATCCTGCCGTTTCAATTAAACTCAGATTCATTTTTACTGCAAGTTCCTCTACCGTACCTTCAACCAATTCGGTTTTTTCAGCCAATATGTTTTTATAACACCCGGCTTCTTTCAAGTAATACTCCTGTATATATTGGTAATCCTTTTGATTATCGATAAAGTCCTTCCATTGCTTATAAATTCCCACGTTATCCCTCCATGTTTTTATGTTATTGCATTTTCTTATCTATTTCATCCAATAATCTTTTTATGATCATATCTTTTGAAATCATTCCCAATTCGCCTTCTTTGGACGATCTTACCGATACACTGTCTTCTTCAACTTCCTTATCTCCTATGACAAACATATACGGTATCCTTTCATTTCTTGCTTCTCTGATCTTATACCCGATCTTTTCATTTCTAACATCTATTGTTGCTCTTATACCCAAAGATTCCAGTTCCACTTTTAGAGCATATGCATAATCATGATGTTTATCAATTAAAGGTAATATTCTAACTTGCTCAGGGCACATCCATAAAGGAAATTTTCCCGCATATTTTTCAATTAACATAGCCATTGTTCTTTCGTAACAACCTATGGAACTTCTATGAATAATATAAGGATGTTTTTTTTCACCGTCTTTATCTACATACAACAGGTCAAATTTTTCAGATAGTGCGAAATCAATTTGTATAGTAATAATGGTATCCTCTTTCCCGTGAACGTTTTCTACTTGAACGTCAAGCTTGGGACCATAAAAGGCCGCTTCTCCGTCGGCTTCCTCATATTTTATTCCCAACCGATCCAGTATATTTTTCATTTTTATTTGGGTATCTTCCCAGGCTTTCGGATTATCTATATATTTTTCTTTAT
Source organism: uncultured Clostridiaceae bacterium (assembly GCA_964547525.1). Classification (GTDB taxonomy): domain Bacteria; phylum Bacillota; class Clostridia; order JAAYHZ01; family JAAYHZ01; genus CAZJOD01. The sequence continues at coordinate 9,965 of CAZJOD010000074.1, forward strand.
TATTGGGATCCCACTTAGAAAAGCGGTACCAAACATCCTGCTTCAACCCCAATATTTCCAACATGTAATCGGTTAGATTCACAACCGCTTTAAACTCACTTTCCAGTTGTTCGGGAGTACACAGTATATGACCGTCCGACAGTGTGAATTGGCGTACTCTTATCAAACCGTGCATTTCTCCGGAAGCTTCTTTTCTGAACAAAGGAGATGTTTCGGCATATCTTACCGGTAGATCACGATAGCTTTTTAAACCTTGCTTATATATCATAAATTGATAAGGGCAAGTCATAGGCCTTAAAGCAAATATTTCTTCATCCTTTTCTTCGTCACCCAATATGAACATTTTTTCTTTATAATGTTCCCAATGTCCTGATATTTGATAAAGATCCTTTTTAGCAATATAGGGTGTTCTGGTTAATACATAGCCTCTTTTTTCTTCTTCATCTTCTACAAATCTTTGCAGAATTTGAAGCATTTTTGCACCCTTTGGCATTAGCAAAGGCAACCCTTGACCTATTACCTCATCGGTACAAAACAAGCCAAGTTCTCTTCCCAATTTGTTATGATCTCTTTTTTTTGCTTCCTCCAAGCGCTCCAGATACTCATCCAAATCCTTTTTATTATCAAAAGCCGTTCCGTATATTCTCTGTAGCATCTTATTTTTTTCGTTGCCTCTCCAATATGCACCGGCTGCATATAACAACTTAAAAGCTTTAACTCTTCCGGTGGAAACCAAATGAGGTCCTGCACAAAGATCAATAAATTCGCCTTGTTTGTAAAATGTGATTTGAGCATCTTCCGGTAATTCGCAGATCAATTCAACTTTATATGGTTCATTGACATTATTCATATATTTCAAAGCGTCTTCTCTGCTCATTACTATTCGTTGCAACGGAATATTCTCTTCAATAATTTTTTTCATTTCTTTTTCAATATTCAGCAGATCTTCGGCTGTAAACGGTTTTTCTACATCAAAATCGTAATAAAAACCTTTTTCAATGCTAGGACCTATAGCAAGTTTTGCATCCGAATATAACCTTTTTACGGCTTGCGCCAGAATATGTGATGTAGTATGCCGATATGCGTTTCTTCCTTCTTCATCATCAAACGTAAAAAACGTGACCGACGCATCCTCGGTAATCGGAGTATTCATATCCATAATTTTATCGTTAATTTTAGCGGCTAAACACGCCTTAGCCAATCCCTTCGAAATATCCGAAGCTATCTGTAACGCAGTAACTCCATTTTCATATTGCTTTACCGTTTTGTCTTTTAATGTGATATTTATCATATAAATCAACCTCCATCTTAAATCCATAATTATAGCATAGTGCTCAAGATTTTGCTTGTAATGCAAAAAACTCGTCCCGGACTTTTATTTCAGTCAGGGACGAGATGTTTTTCCCGCGGTTCCACCCATATTCATTATTATTACATAATAATGCGCTTAATTGATTATATAGGAATCACCTTAATGCTCCAAGTCGGTCTTCGCATAATTTTCACCCAAGGATGCTCCCAGCTATACATCCTCTCTCTTTAGAGATTATTATTTATGCTACTTCTCTCTTCATTGCACTTTTTTTAAATTATTACTTATTATATACTAATTATTAATGTTGTCAATAATATTTTCGCGTTCTAACCTTTGATATACCGACTCCTTTGTTGTCATCGAGCCATTTAATGAAAATAGCAATCCAAATATACCACTCTCTAGCTTTTTTGCATCAATTCATGTGCTATTTGTACCGACGAACTACATCCTAACCTGTCAGCTCCGGCTTCAACCATTTCCATAGCCTGCTTTAGCGTCTTTATACCTCCGGCCGCTTTAACTTTCAACTTGTCTCCTACAGTCTTCTTCATTAACTCAACATGTCGAATGTTCGCTCCGGGACCGTTTATGCCCGTCGATGTTTTTACAAAAGCCGCTCCCGCACTTTCACATATTTTACATGCGGTAACGATTTCTTCATCGGTCAACAAGCATGTTTCCAGTATAACTTTTATTAAGGCTTTATCTTTTACACTTTCAACAGTTTTGTATATGTCTTCTTCAACAATTCTATATAATTTATCTTTCAAAGCACCTATGTTAATTACTATGTCTATTTCATCAGCTCCCGCATTTTTAGCTGCACAAGCTTCAAAAACTTTAACCGATGTTTCATTAGCACCTAGTGGAAATCCGGCAACCGCAACAGTTTTTATATCTGCATAGGCAACCGCCCGGTTTACTTTTGCAACATAAACACCATTTACACAAACGGCACCGAATCGGTACTTTAAAGCTTCGTCACACAGCTTTATAATGTCGCTTTCTTTAGCATCAGGTTTTAACATGGTATGGTCTATTATTTTCAATATTTCCATAATTCTTTTTCCCTCTTTAACGTTTTACCTGTCTTCTCTAAAATACGGCACACCTAGAGATTGAGGAGGTAAATTCTTTTTAGATTTTCTAACCGATGCTATGACAAGTATCAGTATAGTAACGGCGTACGGAAGCATATCTAAAAAATATTGAGGAATGCTAATTTGAAATCTTTGCAGCCTAAAACCTAAAATATCAAGCCCACCGAACAAATAAGCTCCGAAAATCGCTTTGTACGGGTTCCATGTCACAAAAATAACTAATGCCACTGCAATCCATCCTCTGCCTGCAACAACATTTTCTTGCCAAGCCGGTATATATACCAAAGAAAGGTAGGCACCGGCTAGACCGCACATTGCGCCTCCCGTTAAAATGTGTAAATATTTGTAAAGGGAAATATTTATACCCGCGGCATCGGCTGCAGAAGGATTTTCGCCAACCGCTCTTAAATTTAACCCTTTTTTTGTTCTGTACAAATATATACCCGCAATAATCACGGCTATATATGAAAAATACACAATAGGATCTTTGTTAAACAATATATTGCCAATAAACGGTATATCCCCAAGTAAAGGTATTTTAATAGCAGAAAAAGCATTTTTTACACTGTCGGGTATAACCATACCCACATACCTTTGTCCTAAAAAACCTGCAAAACCCATGCCGAATGTCGTCAATGCCAACCCGGAAACTTCTTGATTTGTCCTGAGGCTAACAGTTAAAAACGCATATATTAACGAGCCTAACGCTCCTGCACAAATAGCGGCAAAAAGCGCAAACATAGGATTGCCGATGTTGTATGCGGTGATAAATCCCATAATAGCGCCAATCAACATCATACCTTCCAGTCCTAAGTTCAAATGACCGGATTTCTCTGACAGAAGTTCTCCTAATGTAGCAAGCAGTAATGGTGTTCCGGCTGTAACCGCAGCCGATAAAAACAACTCGAAATTCATGCTTTCTCACCTCCGTCTTCTTTTTTTACATGTATAATTTTATAATTTATAAAGAATTCTGTTCCTAAAACAAAAAACAATATCATGCCTTGTATTATTTCGGTAACGGCACGAGGTATCTGATATGCAATTTCTATAAAAGACCCGCCCTGAACCATAGCGGCGAATAAAAGCGCCACTATTAATATTACCGGCATACTTAACCTTGACAACCATGCAATTATAATAGCAGTAAATCCTACATTTCCTGATGTGGTAACAGACAAAGTATGTCCCACACCCGACACTTGTATCATTCCGGCTAAGCCGCACAATCCGCCGCTGATAAACAACGCTTCCATAATAATTCTTTTAACATTCATGCCGGCATACCTGGCGGTATTCATACTTTCTCCGGCAACCGAAATCTCGTAACCTTTTTTTGAGTGCTTCATGAATATATGCATTATTACCATTAAAACCAATGTTATTATCCAGCCGGCATGAACTCCGAACACTTCCGGCATCCATGCGCTTTTTGCAAAATCGGCGATTTTAGGAAAACCCATTGCCTTAGGATCTTTCCACGCACTATATTGAAGATATGTAATCCACTTCAAAGCAATATAATTTAACATCAATGTAAACAATGTTTCATTGGTATTAAAGTTAGCTTTAAAATAAGCCGGGATTAATGCGAACAAACCACCAAAAACAAATCCTGCCAATGCCATAAACAATAGTAATACAGGTTTACTTAAATCGGGGAAATTCAAAGCAACCCATGCAGCTCCGAATGCACCCATTAATATTTGTCCTTCACCACCTATATTCCAAAATCTCAGTTTGAAAGCCACTGATATTCCAAACGCCGTGACGGTTAACGGGACAGCCATAATTATAATGCTTCTAATCCTGTATGCAGAGCCGAAAGCGCCATTTATCATCGACACATAAACCCTTAAAGGATTTTCACCGGCTATAATAATAAAAACCGATGAAAGCAACAAAGCTCCCAGTATACCGATGAGTCTGTAAAGAGCCGCTCTCTTGTTTGATACGTCGGATTTTTTAGCAATTCTATACATACATCATCACCTTTCCCGTCATCATTAAACCGATTTGTTCCTTTGTTGCATGCCTCGCATCCACTATACCGGAGATTTTCCCTGCAAACATTACAATAATTCTGTCACAAAGCTGTATTAACGTATCCAGATCTTCCCCTATATACAGTACGGCTACCCCACGCTTTTTTTGTTCATTCAACATTTCGTAAATTGTATATGAAGCTCCTATGTCCAAGCCTCTTACGGCGTAAGCCGTTATAAGGACCTTTGGATTTGAGTCTATTTCTCTACCTAGCAGCACCTTTTGTATATTACCTCCGGAAAGTTTTCTGACAGGAATACTTATACCCGGGGTTACAATACCCATCCTTTTTACTATAGATCGAGCTTTTTCTTTAGCCGGATTTCTGTTTATTAAAAGTCCCTTGCCTTCCCGATAGTTTTTCAACAGCATGTTATCGGTTATATCCATTGAACCTACCAAACCCATACCTAAACGATCTTCAGGAATAAAGCTCATACTCACACCAAGCTTTATGATTTCTCGAGGGCTCTTCCCCAATATCTCCTTATCAATACACTTTATGGATCCTTCACTCACCGGATACAAACCTGCAATAGCTTCACAAAGCTCTCTTTGACCGCTTCCCGCTACACCGGCCACTCCCACGATTTCACCGGAATTAAGCTCGAAAGTTATATTATCAAGTACTTTAACCTTGTCTTTGTCATAAGCCGTAACACCTTCAACAGAAAGGTACACTCCTCCTGTTTGACAGTCGTATCTTTTAATAACCGGTTCGACAGGCCTACCTACCATAAGCTCGGTTAATTGCAGTATATTGGTTTCCTTTGTTATCAAAGTGCCTACATTTTTTCCTTTTCGTAACACTGTTACACGATCGCTGATTTCCATCACTTCGTTGAGCTTATGAGTAATTATGATAATGGCACGCCCTGCTTTTCTCATGTTATTCAAAATAATAAACAGCTTTGTAATTTCTTCGGGCGTTAAAACCGCGGTAGGTTCATCGAGGATTAACAATTCGGCACCTCGATATAAAACCTTAATAATTTCTAAGGTTTGCTTTTCCCCTACACTCATATCATAAACATATTTATTTAAATCAATATGGAGTTCATACAAATCCATAAGATTTTTAATTGTTTTATAATTTTTGGATTTATTAACCGATTTCTGACTTGAACCGGTCATGATATTTTGGTAACCGGTAAATCGGTCTATTAACTTGAAATGCTGGTGAATCATACCTATTCCCAGCCGGATAGAGTTTTTAGGCGACCTGATTTCAACAGGTTTACCGTCAATTACGATTGAACCGTTGTCAGGCATATAAATGCCTGACAACATGTTCATCAACGTACTTTTACCGGAACCGTTCTCTCCTAATATTGCAAGAATCTCACCTTTTTTAACATCCAGATCGATATTGTCATTAGCCGTTACAGTTCCGAATTTCTTAACTATACTATTAAGTCGTACATATGCTTCTACACTCATTATATAATCCTATTGTATTTTACCTACAACCCCTTGCACAAACCAATCAAATGAAAGCATTTGTTCATCGGTCATCTTTACGCCTTCGGCAATTTTCAAATTACCGTTTTGATCGTATATGGGACCTGTGAATACATCAAAGGTGCCGTCGGTAATTTTTTTGGACATCTCCTCAACCTTGGCTTTAGCTTCTGCAGGAACCAAATCATACATTGCGGACAATGCCACTATACCCTCGTTCATACCACCCCAATAGCTTTCGGAGGTCCATGTACCGTCGATAACTTTTTTTACTTGATCAGCGTAATAAGGTCCGAAGTTCCATACGGGAGCTACCAAAAAAGCATTAGGAGCCGATTCTCTTGAATCGGTATGGTAACCTATTGCAAATTTACCTCTTTCCTGTGCGGCTATTTGCGGGCCCGGTGTATCTTGATGTTGAGCTATAACATCACAGCCTTCATCTAATAATGATAAAGCCGCATCTTTTTCTTTTACGGGATCATACCAGGTACTTGTCCATCTTACAATGACTTCGGCATTCGGATTAACCGATCTTACACCTAACGTAAAGGCGTTGATACCTCTTACAACCTCAGGAATATCAAAAGCTGCGACATAACCGATTTTATTCGATTCAGATTTCATGCCGGCAACTATGCCCGATAAGTATCTTGGTTGATACATACGACCAAAGTAGTTACTCATATTTTCTTCGGTCAGAAATCCTGAGCAGTGTAAAAACTTAACATCCGGAAATTCAACAGCCATTTTTTGTGTTGCATTCATAAAACCGAAGCTTGTGGTAAATATAATAGAGCATCCTTGATCTATCATGTTTCTGATAGCTTGCTCCACCGCAGCATCTTCTTCGGGAACATTTTCTTTATAAATGGTAGTAACACCCAATTCTTCTTCAAGGAACAATCTACCTTGATCATGAGCGTAAGACCACCCTTTATCCCCTGCAGGTCCTACATAAATGAAACCTACCCTAACATCGTCATTCTCTTTTTTAGCGCAACCGGTAGCAAGTATGGATATTACCATGACTATCACTAATGCGATTGAACAAAACTTTTTGAACATTTTTTTCTCCTCCTAATCAAAATCAGAAATTAAAATATGATAAAATCACTCATTCATACCAATTACATTGATTTAAACATATCACAAAGATACATTATCAATCGAATATAATATTCCCGTTTTCCATGGATTTTACAATGACAAGTGATTCTACTTTATAACCTTTTTCGCGTAACAGTTTTCCACCCTTTTGAAAACCTTTTTCTATGGCGGCACCAATTCCCGCAATTTTTGCACCGGCTTGACGAGCAATTTCAATCAATCCCAATGCCGCTTCTCCGTTAGCTAAAAAATCATCGATTATTAGCAATGAATCTTCTTTATTAATATATCTTTTAGACACTTTCATAATATATTCTTCGGATCTTGTGTAAGAATACGCTTTTGTATTATATGTATCCTCATCCATATTCAACGCTTCGGTTTTTTTTGCGAAAATGACCGGAACCTTAAAATAGACGGCAGCCATACATGCGAGTGATATACCGGACGCTTCTACTGTCAATATCTTCGTGACATCACTATCGGAGAACCTTTTTTTGAACTCCTTACCCATTTCATCCAATAAGAATACATCGAGTTGATGGTTTAAAAAACTATCAACTTTTAAAACATTACCTTCGTATATGTTAGCATCCGCTAAAATTCTTTGTTTTAACAATTCCATTATACACACCTCATTTAAGACAAAAGATCCTTGTAATGCCGGTCCTTTTATGACAAAAAGTTCTTTAAACACATACATCGGTCTATATGAC
>CAZJOD010000075.1:0-2869 GCA_964547525.1 uncultured Clostridiaceae bacterium
GACTTAGCACTCCCGGCTTTGACAATATTTCTGTAGGTATAACTATTTTGCCTATATCATGGATATAACCGATAATTCTAATCAATTCGACCTTGTTTTTGCCTAAGTTCATTTTATGCGCTATGGCCGCAGATAAATTTCCAACCCTGTGTTGATGTCCGGCAGTGTACGGATCTCGCAGTTCAACCACGGAAGACAACAAGTAAATTATACTTTGCATTGCATTTCGTAGTGCAGCGGTCTTATTTTCAACCAATTCTTCAAGATTTTTTTGGTATCTTGAATTTTGTTGTTCCAATAAAATTTTATTGTCGCTTAAAGATTTTATTTGTAACGCATTACGAATGGTTTTTAAAAACAATTCTTTATTTATAGGTTTTGGTAAATAATCGTTAGCCCCTGCCTGTACCGCTTTTATTGCGGTATCAACCGAAGGCTCGCCTGTCATAACTATTATTTGAATAGTATCGGATTTTTCTCTGATTTTCGTTAATAGCTCCACTCCGTTCATCTTAGGCATGATTATATCCGTTACAATAACATCATACTCATTTTCTTGTAGCATCATACATGCTATACGGGCATCTTGAGCGGTATCGGCCTCATATCCTTCTCTCACTAAAAATTCATATAATGTTATACGCATACTTTTTTCGTCATCTACTATTAAAATTTTACCCATACTATGTCTCCTTGCAAAGCAAATATTACAGCTTTCATCCGTTGTCAACCGGTAAGTCAAGTATAAATCTCGTATACAGACCTTCCTTTGTTTCTATACTGATTTTGCCGTGGTGATCTTTAACTATACCAAAGCTAATGGACAGGCCTAACCCCGTACCTTTTTCTTTGGGCTTTGTTGAAAAGAAAGGTTCGAATATTTTATCCTGCAGTTCAGTCGGAATACCGTTTCCATGATCTTCAACAGTAAGTTTCAACCATCTTCTACTATCTTTGAAATAATGACTGCACCTTACCTTTATTATTTTATCTTCATTATATTCCGGATATTTTTCATTAAGAGCGTCTCTGGCATTAGTCAATAAATTCATCAACACCTGTTGAATCTGCTGACTCCTGCATTTTATTTCCGGTAAATTGTCATCTAATACGACATCCAATTCTATTTGATCTTTTTTAATAATAGTTTTTATCAAAGATATTGTTTGATTTACAATATCATAAATAGCCGCGTAGCTGTGTGTTTGTTTTTCCTGTCTTGAAAACTGGAGGAGATTTCTAACAATCACCGAAATCCTCTCGGTTTCGTTAATTATCTCTTTCGCATATTCGACATATCCCGAATTTCCTTCGGCCGAGTCCAAAATAAGTTGTGCATAATTCATAATTCCGTTTATAGGATTATTAATCTCATGTGCGACACCTCCGGCTAATGTACCTATAGCCTCTAATTTTTGCTGCTGTCTTAGCTGTGCTTCCACTTCATCTTTTTTTATCTGCCATTCTTTCCTATCGGTAATATCTCTTGCAAAAACAATGGCTCCGTTTAATCCTTCGTACAATATAGGAACCGCACTTACATCCACATATACAAAAGAACCGTCCAGCTTAATATATATCTGCTCAAGCGGGGGGACAGCCTTTTTGTATTTATTTAAAAGTTCTATCCTTTCTTGTATCGCTTTGTGATAGTCGTGATGAAATCTGTCCATAACGGATTTACCGATTAATTGATCTTTATTTTCCGCCCCGAAGAGCTTTAAAGCGGCATTATTTATGTATGCAAACTTACCTCCCGTTTGAATAAAAATAGCGTCGGGAGCACTCTCCACCAATAACCTGAACCTGCTTTCACTCTCTTGCAACGCTTTAATTACAATAGTACGTTCTGTTATATCATGTACTATGGAATATAATAACTTTTTTCCGAGAAATTTTATAGGTCCGCTGTATACCTCCACATCAACCGGTTCTTCATATGCTCTTCTGTGTTTAAACATAAAATGGTTTCGTTTTTCGTTTACCGATTTGATCATTTCCGCTTTTATTTCATCCGCAGTCAAAGTGTTTATTTGGGAAACATTCATTTTTTTCATTTCCTGTTCCGACCAGCCGTAAAATTTGCAGGCCGCAGGATTAACATCAATTATTCTTCCGTCTTCAGGATCAATCAACATCATAATAGCATGGTTATTGTAAAATAAACTTTTATATCTTTCTTCTTCTTCCACAACTTTTATTAATGCTTCGTTACGTTCTTTTTGATGTAATAATAACATACTTAACAACACTGTACCCACAGGATATATTAATAATACCGGCAATCCTATTTCACGAATTACATTAACAGCTACCGGGTAAGGCATTAAAAACATACATAACAGCATAACAACATGCACCGTTACACCTAAAATATAAATATTCAACCATCGGCACATGGGTTTTCCGGAAAAAATACGTTTTCGCCAAATCAAACCTATTGCAGCTGAAGTAATTATAGTAGAAATGCCGGTATATACTCCCGTACCGGCGAGTATGGCACGATAAATAATTGCTATCACTGCGGCGATAAACGTCGGAATCGGTCCGAAAACCACTGCCGAAACACTTATGAGAATGGATCTGGTGTCAAATACAATCCCTTTTGATAATTCAAAAGGAAGAGTCATAACAGCCAAAGCGATAATACCGATAAGAATTCCATTAATAACAGGTACTAATTTTTTATTTTTGGCATGAAAGATATAACTTATTTCGTAAACAACACTTAATGCCATTAATAATACAGCGTTATTAATTAGCTGGCGAAAGATATCGTTATTCATTTTTTTCCATCCCCTTTATTCATATAACATGAACTAATTTATACCTATGGTTATCTATTTTAAATATACATCATCGTAATATA
>CAZJOD010000075.1:2969-9897 GCA_964547525.1 uncultured Clostridiaceae bacterium
TGCAATATGTTTTAATTAATACCTAAAAACCAAATAGCGAAATAAAAATATACCATTAGAGCGACGGCATCCACAATAGTTGTTATTAAAGGACTTGCCATAATCGCCGGATCCAGTTTCAATTTTTTTGCAATCATAGGTAGAAGGCCTCCGAGCATTTTCGCCGTAATTACTGTGACTATTAATGTAGTGGCAACTGTTAAAGCGATCTGCATCGAATAACCCTCCAGAAGATATATTCGTAAGAAGTTAACAACTGCTAAAGTAACACCGACAATAAAGCTAATCCTCATTTCCTTCCAGATTACCTTCAACATATCTTTAAAATCGACTTCTCCAAGGACGATACTTCTAATAACCAAAGTAGATGATTGCGCACCCGCATTACCGCCCGTATCCATTAACATTGGTATAAACGCGGCAAGAGCCACCACCGCTTCCAAAGTTTCTTCGAAACTTCTTATAATATACCCTGTGAATGTCGCCGAAACCATCAAAACCAAAAGCCATACAATTCTTTTTCTAGCTAATTTAAATACACCTGTTTCAATATAAGCGTCATCCGTAGGTTGTACTGCGGCCATTTTATAAAAGTCTTCGGTGTTCTCTTCTTCCATAACATCGATGATATCATCGATGGTAATAATGCCAACCAGTCTCTGTTCGTTATCGGTTACAGGCATTGCTAATAAATCATATCTTTTAAATATATCGGCTATATACTCTTGATCATCATGAGTATTTACAAATATCGGTTCTTTGTGCATTATCTCGCCGACTTTTTTATTATCTTGAGAAAGCACAAGATCTTTTAAAGATATTGTTCCCTCAAGGTGTCTTTGTGCATCCATAACATAACATGTATATATGGTTTCCTTATCCGGTGCCGTCTTTCGTACTCTTTCAAGAGCCTCTCCTACAAGCATTTCCTTTTTTAAATCCACAAACTCTATGGTCATTAGACTGCCTGCGGAATAATCCGGATACATTAAGAACTGGTTTATCAATTTTCTTTCTACCGCACTGGTATTTTTTAATATTTTCTTGACAACATTAGCGGGCATTTCTTCAAGTAAATCGACTTTATCGTCAAAATATAATTCCGACATAATATCGGAGAGTTCTTTTTCATTGACAAGATCTGATATTTCCACTTGACGTTCGGTTGAAAGGTATGCAAAAACATCGGCCGCAATTTCTTTAGGTAAAAGTCTGAAAACCAATAACGCTTGCTTTTCTTCTAAAGTATCTAAAAATTCGGCTATATCTACTGTCTGTGCATTAATCAATTCGTTTTTAAGTAATTTGTAATTTTTTTCTAACATTAGCTGATTGATTTTTTCAAAATCCATACTCGACCTCCTTTGCATTATTTCATATTGAAACATAACTTTAACAGCGGGGTATATCACCCTCATGATTCGTTAAAGTTCAAATTCCGGCTTCAGCCCGATAAATTGCAATAAATATGTTTATCCAATGTAGCTTCTCCTGCCATAAACATACCTGTTGTTATTTATTATGCTTTTTATTGGCAAAACCCATGCAAAAGAGTTAAAAGAAAAAATTATTTAACAAGACAAGGATATATACGGTAGAATAAAGCTGTACCTATAAAGATATTTAAATAGTAAATCGAGTTATGACTAGGGCCGGCATCCATTCTACCACCTCCTTAAAAACTTCGTTTTGAAATTATTACCCTGCAAAACATTATAATAATAAAATAATCTAATTACAATAGTAAAACCTAAAATTTTTATGTTAACGGTCAATTATTTTTATTTTAACCGATTTATTATATATATATATGTTTAACCGGTGTTTTTAGTGATTTACTTTCTCTTTCATACACTTGTACATTTTCTGTATTGCTTTTATTATTATAACGAGAATACATTATTGTATGTTTTTTCTTAAGTGTCTACTATAAAAATCCAAGCTTTGTCATACTATTAATATTCACGACTCAGCTTGGATTTTTAACCGATACCAAATTAATATATAATTTTTATAACTTTATGCAGCAAAATCATATAAAAATATTTTCAATTTAAATTAAATTCTATCACTCATTTATTTCTTTCCCGACTTTATAGCAACACTTATGCTCCAAGCGAGGCCTCCATAAGAAAGAACACAACCTACAATCAACATAATCCAAGCAGATAACGGCATATTATCCCTCCATTTCCGACGGTGCATCGGCATCACCGGACTCAACTGCGGCGTTTTTTGCTTTTATTGCAGTTATTATAAATCCTGTGATAATAGTAGCGGCTACTACACCCCATCCACCGATTAATACGTATCTAGTAGCGTATCCGTCATAATTGGCTTTAATATTTTCAATCAGGTAAGATATACTTATGTAAAGTAATACGATAGGCGTAACAAACCTAATCATTATATCCCACCATTTACCAAATTTTATAGTGGAAGTTGCATTAAAGTATTCACGTATTTTGTCAGCTCCGAATATCCAACCTACAACAACACATTGGAAAACACCAATTACAATAAGGTTAAAGTCATTAACAAAGTGGTCTGAAATGTCTAACCAGTACAGTCCTGCCTTTGTAGCGAATATCAAACTTCCCAAAAAACCTATAATACACATCGCCAACGTAGTCTTCTTTTTGTTCCAGTTAAATTTGTCCACTAATCCTGCAACTATACCTTCGACAATTGAAAAAGCCGAATCAAGTCCCAATGTAAACAACATTATGAAGAAAAGCAGTCCGAAGATCACTATGGCAACCGCTCCACCGGGTAAGTTACTTATAGCCTCCGGATATGTTATAAAAGCCAAACCTACACCTTGCACACTCATATCGGCTATTTTTGTAGCAGTTACATTTGAGAAATATCCTAAAGTTCCGAACACTGCAAAACCCGCCAGAAAACTGATACCGGCGTCTGCAAAAGATATTATCAGACCATCGGTTGTGATATCGCTGTCTTTAGGAAGATAACTGCCGTAAGCGATCATTATACCGAAAAGAATGCTTAAGCTGAAAAACACCTGTCCGTATGCCGCAGCCCAAACATTCGGTTTTATAAGTGCGCTCCAATCCGGTGTTAAATAATAACTCAATCCGTCCACAGCTCCGGGGAGAGTGATAGCTCTGATCATTAATATGATCAACAAAGCGACCGGGATAGGTACGGTCCATTTAACTACCCTGCCTACGGATTTTACACCATTGTGTAATGATAACCACACGGCCAGCCACGTGATAACCAATCCTATAAGTACAGGTATGCTAAATCCGCCTAAAACACCGGGGTTCTCGGTAATTTGGAGAACATTCGAAAAGAAGTAATCGGCTGAACCGCCTTTCCATGCTTCCGAAAGTGACGCCCACATATAATTTACCACCCATGCCAACACAACACAATAATACGACACTATGACAAAACTTGTTGCCAGAGCCCACCAACCTAGCGGTTCGGCTTTTTTGCACATGCTCTTTAACGCTATGGGTGCACCGGCTTGCGCTCTTCTACCGATTGCATGTTCAAGTATCAGAAGCGGTATGCCGGCTGTAACCAAGGCAACAAAATACGGAATAAGGAATGCACCACCGCCGTTATTAAACGCCTGTCCGGGAAATCTCCATGCATTGCCCAACCCGACTGCAGAACCAATAGCCGCCAGAATGAAGATCATCCTGGAATCCCATCTTTCTCTTGTCATAAAGCACCTCCATTATATAATATATATTTGCAAAGACCTTAAAATTCAGGTCTATATGCTCTTGAAAATACTTTAGGTAGTCGGTCCATATTCTATTCTAATTTTTCTTAATTCGTAGTTTTTATGTTAGGCTTTAGTAAAATATTTATTAATTAAAATATCAATTATGACATGGTATTATGAGCAACATCAGTTTTTTTAATCATATCAATAAATTTTTTAAATTTCAACAGTAAATTAAAATTTTTTATACATATAATTGATATCTTGTTTGTATATTCAATTGAGATTTAAAAATATGTATGTTAAAATAAACATATTTATAAAACCGGATAAGGGCAGGTGTAAGATGAAATCAATTTTAATTATATCCGACGGTTATTTCCATCCTCCCTCCTCGGGCATTGCTAAGATCGGGAAACTGATTGAAAAATGCACTTCATATGATGTTGTCCGTGTAAAAAAATTAAAAAATATCAAAAACACCGATCTATCCGAATACTCATGTCTTATTTTATATTTTCATAGTAAACAAAATAAAAACAACAAAAACCTTTTAAAGAAAATTTCTCTTTATTCAAAAAACGGAGGAAATATTCTGGCCATGCATGGAGCAACGGCATCTTTTAAAAATAACGAGGAGTATGTCAATTTGATAGGAGGTAAATTTACAGGTCATGCTAAGCCTTCCTTGATCCATGTAACAGGATTTATAAGCTTTGATATAATAGATGAATTATACGAACATAATTTATCGGAAGATTGCGAACCGTTACTTTTTGGAAACGGTAGGCCTGTTTACTGGAAAAAGAAAAATGGCAACGGAAAAGTGGTTTGTTTTACATTAGGTCATAAAAGAAACGTTTATAATCGTAATGAAATTATGACAGCTATTATTCATGCTATAAAATATCTATGCGGAGATACACATGGGAAAAATTAGATTAGGTGTAATAGGTTTGGGGTCAATCTCAAAATCAATGCTACTGTTATGTAAGGTTACAAAGGGAATTCGTGTTACGGGCATATGTGACATTGATCAAAAAAAGCTGGATCAACAATCAAAAAAGTTCGTAAAGGCAAAAAAATATACGGATTATCGACAGCTGATACGAGATGATAATGTGGATTGTGTCTACATAGCGTTACCACATTATTTGCATTATGAAGTGATGATGGAAGCCGTAAAAAACAAAAAGCACATTTTTTGTGAAAAACCTGTTACCATAAATTCCGAGCAAGCAAAGCGTCTTTTAACAACCGCAGAGGCAAACGGTGTAAAAATAGCTGTTAACTACCAATATAGATATGACAATAATTGTTATACCGCTGTAAAAGCAATTCAAAACGGTGTTATAGGAAAGGTAAATTACGTGCGCTGCTATGTGGCTTGGAGCAGAAACGACTCATATTTTCAACTGGCACCGTGGCATGGAGATAAATATAAATCCGGAGGTGGTACACTGTTGACACACGGTTCTCATTTTCTAGATATTATTTTGTGGGCAACCGACTCCCGACTGGATTTCTTTAATGTAATAAATCGGAATTATAAATTTAAGTATTCACAGGTAGAAGACTTTAACGCTTTTCAAGGTGTTTTGTCAAACGGTACGGTTATTCAATTCTCATCTAATATGACTGAAAAAAAGGAACGTACGTCTGTATTGGAGTTTGTAGGAGACAAAGGAAGCATTGTGTACAAAAAGGGTTTTGGCTCAAACGTAAAATTTTACGGTGTTAAATATAAAAGGTTAAAATCGGGGAAATTCAGTCTGCACCCGGTGCAAAGGAGCCTAAAAGGTTTCATAGACTGGCTTAATCATGGGAATCGGCATTTATGTGCAGGTTTCGAATCGGTACGTGTTCTGGAGGAAATAGAAAAAATATATAAAGAAGGGGAAAAAAAATGAAAAAGGGGATGAAAAGATTGATAGTGATAATATGTTTATTATTAGTTGTCGGAATTTTAGGGTTTTGGGTTTATTCCGATATATCACAAAACGATAAAATCAAAAAGCTTCCTTCAAGACCGCTTGTGGGTCTGAAAGATAACGCGAGTCTTGTTCTATATCAACTGGAAAACGACATAAAACCCGTTTCGTTTGAACATTTGACCGGAGCTTGTGATTATATAGACGGAAGATACGATTGTGCCGATTTCAGGATTCAACCCATACTAAGAATCCTATATGTCCACTCCGACAAACTTTCAGATACAATCTCCGAAAGGCTTAAAAAAACTTTGTTAGGATTTAAATATTGGATGGATCAGCCCGGTGAGGACAGTATGTGTTTTTGGTCGGAAAACCATCAAATTTTATTTGCGACGTCCGAATATTTAGCGGGCAAGTTGTATCCGGAAGAGACATTTACCAATACCGGCTTGACCGGCAAACGGCATATGGAGATAGCAAAAGAAAGAATACTGATATGGCTTGAACAAAGATGGTTATACGGATTTACAGAATGGTACTCCAATGTATATTATGTAGAAGATATAGCTCCTTTGGCCAACTTAATCGAATTTGCCGAAGATCCGGAGATTGTGGAAAAATCGCGCATTATTATGGATCTTTTACTTTACGACATAGCTTCTCAATCATACGAGGGAACGTTTACTTCGGTTTCCGGGCGAGCTTACGAATCTAACAGAAAAAGCGGTGTTTCAGGTAATTCCATGAAAGCGGTCATACAGCATGTGTGGGATTTTCCGGTCAACTCACAAAACAGAATAGGTATGGATCTTTGTTTCATTTACATGAAAAATTATCAAGTACCCGAAGTCATCGAAAAAATCGGACAAGATCGTTCTACGGCAGTAATTAAAGCTTCAAACGGTTTGGATTTGGATGAATTGAAACAAAAGGGTCTTATAGGTCAAAATACCGAACAAATTATGATGCAATGGGCAATGGAAGCCTTCACCAACCGGCAGGTAATATCCAATACTATAGAATATGTTGATAAAAACAATATGTTTTCAAATGAATTTTTAAACGATTTGAAAATGGTTAATATATCACTTATAAGAAAGCTTAACCTATTACCATTGATATCGAGAATTTTAAATCCGGTTACTAACGGTGTAGCCATACAAAGAGCGAATACATATACTTACAGAACAAAAGACTGGCTTATGGCAACTGTTCAAAGTCATCAACCCGGAGATTTCGGAGATCAACAACACCCCTTTGCCGTAACATTATCCGACGAAGTATGTATTTT
>CAZJOD010000075.1:9907-17636 GCA_964547525.1 uncultured Clostridiaceae bacterium
CATAACCATCCTGCAAAAGCACTTTCAGATAAGGGCGCTTTAAGCGGTTCACCGGGATATTGGGTGGGCAACGGCAGAATGCCTCATTCTGTTCAGGACAAGAACATTAACTTAAGCGTTTATAGAATACCCGATAAAAAAGGTTTCATGGAAAAATCATTAGTGTATTATACCCATGCTTGGTTCCCTTCGGATTTGTTGGATGAAACCGAAATTGACGGCAATTACGCTTTCGGAAGATTAGGGGACGTTTATACCGCCTTTATAACAAAGAATCCGGTTTTATATAATCAAGGTTCTACCGGTGATTTAATTCAAGATGGAAAAGAAACATATTGGATATTTGAAATCAGTGACAAAGCCGATGAAGGAACGTTCAGTGATTTTAAAGAAAGAATAAAATCTAATAGCGTACAATATCAAAACGGAGTTTTAAAATATGTCTCAGCCGGAAAAACCTTAGAGCTTAATTACGGAAAAGAATTTAAAGTCAACGGAAATATCATTGATACAAATTATATGAGACATGATTCACCTTATGCACAAAACGACAGAGAAACAAATACAATGACATTCGAATTTGAAGGTCACAAACTGGAACTTGATTTTTATAATATGATTAGAAATTATTAATGTGAAAGGAATAAACAATTATGAAATCTTTAACCGGTGATAAAAAACTGAGCAAAGCCGAAATTCTTGTATTCGGTTCAGGTGACATTTTCGGCGGTGGAGCTCAACTTATTGTAAACTTTTTCTACCTTATATTTTTAACCGATGTGGTAAAGCTGACACCGGCTCTAGCCGGAACAATCGTACTGATAAGTAGAATATGGGATGCGGTATCCGACCCTTTGATGGGAGTCATAACAGACAATACCCGGTCTAAATACGGTAGAAGACGTCCGTATATATTATTGGGATCTTTCGGAATTATTGCTGCGTTTACAATGCTGTGGTATCCGGTGAGTTTTTCATCTCAAACTGCTACATTCATATATGTACTTTTCGCATATTTGTTTTATTCAACCGTTTCAACCGTGATAATGGTTCCGTATTCATCAATGAGCAGCGAAGTCAGCATGGAATATAAAGAACGAACGGTATTAAACGGAACAAGATTATTCTTTTCCCAAGTTTCATCCCTTATATGTGCGGTGTTACCGATGCAGATTGTAAAACTTGCCACAGATTTAAAAACAGGATATATAATGTTAGGATTGGTATTCGGTATATTCTTTGCCATACCCTTATTCGCAATATTTTTCGTATGCAGAGAGAGAGCTCCTTTATCGATTACAAAAAACAAGTTCACCCTTGATGTTTTTTTGTCTCCCATAAAAATCAGGTCGTTTAGAATACTTATCGTAATGTATCTACTTTCGTTTTTCGCTATGGATGTCATATCTTCTATATTTGCATATTATATGAAATACTTCTTACAAAGACCCGGTGAGTTGGATTTTGTTTTAGGTACGATGCTAATATCTCAAATTGTCTTTTTACCGATTGTGGTAAAATCCGCGGTTGCAATTGGAAAATCACAAACCTTCATAGCAGGCGCGTGTGTCTGGATATTGGGAGCTTTGTTTTTAGGCGGTTATTCGACACTTTGGCCGACTTGGGCTATATATGTCATTGCGGCGGTTATAGGAGGAGGATTATCCGGTTGTATAGTTATGGCTTGGACCATGTTTCCCGATGTTACCGATGTGGGCGAGTTATATTTCAATGACCGAAAAAGCGGCTCTTTTAGCGGAATAATGACCTTTGCCAGAAAATCGTCTTCCGCTTTGGGAATATTTATCGTATCTTTAATATTGGAATTTTCCGGATATATAAAACCGGATACCGTAAACGGACAAGAAATGTTACATACTCAACCGGAAACTTTTATAACAGCACTAAAGTGGATTGTATTCGTCATTCCGGTGGTTTTATTGGCTATAACGGTTCTTTTCGCATTAAAGTATCCGTTATCTAAAGATATGCATGATAAGTTAAGAGATTATTTAGATTTTAAAAGAGGAAAAACCGACAAAACGAATATTTCTCCGGAAGAACTTGAAATCCTGAAAAAAAAGCTGATATAATAAAGCATGTTTTTACTGCAATAAAATAACATTTTTGCAGTAGAAATAGTTCATACATATAACTACAATATAAAAAAATAAAAATTCGGACAAGCCTCGGCATGAGGTTTTCCATAAAAAAGAGAGTTGTAGTGGCTCTCTTTTTATATTTTTTGTGTAATGTGCAATAAAAAAAAGTTGTTGCAGTAGAATCATGTAATTATTTAGTCAAAAAATTACCAAAACAAATGAAAATAAAGTATAATTAATATAAATCGTAACACAAAATCATTTTTGATGTTAAATTTAATTAAACGGAGGTTTTAGATATGGAAAAGGCTTCGAAACGCTATGGCGTCGGAATCATTGGCGCAGGATGGGTATCCGGTGAACACATAAAAGCGTATATCCAAAATCCGCACACAACAGTAATGGGAATATACAGTCGTAATCCTGTAACGGCTCAAAACAAACTCACAGAGTTAAATGTCGACGGCAAGGTATATTCTTCATTGGATGAAATGATAAATGACCCGGATATAGACATTTTATCAGTATGTTCACCTCCGGACGTACACTGCAGTCAAGTTGTACAAGCGGCTCGTGCAGGAAAACATCTTGTTATTGAAAAACCTTTGGCAATGAATTTCGAAGATGTAAAATTAATGGAAAAGGAAATTTTAAAGGCCGGAGTCACTTCAATAGTCAGCTTTGTATTAAGATGGAACCCAATGTTTGAAACAACAAAAAATCTTTTGCAAGACGATACCATTGGTAAAGTAATGTATATGGAATGTGACTATTGGCACTGGATAGGACCACATTACAAACAATACGAGTGGGCTAAAACCAAATCAGCCGGAGGTGACAGTTTATTATCCGCCGGATGTCATGCGGTAGACGCTCTGCGTTGGTTTGGCGGCGAAGTCAAGGAAGTTTTCGGATATTCGGCATCCGGTTTGGAAGGATCGGATTATGAATTCGACCCGAATTTGGTGGCGGTGCTTCAATTTGAAAGCGGTGCCATAGGAAAAGTATCTTCAATGCTGGAATGTAAGACACCATATATATTCAATCTACAGATATTAGGACAAAAAGGAACAATTTTAAACAATAAAGTATATTCTCATAAATATCCCGGTCAATCAGGTTATTTAGAATACCCCACCATACTACCGGACAGCGGTGACGTTACACATCATCCTTTTGTAAATGAAATAGATCATTTCATCGATTGTTTGATAAACGGTACACAGCCTATAACAAATATTACAGATGCCGCAAAAACTATGGAAGTTTGCTTTGCCGTCAATCAATCGGTCGCTACAGGTAAACCCGTTCGTTTACCGTTGGAGGTTTAAGATTTGTTACTTCGATAAGACCCGGGGCCGCATCGAGCGGCCTCGAGCCGGTTTACATTTTTAAAATCAAATTTTAAAATATATCCTAAAAATTCCGCATCTTTTCTCAAGATGCTCATCACCATGTTGTATCATAATTTTTTATAGATAATATCTTAAGATCTTTATCTTCTAGCTTATTAAATTTTGCTTTTATCCATCAATGAAGCCGAATCTTCATCCAAGAATAATATAAAATCGGAGTGTGTTTTTAACATTGTTGCAGGAACCTTGTTTGTAAGATCATTATCTAAAAGTGCTTTTATAGCATTTGCTTTTACTTTATACGGTACACAAGATACGATGACCTTGCTTTGCATGATTTGAAAGACTGTCATGGATATAGCTTGCTTTGGAACATCATCTATTGTAGGAAACCATCCTTCTCCCACTTGTTGATTTTTACAAGCATCATCCAAATTAACAACAATATACGCTTCCTTAGTATCAAAATCCGCAGGCGGATCGTTAAAAGCGATGTGTGCATTTTCACCTATGCCTATCAAAGCCACATCCACCGGTTCTTTTCTTAATTCTTTAGTCAGCTCGTTGATATTTTGTTCTACATTTCCTTCGCCGTTAACAAAATACGCTTTTTTCAAATTAATTTGACTTACAAATCTTTCTTTCAAATATTTTCTAAAACTAGCAGGATGTTCTTCCGAAAGTCCTACATATTCATCAAGATGAAACATCTCAACCTTACTCCAGTCCACATTCTCTTTTACCAACGCTTTAATCGTATCAAACTGAGAAGCACCGGTAGACAAGACTATCCTGGCTTTCCCCTTTTCTTTTATAGCCTTGTTAATAAGGTCTGCCGAATATGCGGCGGCTTCGATCCCCAGCTCAACAGGATTTTTAAGAATTCTACATTTCATAATATTAATATCTCCTTATCTTTTTTATATTAGGTATGAAATTTTTATTCATACTGTATGTGTCGTTAAAGCGGTACAATTACCTTTGTAATCATGTTACACTGTAAAACTCACTAAATATTTATTTCCATTACTATAAATCATATCTATATTTTTTATGACATTAAAAACTTTTTAAATACATAACCCTTTAAGATGTTTCCCTATATGGTTTTGCAATGCATTGTAATAATCTTCTTCATATTCGTTAAGCACCTCGAATATTTTATCTCGGAAGATGTATCCTCCGTCAACATCCTTAGCTTGCAGTATAAGACCGTATGTTATGTGTATAACCTGTCTGGAATCATTTTTATCCATTAAATACGGCAGCTGTTCATCCTTTAAATCATCAACTGAAGGAATATTGGAAACTTTCGCACCTATATGATAATACTTTTTAGCATCGTTTAATACGTTTAATGCGTATTTATGAATGGTTCTGTAAAGCTTAGGGTCTTTCTCGGCCACCACCCTGACGGCTTCCAACCAATTGGTTCCCGCGGTTTTTACATGGAACACACCGGATGTCTCTTTCCCTATAATCGGAAAAACGGAAAACTTGTCACTTCCGGAATGGATGCTTATCTTATAACCGAAACTCTTTGCAATGGCCGCATGTATTGTAAATTCTTCTTCAAACTTTTTTATATCTCCTATATAATCGATACCTTTTTGAAACTCTCCGCAAAAACCCGGTGCTAAAGTCGCAAAATCGACGCCTAAAGCTCTAAGTTCCGAAGTTATAAAATAGTGTGCGGCAGGTGATGTAGGAGTTAACGCTTCATCCACCGATATTTCAAAATCCACATTTTTTGCAGAAGTTTTTATTTTTATATGATATATGTCCGCCGCATGTTTTATTGCGTCTTTAAATGTTAATACTATTTTTTTAAGTTCTATGATATTAAATCGAACCGATATCTCTTCATTTATAACGAAGTCCTTGTTAAGGTACATAGATTCATACCTTCTGTCGGCCAATCTATCGTACTCACAATGCACTTCATCCTCCGACATGGATGTAACACCGTTGTTAATATGTTCCGAGCAATCAAGCGTAATCATTGTAAAACCGCTTAAAAGCGCCATATCCACTTCCTCTATAGTTTTCAAATGGTCTCCGTCCGCTCCGAATCCGCCGGTGTATCCTTCTTGAAAAACAGCTTTAGTCACATCATCCAATACATCAAAATACGTTCGTCCCGTTAATTTTAACTCACGCATTGATTGTTGAGCCAATATGGGTTTTACGTCATTACCTTGAACCGTTCTTATATGTCCCGGGGTGGCGACACCTAATCTGTCACCTAAACCTATGGTTGTTTTGCACCTTAAAACAGGTATCGGTGCGGTAAACGGAAAAATATCTCTTAACACATTACAATTTTCATGTGTGAAATCACATACTTTTATATCTTCTTCTATAGGCAAAACATCACCTATGAATAAAGAAAAAGCCGGACCTTTACCAAGTATGACAAGCTTTTTATCGCTTTCGTCTTTTGCTGTAAAAACGTAAGATCCCTGATATAGATTTACCGACTTAGGGTATACACCGTAGTTTTTTATTTCATCACCACAGGGTAAACCGTTTTGCTTGATTATTTCACAGGCCTTTATCCACCGACACATTTTTTATACCTTTTTTATTACCTTTCATTCATAGCATTTATAAAAGTATACCATAATAACATATTACCGGATACCATCAATAAAATTACGTTTTATGATATAATAATGAAAAATCACAGAATATTTTTGAAACAAGGGGTTAAAATGAATTTATATTTTGGCGACATACATAATCATTGCGGCATTAGCTACGGTTACGGAGCATTAGTAAATGCTTTGACAGCCGCTCGTAACCATTTGGATTTTTGCAATGTAACCGGTCATGCTTTATGGCCGGATATACATGATAGAAAACCCGAAACGGAATATTTGGTTGATTTCCATATGCAAGGATTTAAAAAATTATATGATAATTGGGGTAATGTAACAGATACCATTAACAAATATAACGAACCGGGTAATTTCGTTACATTTCAAGGTTATGAAATGCATTCAAAAATATATGGCGATCATCACATATTGTCAAAAGATAATTACATACCTATCATAAGTGATGCACAAAACCCGAAAGATTTGGTGGAAAAATTAAAACCTAAAAATGTTATGGCAATACCTCACCATGTGGCATATACACCGGGTTATCGTGGTATCGATTGGGATAGTTTAGATCAGACGATATCACCTGTCGTTGAAGTGTTCTCAAAACACGGTTGTGGAATAAGTGATACGGATCCTTACCCCTATCTTCATACAATGGGCCCTAGAGATTCTCGGAATACAGTTATTACGGGATTGCAAAAAGGGCATGTCTTCGGTTTTATCGCATCAACCGATCATCACGCAGGTTACCCGGGATCATACGGAGACGGCAGGATAGCGGTATATGCAAAGGAAAAAACGCGGGAAGCCATATGGGAAGCCATAAAAAGCAGGCATACATATGCCGTGACGGGAGACAAAATAAAATGCATGTTTAAGATTAACGGAGAACTTATGGGAAGTATTATACCTAAAACCGATAAAATAGAAATTTTCTTAAATATTATAGGTTGTGATTTTTTGGATAGAATCGTATTGTTTAAAAATTCATACCCGTTTAGAACGTGGAATTTTTGCATCCCGGAACCAAAAGTCGTATCGTCAAAGTACAAGGTTCGTATCGAGACGGGTTGGGGTAAAAATACCGAGCCATATGCTTGGCACGGTAAAATAAATATGGTTAACGGCAAAATTACAGGTGTGGAAACTTGCTTCCGCGGAAAAAGCATTTTGGCTCCGTCAAAAGATTCAAAAGCAAATGATGCCGTAAATCTCTTAAATAATAAAATAATAAACATTACAGACGAATCGGTTGAGTATTCATGCGAAACATTTATGAATGTGTCTAACCTGCACAGTCAAACATGTTCGGTTATTTGTGAAATACAAGGTGATCATACCACACAGATAAATGTGGACATAAACGGCATAAAACACACATATACATTAACCGATTTGATCCGGGGTTCTCGTACATTTCACATGTCATATTTTAATACACAGGCAGTGTTGATTCACCAAGCGGTACCGGAATTTCAATATTCTTTCGAAAGCTTGATATATGATCATTGTAATAATCCCGGTACAGATTATTATCATGTATCTGTAAGACAATATAACGGACAAATGGCATGGATATCACCGGTATTTATAAGGTGACTCAAGGGGGACTCAAGGGGACGGTTCTTAAAGGGATCAATCGGAAGTTTTGCGCGAAAAAAGG
>CAZJOD010000076.1:0-17395 GCA_964547525.1 uncultured Clostridiaceae bacterium
ACGTGTCAAAACGCTTACTTACAAGGGTTTTAAAAGATAATAAAAGCTTGGTTGATGTTGTGTTTTATGATGCTCTGGTTTGTAATTCGGTTTGGATTAACCAATGTATTGATATGAATGTCGATACGATTGTCAGGGTAAAAAATAATAATAATAAATGTTTGAGAAAAGTGAAAGCTTTAGCGAACAAATCCGAATCGGTTGCGGTGTGGGATGATGAGAAGGGTATTGAAAAGATAGAGGTATATGAGCGGGTTTTTAACATGAATGATGTCGGTCGACCGTTACGATTCGTAAAATTCGCAATAAAACATCCTGATAAAAGACGTTCTCAAATCATGATTGTGACAACTTGTATGGAAATGAGTCTGAAAACCATATACAAAATGATTAAGGCTCGTTGGATCATAGAAAATTCAATATTTAACAATTTAAAGAACCATGCCGATCTTAATCATTGTTTTGTCCATGGTGGGAAAGCTGTTGAAGCGATAATATATTTAATGTTTATTGCATCCAACTTATTTCAATTATTTAAGGTTAGGCGAATAAAAAATCACGTACCCATACAAATTGAACTTGTAAGATTATTGTTCAAAGGTATGTATTTATTGAAATACGAGAGCAAATTGATATTTGATACCGGATAAATATCAGACAATTGAATATAGCGGAGGACTGATTGGGGGTAAGGGGGTAGTCTGCATAAAAATAGAAAAGTTGGTATGTTTTAAACATTTTATATTGCGATTTGAGTAAATATTTGGTAAGATTGTAGTAGAAGCTAGAATGCTCCTATATGAACACTAATGAAAGAAACATGTCAATTCAGTAGGTGATACTTAATATACAGTAATAATGTAAATTTTGAATATGCCAAAAAATCCAATTACCGCAAAAAATATATAAAAATTCAGTTACCGCATAATATATATATTGAATACAACCAACCTTAATGATAAAATTTATATATAGAGATTTGAAAGAGCTCGGAGCCGTTCTACTATTTGGTTAATTAACAAATATAATTAGGATGTGATAAATTTTTTTTGGGGGTGCTGTATGCAATTACCGGGATACTCGTTGGGTATTTTAGCTAAGTTAATATTAGTGTTTTTACTGTTGTATGCAGTACTACCGGTTAAAGCCTTAAAAAATAAAATCACCTCTACATTTACTATTGAGAAGTTTTTTATTGGTTTTGTACATGCAAATTTTATAACGATTATGATCGTTCACTTTCTTTCTTTTATAAAGATATATGAATTTTTTTCACTAATATTTTGCTATTATGCCGTATATATACTATATAAATGGTTAAACAGCAAATATATCACCAAAGAAAACAAGCCGATATTAAATATTATATTTTTAGATAAGTATTATGAGATATTAGATATGTATGATAGTCCTAAAGGCCTTAGGAAAGAATTATCCGGTCGGTTAAAATCTTCGTTCTTGGCATTTTTGGACAGTATTCGTAATAAATTTAAATCCTTCATCTCTAACCCTTTGAATAGCATAGCTTTATTAATAATTTTAGCTGTAGGTGCATATATAAGATTTCACCATTCTATTAACCATCTATATTTAGGTGCTTCGGATTCTTATGTACATTTAGCTTGGGTTAAATATCTAGGTAATAACGATATCTATAAAGATGGTATTTACCCATATGGATATCATGCAATAATATCAGCTATAAATAAAATCTTCTTCATAGATCCATACTTTATTGTACGTTTTATTGGAGCTATGGAAGGAATCATAATATTATTATCTATCTATTATTTGGTAAAAGTTAGTTTTAATAATAAACCTTGGTTAGCGTGGGTTTCATTGGGCTTATATGTAGCGGGATTACAATTACCAATTGATGTTTGGAGACAAGTTTCTGCACTACCTCAAGAATATGCAATAATTTTTTTCTTACCAGGAATGCATTCTTTTAGAATGTATTTAAAAGATGATAGTAAACATTATTTTATATTATCATTGGAATGCTTTGCTATAACCCTTTTGGTACACCCGTATGTTACTGTTTTTCTGGCAATAGGATATATAATAACATATTTAGTTTATTATGAAAGGTTCTTAAATTTTCGATTCGTTTTAAAAACCTTCATTGGAATGGCTTTAGCCGGTTTTGTCGGTATTTTACCGCTTATTGTAGGTGCCATTTTGGGAATGGAATTCCACGGATCATTAGGATATATACAAAGAGTTGCAGAATTACCTGATAAAATATCTCTATCTGAGATTTTACGGTTTAACGAACCTAGTTCGGCATTAAAATTACTAATTCCTATAATTATGATATTTATATTGATACTTATACTTATTAGATTAAAACTAAGAAAAAATATGCTTAACGAGAAAGAAAAGTTTAGAATTATCTTAATCTTTATTCTACTTGCTATAACATTTTATCTATTGTACCGAGCTCCATATTTAGGATTACCGGTCTTAATGGACATAAACAGAATAGGTATTTTCTTATCTATTGTGGTAGTAATCATTTTTGTTATGCCCTTTATCATACTTGATTTTTTTGGTATAAAAAAAGCAATTAATATGATTTTACACTCACTAATCATAGCCGGATTATGTTTAATAACTGTGTCATACTCAAAAATAACCATTCCCCAAGGCTTTCAACTGGAATACGATGAAGCTGTATATAATTATGTGACCATAAAACGAGATTATCAGTATTTGAACTGGACAATTATTTCACCTGTGGAGCAATATCAACAGTCTTTAGGGTATGGCTGGCATTATAATTTATGGGAATTGGTAAAAAAGCTAGAGGATGGCGAGGATTTAACATTTCCTACCGATTATGTGTTTATATTTGTTGAAAAGAAACCCTTATGGTCAGATGAGTATGTAAGTGAAGAGTATGCGAAACAAGGCTTTCCCGAAGAACAGGAAGAGTCGGTACAATATTATTACGGTGGGAACAGAATTATCATACAATCAATAGCTTATTACTGGGCGGAGAGTTTTATGCAAAACAATGACAATATGAAAATATACTTTGATAATGACATTTTTAGGGTTTATGTCATTGAACAAGATTGGACAAATCCTGTTGTACTTAGGAAATATCGGGGGTAAATAAATATGAATATATTATTAGTGAGTTCTGTAGCACCAATAAGAGGTGGCGTATGCAATTATATGTTAACAATAAGTAAAAACTTAAACAACTCGGTCATATGAGTAAGATTATCAGCTTAAGTAAAGAAGAGGGTTCAGATTTAAAATATTATAATAAAAACTTAATAAAAATAATAAGTTTTTTTATAAAAAATGACTTTATGTTTATTCTATCATTTATAATAACAAATTGGATGGTTATTTTTAAGGTTCGGATTGATATCAATAAAAACAAATATGACATAATTCATGCACATGATATTAATTCCTTTAACGGATTATTTAATATATGCAAACGCAAAAAGATAAAATTATTATTACAATTACATGGTTTCTTAAACTCCGGTAATCTGGCTCTAAAAAAGATTCATGAAAATTCATGGGCCGGTAAATATTTATTAAAAAAAGAAATTAAAGCATTTACACGAGCAGAAATAATTATAGCTAATTCTACATACTATATTGACTATTTAAAACAATATACGGATATTAACAAAATAAGACTTATTTATAACTTTGTTGACTGCAATGTATTCATTAAATTTGATGAAGAAATAAGAAAATCTCTAAAAGAACAATTTAATTTTAATAAAAATGAATTTATACTTATGTATGCAGGTAGATTGGCAAAATCAAAAGGTATAAAATATATTTTGGAAGCTATGAAGTTGATAGATAACATTCCGGTAAAATTGATTATTGCCGGTGATGGACCGGAAAGAGATAATTATACCTATTATGTTAATAACAATAATTTAAGCGAAAAAATCATCTTCAAAGGTGATCTCAATAAAAATGATCTTATTAATCTTTACAATATAACAAATTGTTTTATAATGACTCCCGTTTCAGATGAAGGTCCTATAGAAGGTACTTCATTGGCAATCTTAGAAGCAATGTCCTGTGGTTTGCCGGTAATAACCACGCCAATAGGCGGTATTAACAATATTTTTGAGAAAATTAGCGAGAGTTTAGTATTAGAAGAAAAAAATTCATCCGCAATATCGGCTGCAATAATCAGGTTGTATAAGGACAGAGAATTAGCAGAAGCTCTTTCCAAAAAATCTTATGAGTTAGTAAGAAACGATTTTTCAGTCGAAGCTGGAATTAATAAATTATGTAAAGTCTATGAAGAAATTTTAGGTTAATATAATAATTTTATGTGTTCAATGAGATATGAGGAAATTTATTTTTATCTAAATATTCTCCGATTGAAACAAAATTAAAGTTGTCTAATAAAATTTCAAATTTGTTCATGGTTTTATTTATATTTAAATAATGTAAAGTGTGTGCATAAAAACCGGTATTTATCCGAGGTTGATTGATATCAAACTCCCACGGATGAATATAAACCATACCTGCGCCGGTTTTATTAACTATCTTTAAAGATGAAATAATAATCCTGCAAGGAATCGCTCTTAAAAAAAATCCTCCCGAAAAAGGAATAGTAAAACCCGGAAAAGTAAAAACCGTTGAAGGTATCTCAGTTATATTTAATTTTTTACCGTTGATTACAGGTTTAAAAGGTTTTACAGGTAAATGTTTTTCACCTAAAAAAAGCATCTTAATAGTTTGAAAGCTTGAATCACATAAAAAACCTTCTTCTTCAAGAATTTCTAAAGCCCATATATTTTTATTTGATATAGACCAACAAGGAGCTCTAAAATATTTTACTTTTACCCCCGTTATTTCTTCTAATAAAAACTTTGATTCTCGAATATCTTGTCTGAATTCATGTGGTGTCATTATAGATACTTTTTTATGAAAGCCACCATGAGAACCAATTTCATGTCCTTGTCTCACTATCTCGTTTATAAGATCGGGTTCTTCACGAGCAATACATGATAAAATAAAAAAGGTCGCTTTAATATTACGTTTTGATAATATTCCTAAAATTTTATAAGTATTATCTTTTATTCTGGATTCATATGATCCCCAGTGTTTCACATCTATATTAAAATCACTGGTTTGATACCAGTCTTCAATGTCGACTGTTAGTATATTTATCACACATTTTCTCCCTAATTATTAAACACTTCGTATTTTTACCAATAATGTTAACTATACATTCTATATTTTATCCCTTCGAATAAATCTTAGCATACAAATTCAAAAAAAGAAAGGTGCAAAAAATATATGATATTACATACTAAGTATGTAATTTACTATTGAAGGAGATCGCATCGCCACTAAATACGATTCCATAGATAGTAAAATTAGGGTTACCATTACTGTAGGGAATGTTGCTACAAACACATATACCACTTTTTACGAATATGATAATATTGATAGATTATTGAGAACTGAAACAGGAAGGGAGCAATACACTTGGATGGTATTGCTTTTTTAATCGCTCTTTGGAAAAACCAAAGCGATTAAACCTCCCGGTTTGGTTGGAAATATTGATACTACCCATATTCTTGCAATATATGTATACAGGAAGCAATTAAAAAATGCTTTGACAAAAATTATCGTGAACCTTATACTATATTGTATAATTAAGGTGTGTTCAACCTAATAAGTCAGAAAGTAATATAAAAGATAGGTTATCATTCTATCTTTTTTCAGGAAAAATGGGAGACAAGCTATGCCAAAAACAACAATAAAAGAATTCTAAAAAAGGGGCTGCCCCATAGAAAATTGATGTAAAACTCGAAATTGATTGCAATATTGTCATACCGGGTTACCGAGTGATAGATCCTATGAGTTCCATTGATATGAAAATGTTTACAAGCCCGGATGTTGGAAAATATAAGAAAATAGAAGATTATCCGTTCTAAAAATTAAAAAAATGTTGACAAGCTTATCCACAGAAGTTAAACTTAATATGTCGGAGGGACAAGGTTCCTACTGACAATCCTCGCAAGACAAAGTCTTAGCGAGTTTTCCTTTTTATGTATAAAAACAGAAAACCCGGAATATACTTAGAATGGCTGAAGGATAAAGTCCTTACGGTCAACAGCTGATAGACAAGTTTCTATACAGCAAAAGGATCTCGGAAGAGGTCCTTTTTATGTGCTCAATTTAATAGAAAATATATCGGGACAAATATCAATTAATTCAGTAATACAGAATTATTTAGAACGATATGTGGATTTATGGATACATAGATTTATATAAAATTTTAAAATCAGTTTTTTGTACACATAATTTACATTGATATACCCTATTTATGTTATAATGACATATATTAATCAGGTAGAGGTGTGGTATGTATTCGTTAGACTCTATAATGAAGATATTTAAATATGCAAAGGATTTAAACGCAACCGATATACATTTTGCGGCCGGTACCGTTCCTGCAGTCAGAATAGAAGGACAGCTTACATATATGTCAAGCGATAAGATTTTGCCGGCCGATACCGAAAATATTATTAATGACATATTGAATACAGAGCAAAAATCACTTCTCAAGGCAAGTAATTATCTTAGTATTCCCGTAGTATTAAAAGAAATCGGAAGGCTCAGAGCTAACATTTTTATGCAAAGAGGATCTTTTTCAATTAATTTTAAGCTACTCGACCGGTTGTTAAAAACACCTGAAGAGCTTATGATACCTCCTGTTGTAATGGATCTTCATAAAAAGAAAAGCGGATTGGTGTTGGTCTGCGGCAGCAGTAATAGCGGTAAGGCCACAACAATGGCGGCAATTATAAAGAAAATCAGCGAAACAAGACAATGTCACATAATAACCGTCGAAGATCCCATAAAGTATTTATGCAAACATGACAAAGCCATAGTAAATCAAAAAGAAATAGGTATCGATGTAAAAGATTATATAGACGGGATACATTCGGCTATGATTCAAGACCCGGATGTGATAATGGTAAGTTTTTGCGGAAACCCGGACATGTTTTCGGCTGTTTTATCAGCCGCCGTAAACGGTCATCTGGTTATTACTTCTTTACAAACCTTCGGAGCGGTTGAAACGTTAGAATACATATTGGGCATGTATCCGGCCGACAGAAGAAATCACATAAAGATGCAATTAAGCAATGTATTGGAAGCTATAGTATCTCAAAGACTGATTCCGTCGAAAGATAACAAAAGTAATTACTTAGGGACCGAAGTAATGCTGGCTGGTAACGCCGTAAAAAAACTCATACTTGAAAATAAAATACATCAGATTCCCGCATTGTTGGGTATGAGCAAATCCTTGGGAATGATAACTTTTAAAGATTCCGTTGAAGATTTGTATTCAAAAGGATTAATATCTAAAGAAAGTGTTTTGAGCTTTTTATCGGAGATTTCATGAGAAACAGGTTACATAATCAAAAAATCGAAGAAGGTATAGAAAAGCTTATAAGGTCTTACCGGTTTATATCTATATTTTTGACCTTATTTATTTATATTGTCGATGGGATTTATAATAAATACAGGTTGAACGTTATTCTTTTACTTGTATTATGTGTAATCGCTTCGGTGTTTTTATTCAATTATCTGTATCAAAAAAGCTTTGGCAATATATACAGAATCTATTTGCTTATAGGTATGGAGACCTTGGGCATATCATATCTTATGCTTATTACAGGAGGCTTGGAAAGCCCGTTCATTTGGTGCTACTTAAACCCGCTTTTAATTATTACAAACTATTTGGTTTTTGCACAAAAGTTTGTGTTTCTTTGTGTTAATTTTCTTCTTCTTTGCACCGTCGGGTATTACGAACATAAACCTGCCCTCAGTCCCGGACAATATTTGTTGTTACATTCAAACATAATATTAAGTTATATACTTATTTTTATCTTAGTGAACATTTTGCTTCATTACAGCGGCAAAATCGCCAAAAAGCAAGAAGAACTAAAAAGAGCCTACGAAAAGCTTGAAAATACCAATGTAAGAATTAACGGTATGATAAATGACATTTTATCTATGTATGAAGCAATTCAATTGATACCCGGCCAACACAATAAAAAGCAGATCGTAAATACAATTTTAGAATTTGCAGGCAAAGTTTTTCCCGGAGCCAATGTGTTTTTCGCATTAAACGATTACAGTAAGTCGGATTCTTTGTTTTGTATGAATAACATTGACGAAGAACTAAAAACAGAGCTTTTGGAAACTATAAAAAATGTGGCCGATGAAGTTAGTGAAAATCAGACATCGGCATATGTTTTAAATGAAGATCGTAAGGTTGTTTTAATAAAAGCGGCAAACATAACGGAATACGGGATGGTAGGACTTTTAATTAATCAAAACGAATATAATCGAAACAAGAATGAATTTGACAAAAGTCTCATTCTGTTTTCAAGGCTTGGTGAAACCTTTTTTGAAAAAATGGATTCCGAAGTTATAGGTTATAATATTGCCATAGCCGAGGAACAAAACAGAATAGCAGACGATATACACGATAGTGTTATACAAAGACTCTTTGCCATTTCATGCCTTACATACGATACTGTTAATAAATGGGATAAAATTAAGGACGAAGATAAAAAATCACAGATGCGGCTGGTTATGGAAACAATACAAAGCTCCTTAAAAGATTTACGATCAACAATATATAATTTAAGCAATAAAGATTTATTTTCTCAAAATGTCCTGGCCTATACCCGTGATATGGAAAAACTTACAGGCATTAAAATACAGCTGATTATGGAAGGTGATTACACAAGTTTCTCGTCGGCGGTCAAAAAAGCAATATACAGGCTTATTACCGAATGTATCGGCAACGCCGTAAAACACTCAAAATGCAAAAATATCCGAATAGGTCTTAAGGTTGAAGAATTATTTACCCGGTTGACAATAGAAGACGACGGAACCGGTTTCGACCCGGATAAGGTTCGACAAGAAAGCTCGGGATTAGGGTTATATAATATAAAAAGCCTTGTGAGAACGTTCAACGGAAATTTAAAAACAGCATCTGAAAAAGGAAAGGGTACAATTTATGATATAGAGTTTTCTAACGGTGAGATAATGAAGAAACCGGAAGAGAGTTAATGGGTTTTTATGGGAAGAAGAGAATACGAAGCGTTATGGATAATAGCCGTTATAACCGTTTCCATGATTTTAGGAAACACCGTATTACCGTCTTTGTTAGGTGCTTCCAACTATCTTTATTTTTTTAAACCTCTTTTTTGGTTAGGTTTATCCGTTTATGTATGGAAAAAGCCCAGATGCAGGTTTAAAGGCAAACTGAAGCTTTACAAATTTATCATTGTATGGAGTGTAATTTGTTCGATCATATATATTTCCATTTACTTTTCCGGTGGATTTATAAACGGTGTGGGAGGAAATCCTTATTCTAGGAAACTTGGTGGCATGGCGGCTAATGTGTTAAGCTTCGGTAGTGTCTTAGCTATGATGGAGTGGGTCAGAAACTATATTATAAATCGAATCAAGAAAAAATTTGTACCGGTTTTCAGTATTCTGACTATAATTGTATTTACACTTTATAAATTAAACCTTAGAATTATAATGACACTAGACAGCTTACCTTTGGTTGTACAGTACATAGGGGAATATGCACTCCCCGAAATTATGAATAATATATTCCTTACATACCTGGTGTATATAGGAGGATCTATCCCGGCCGTTATATATACACTGATGACATCGGTACCGATCTGGATAATACCCGTATTACCCAGCTTAAGATGGATAACAAAGGCGTTTATAGGAATTATGGCTAATGTGGGCTTTATCATAGTAATAAGGCTAATATATAAAAAGCAGACCAAAGAGATAAAAATGAGGGAGCAAAAAGGTGAAAATCCCTATGTATGGATACCTACAGGCATCATATCCATACTTATCATATGGTTTGCAGTAGGTGTTTTTCCTATATTCCCCACGGTTATTTTAACCGGCAGCATGCAGCCTGTGATGGATCCCGGTGATGTTGCCATAATTCGTAAAACAAACGAAGTAGAGCCGGGAGATGTAATTCAATATTGGACCGGAGAAATTTTTATAATCCATAGGATAATAGCTATAGATCAAACAACCGGTAAATACATAACAAAAGGGGATAACAACAGCGCCCCGGACGGAAAAACGGTTGGTAAAGAGCAGATTAAAGGAAAAATGATAGGTGTCGTACCAAAAGTAGGATTGTTAAATTATTTATTGAGAATGAGAGATCAAACTCCGCCGGACAACGTGGTATTCTAAAAGGAAAAGAGGTGTACGATGAATTTGTTAAAATCGGTGAAGCTCGGTAAGCTTACAAAAAAGATGATTATAGCGGTAACAGCGGTTATAATTGTATTTTTATCAGCCTCCGCTTTAATGGAGGCGGTAGTGCCTAAGTATGAAGAAGTAAACGAATTGCGTTATTCATTTAAAAGTACGGGCGATATAGACTACAGAGTATATTTAAAACCTAATATAATGTATGGTACCGATTACCTGGAAAAAGGCAGATACTACATATTAAAATATATAGATTACATTCATATGGATTTTTTATATGATTTCACCGGATATGTACCTGTACCTGTTAAAGTCGATTATAGCGTGAAAGCTACGTTACAAGGACTTCACGGGAATAAGGACGAGATACTGTGGAGTAAGGATTATGATTTAATAGAATCCGATCAGATAGAGGTAACGGATGAAAAAGTAAAATTGCAAATACCCGCTATGATACAGCTTGACGATTTCAATAAAATAAAAGACGCTTTGTTTAACGATTCCGAGATCAACAGTCGTGTAGTTTTGAATATAATATTTAATATCCGGACAACTGCTTATACCGACGAGGGAAACATATTGTCTGTTTTAACACCTAAAATGACCATTCCTGTCGGCAGCAGTGTCTTTAAAATAGAAGGGCAAACCGAATCAAAGGATGAAAGAAAAATAGAAAAGAAGAAACAAGTGATAATACCTGTAAATATTACAAAGATTATTGTATTTGCGTTTCTTTCGCTTCTATTGACCTTGGTTGTAATTTTTATTTATAAGATTGAAGAATCGGAGGCTCCCGATCCTTTTGACAGCCGATTGGCCGATATATTCAAAGAATACGGAGAAAGGCTTGCCGGAATGGAACATACCATATCTCATCAGTTTTCCGATGTAATTAGTGTGAATTCGGTTGAAGATATAATTAAAATCGCCGATGAGGTGGGACAACCGGTATTTTACTATAAAGTAAATCAAGCCACCGAAAGAAAAATAGAATTTTATGTTTTTGATTACAGGCGTACTTATTATATGGTTATATTCGGTGAGATTAAACCCGAAGTGTTCAAACCTGAACAGGAAGAAGTTTAACCGGTATGTATGGTACGAAAGTGCTACCGTGAGTAATAAAAGGTACCGGATAAAAATTATCCCAAAGGGTGATGTAAATTCATAAAAAAGCCGGTAATATGTAAACATGAAACAAGGTACTTAATGTATAAGATAGGAGATGTTGATTATGAAAAGAACGAAGTTTGTCTTGATAGCCTTAGTAGCGGCATTAGTATTAATGGGAGCCGGATATGCGGCATGGTCTCAAAGATTTAATATCAGAAGCACCGTTGAAACAGGTGAATTGTTTGTACAAGTAAAGGAAGATTCGTCAACCGTTGAAGTACAACAAGACGACGGTAACTATGTAGCAATCAGTGAGGGACATAAATACTACCTTACATACGAGAAGTTATTGGAAAATTCGGCCGAGATATCGGGCACCGGAGGGGAAACACTTCAAAGTATTGCGTATACCTTAGGTCAAGTATACCCGGGTACCAGATTCACCAGTGTACTTACATTTCAAAACATCGGAACCGTAGGAGTTGAAACGGTTATTGCCGACAGCACTTCAATATCGAAAGCCGACACCAAATTATGGGCGGATATGTTACTATCGGTTAACGGAACACCGGTTAGCGATGCAAACGGTCAAGCTAAATTTGATAAGTTCGTTGCCGCAATCAAAGATGTTGTAGCGACATTAGAGCCGGGAGCCGCAGCTACCACCGTAACAATTGTTATGGAGCTTCCTTTAAGCAGTGGCAATGAGACTGAAAACAGCTCTTTTGAGTGGAATATGGACTTTACATTCGAACAATATAACAACCAATAATCTTTAATATATAAATTTACGGTGCAAACTATATTGTTTGCACCGTTTTGTTAATAGGTGACGGCCGGCCGGCTGATAAATCTTTCAATAATTTAAGTGGTGAACCGGATGGGTAAAGACAAATACATATTAATTTTTGCAGTAATAGCTTTAATACTTCTAGGCTTTAGTTACGCAAGCGGTCTTCCGAAATTATTGGCCGATTCTTTGTTTTCAAATCCATGCAACATAATATTTATTGAAGACGAATGTAAAGTTATAAGTGCAAGCGATAGAATAACAGCTGAGATATATTTTGACCGTGATAAATCCGGTAAAATATCCGATAGATCCACAATAAACTTTGCAACCCGTAATGCATATGCGGGAGGAACAGTAGACTATATTATTACAGCCCAAAACATAGGTGAAATTCCTGTCTCAATAGATGAATATAAACTGAAGATTTATGAGAAAGAGGACTCTATAGCCGACCTGATATACTTTTCCGGTAATGTTAAAGTATATCACGGTAACAATTCATATTACGACGTATTAGGTTCTTTTGAAAAAGTGGAACTTAGAAAATTAGACCGGATGTTGACTTCGATTATGAAATACAGGAAAATCGATATAAATGAAAAGTTTACGCTGGAGATAACCCTTGAATTTGACAACGATCGAAATAAATTTCTGGGGAAAACCGGTGTGGCGTACGAGCTTCAACCGTCATTTATACAATATTTTCCTGAAAAAGAAAAGCCGAGGACCGAGTAAAAATGAAAAAAAAGATATTTTTTAAGACAAGACAAAACAGAAAAATCAGATTTGGAAATCCTATAAGCTTAAAAACAATTTGTCTTGTCATTATTATTACTCTTGGTCTTTTTGGTGCGAGCTATGCTCGTTGGAGTCAATCTTTCGGTATTTTCGGTATTATTTCAACCGGAAACATAAATGTATTTGTAACCGATGCAACGGTTGAAAGTACCGATTCTTATGAATTTTTTTCATTTAATATAAATAAAGACGGCAATGTTGTAGATAGTGTTAATTTAAATGTCATAACTACAAACGTACCTTTCGGAACGGTTATTTCTTTTAAAGTGGAGAATATGGGAACAATCCCGGTTAGATTTGTAGGTATGGATCTTAACATACCGGATGCTTCTAAACTACAGGTAATTGAAGCACCGGGCCGTATCGACGTAGGTGAGAGCGCTTATGTCAGAGTAAGAGTTTTAGAAGGCTATTGTTCCGAAGACAACTTTAGTGCATTTTTCAAGTTCGAGCAGACCGGTTGATAAAAAACTGTAATATTAAAGAAGTCGGGAGGACGTATTTATAAAAAGTCGGATACAGATTATTTTAATTATAATAGTGTGTTATTTTTTGATTGATGTGGCTTTTGCGTTGTGGAATAATAATAGCGAAGTCAAATTTACACTGACTATTTCACAGCCTGAACAAGCCGGTGACTGCGGTTGTGGTAACTATTCGACCATTCAGGAAGGTATCAATTTATTAAAGAACGAAAAGTATAATTATATAAACAATATGATGGATCAATTTGCCGTCCTTTTGGAAAACAGAATATCTCAGCTTCAAAATCTTCCTTTCGGAGATATAACCTTCGCCGAATTAAATGCCGAAGTAAACGCTTACAGACAAGTAAACATAAAAGCCTTCGGAGATTGTATCGGAATGTACGGTGATTGTATCAATATCTTATCCGCTCTTTACAGAAAAGCAAGTCAAAAAGAAAAGCAGGAAGTTCCTGACTTTTGGGATCAGCACACACAACTATGGAACCTTCACGGTCTTTTATGGGATAAGCGGGACGAACTGTATTCGTTGGTAAACGAAGTGTGGAGAGTCGGAGAAACAAAAATAGATTATAATAAGAAAAAATGACGCAATTTTATTAATCATACTTTTTGGTATACAAAGCCGCTTGTGTCCGATCATTTAAATTTAGCTTTGCAAGTATGCTGCTTACATGTTTTTTCACAGTACTTTCGCTTATGTATAGTTTTTGAGCTATATCTTTATTGGACATTCCCAAACCTAAACACTCCAATATCTCGGTTTCTCTAGGAGACAAAGGATCGTTTGTGTTTTCAGATACATGGGAGGTCTTGTTTTCTATAAAAAGAGGATCGAAATATTTTCTGCCCTTTAATACCGATTTGACCGCATACACAATATCCTCCGGATAGGAATCTTTTAAAATATATCCGTCCACTTCGGCGGATATCGCCCTGTCAAAATCTTCATTTGCCGACGAAGAACTTAGAATGACATACTTACAATTCGGATAGGTTTTTTTAGCCGAATTCACAAAATCAATACCCGATTGATCTTTTAGTTTCATATCAACCAAAACCAAATCAATGGCATTGCACGACATTATATAAAGAGCCGTTTTTATGTCGTTAGCCTGCTTTACATCGGTAATTTCTTGCTCGGAAATAAGAATGCTTCGTATTCCGCTGCAAACCAGAGGATGATCGTCCAGTATCAATAAATTCATATGTACACTCCGTATAAAAATAAATTATACATTAATTAACATTATAGATGTTTGATAAATAATAATCAAGATAATCCGGTACGGACTTACTGCAAAAGATATAGAAAAAAAGATATAGATAGCAAAGAATAATATAAGATTGATATTTTTGTAACCCGACGGGTACACGATGCATATAATGTATGGAAAATGATATGCTTGACGGATATTTCAATATAACTCTATATACCCCCCGGGTCGTAGGCATAATGCCGTGTGAACCCTTTCAATAACTATCACCAAGCTATACATAAATGTAGCTTTTGTGTACCTTCTCCTTTAATGCCGTATAAGAAATTATACGGCTTTTTTTAAATTTTAACCTTTCATGACAACACCTTTATTCCATACTTTAACTATTAGCAATACACTATTCGGACTTTCTCTAATTTATAAATTTTATATATATTTTGCCGGTTTATCGATTTTGTTTTACCTGTCTATAAACTTTCTCAAATTATTGCCGATATGTATACTAAATAAGCTATGCGGCCGCAAGCTTGTTCCATGAATGCAAACACGGATGTTTGCAAAATATTATTCACGGAGGATTTATATATGAGAATTAACAACAATTTATTGGCGATGAACGCACACAGGCAGTTAGGTTTAAGTAACGCCGCAGGTGCAAAATCAATGGGCAAATTGTCTTCAGGGTACAGGATCAATACGGCGGGAGATGATGCTGCAGGATTGGCAATATCTGAAAAAATGAGATCTCAAATCAGAGGTTTGAGCACAGCCTCAAGAAACGGTCAAGACGGTATTTCTTTAATACAAACAGCTGAAGGTGCATTAGGTGAAACACAGGCTATTTTGCAAAGAATGAGAGAGTTAGGAGTACAAGCTGCAAATGATACCAATACTTCGGTAGACAGAGGAGAAATCCAAAAAGAAATCAACGCACTCACAACCGAAATCAACAGAATAGGTAACACAACAGAATTTAACACCATAAAACTGCTTGACAGTTCGGTATCCATAGCTAACAAATACAGTGCGTTTGCTAAGGGTGGTCAAGAAGTTGCGGCTGTAACGAACATTATCAGTACGGCTACAAAATCTACGGCACAATCCGGAGCTTTAGCGGCAACAGTTCAAATTCACGGTGATACATCCGCAAGCACAACCGCTACAAATGGTGGAACAAGAGCATCCGACGGGTCTGTAAACCTGACAGGCGCTATAGGTACAGGACAAAACGAGTTGGTTATTAAGTATAACGGAGTGGATTATACTTTAGGTGGAGCAAACGCTCTTGATGATTTGGCTGCTGATGCCGGTGATGCGGCAGTAAACGCGTGGCTGGCCGATACACAAGCAAAACTTGACGCAGTTATGGGCGGAAATCGTGTTAATATATCCTGGGATGGCGCCGGAGCAGGTGCAGGTACCGGAAGAGTTAAATTAGAAGCGGCCACAGCCGGCAGTGCTAATTCGGTATCTGTTGTAGGTGGTGGTGCTGCAGCCATATTATTTGGTGCGGATTTTTCATCGTCACAAAATATAGTAGCAGGAAAAGACAGTAACAGAACTTTTACAATTAATAACGGTGTAAGTTCGGCAACAGTAAATTTAACCGAAGGAACCTTTACATTGGATCAGATAGCTACCGATATGAACACATTACTAGACGGAGTGGGTGGATTTAATGCCAACTTAGTCAATGTTACAGCATCCGGAGGAAGAATAACCATTGAATCGACAACAGGTGGTACCACAAACAATTTAAGTAATGTATCAGGTACTGCAGCCGATGCTTTAAAATTATCAACAGCTTCAGGTGGAACCGTAACAGATGCTAAAGATGTAAATAATCAATTGCAAATCACTGTTGACGCTAATGTATATAACATAACCTTAGATGACGGTTCATACACAAGAAACGGTTTAGCCCAGGCTTTACAGGATAAATTAAATCAAGCTGTAGACGGAAATCCCGCACATAGCGATTATGCGACGGTAACAATATCTACAGGTAATGTAATGTCCATCACCAGTGGAATGGAAGGATCCGCAGGATCTGTTACCATAAGTACAGCAGGAGCTAATGCACCCGGTGCGGCAGCATTGGGGTTTGACGGTGTAACAGATACCGTTGACGGTGGAAGCAACGGATCGGCAACAGATATGAAATTCCAGATAGGAGCCAATAACGGACAATTAATGAGTGTTAATATATCCGATATGAGGGCAAACGCTTTAAATATAGCCGGAACAGCGGGTGCCGCTCAAGGGATTGTAGCAAACGCAGCGTTTACAGCTTCAAATGCGGTAGCTAACGGCACGGATACAAATGAAACAGAAGCCGCTTTGGATGTGTCATCGGTAGAAAAAGCCACTGCTGCAATCGAAGTACTAAACAATGCAATTGAATCGGTATCGGCCGAAAGATCAAAACTTGGTGCTTACCAAAACAGGTTGGAGCATACCATAAAGAACCTTGAAACATCGGCTGAAAACTTACAAGCATCCGAATCGAGAATCAGAGATGTTGATATGGCGAAAGAAATGATGGAATTCACTAAAAACAACATATTGCAACAAGCTGCACAAGCAATGCTGGCACAGGCTAATCAAGCCCCACAAGGAGTGCTACAGCTACTTAGGTAGGATAAATTTTTAAAAACAAAGTTTTTAAAAAATTTACTCCAATCTCAAGGACG
>CAZJOD010000077.1:0-1170 GCA_964547525.1 uncultured Clostridiaceae bacterium
TTTTCCGCTTCATCCTGAGCTTTTAAGCTTGCCGCATAATTACCCATTGTTTTTACATAGCCGGTTCCACCTTTTACAGAGCGGACATATTTATCCTCTACAAATATTTTAACAGGATTAATTCCACCGGGGTAATATGCACCGCTTGGAGATAAAATAACAATAAATTTATATAGATGCGACGGATGGACACCCAAAAACGGATCGGTTGCAATGATAAAAGGACGTATATAAAGGGAAGTTCCTTTTGTTTTAGGAACCCAATCACTATCAGTTTTTACTAAAGTTTTTATTGCGTTTACAGTAAAATCGACATCTAACTGTGGTATGCACATACGTTGGCAAGACATGTTCATTCGTTGAATATTCTTTTCCGGACGGAACAATCTGATTTTTCCGTCTGCTGAATAGTAAGCCTTTAACCCTTCAAATATACCTTGGCCATAATGCAACACTGTAGTCGAAGGATCCATAGATAACGGACCATATGGAATTATAACGGGATTATGCCATCCGTCGGTCGGATTGTAATCCATAACCAGCATATGATCTGTGAAAGTTTTACCGAACGATAACTTGCTTTCATCGGGCTTTTGTTTCGGACTTTTTGTTTTTTCAATTTTTATATTGTAATTCATTACAATACCCCCTGTACTGTATTTTAAATATCGTTTGAGCTAAAAGTTCAATATATATATAATGCCGGTTTCTACAGAAAAAATCTAGAGTTTTATAAAAAAAAGAAGCTCGCATACAAAATACAATGTTATAGATAATAATTATTATACTATGTGAATATTACTTGAACTATACCTTTAAATCGATATCTTACTGTATATATAAATACTCAAAAACCGTAAACTTTATTGCATCTTAGTAAATCCATGTTATAATATAAAATATCTTATTAATCCTTGAAACATTTTTTAGCACAAGGGGTGAATGTTATGACACATAAAACATATAGCAAAGAAGAGTTATACAAAGCAAAAACTACCAAAAAATATGATCAGGATTGTGCACAAGCAAGATTTTTGTTAGGCGGTATAGGTACCGGCAATATATCTCTGTGTGCCGACGGATCTTTGCAGGATTTTGAAATATTTAATAAACCAAATAAGGGGTATAAGCTTCCATTCACCTTTTTTGCAATACATGCAAAAAAAGAAG
>CAZJOD010000077.1:1180-17187 GCA_964547525.1 uncultured Clostridiaceae bacterium
AAGGGGAAGAATCGGTAACAAAGCTTTTAGAAGGAAGAACACCCACTCCTCATAACAGAGCTCACGGATATCCCCCTGATGTCATGGCAGGCGTACCGAAAT
The DNA here is from genome assembly GCA_964547525.1 of uncultured Clostridiaceae bacterium. Lineage (GTDB taxonomy): Bacteria > Bacillota > Clostridia > JAAYHZ01 > JAAYHZ01 > CAZJOD01. Next base: position 1,283 of record CAZJOD010000077.1, read on the forward strand.
TTGAAAAAACTTCCATGATAGGAGAGTATCCTTTTGTAAATATAGATTTTTATGATCGTAGCGTTCCCGTAAAGGTGTCTTTAGAAGCATTTACGCCATTTATACCTCATGACCCTGACAATTCGGGTATTCCATGTGCAATTTTTAAATATACTGTAACTAATGATAATGACAGTGATGTTTTCGTATCAATTTGTAGTGCAATGTCAAATACCTTTGGTGAAACTTCAGCGTCCAAACTTGGTAAGAATACATTTAATAAAACAGTGCACGATGCGGATTTAGGGTTTACAGGTATCTTGATGGATAATGATATGGAAAAAGGTAACGTCACTTACGGTAATAATTTGATAGGTACCGTCAATAGAAACGTTTCGGTAAAACCCGAATGGTACAACGGTGGTTGGTGGGATGGAATACAAGACGCTTGGGATGATTTTAGAGAAGACGGAAAATTCGATTCGGGCAACAGAACAGGTTTCCCTGAAGACAGAAGCAAAAAACAACGAGGCGCCATAAGTGCATATGAGACTTTAAAAACCGGAGAAAGTAAAGACTTTATATTTATAATATCTTGGTACTATCCCAATAGAAAAAATTCCTGGTCGGAGTATTATGATATTGAAAAATGCTGTGATGTTTCGGTTGTAAAGAATAAATATGCATGTTTATTCGAAGACTCCTTTCACGTTGCAAAATATGTTTTCATGAATTATACAAAACTATATGAAAAGACAAAGCAATTTCATGACGCACTTTTCGAGAGTACATATCCTACATATGTATTGGATGCGTTGGCATCTAATATAAGCGTTATCAGAAGCACCACTTGTTTCAGACTTGAAAACGATCGTTTTTTCGGTTGGGAAGGCTGCAACGACCAGGGGGGGTGCTGTATGGGTAATTGTACTCATGTATGGAATTATGCACAAACATTGGCCTTTTTGTTTCCTAGCTTAGAGCGCAATATGAGAGATACGGAATTTAATTACGAAACCGACGAGAATGGCAAGATGAATTTTAGGAGTAATAAATTCTTTGGAGAATATATTAATTATCATCCGGCTGCAGACGGCCAATTAGGTTGCATAATCAGGTTGTACAGAGACTGGAAATTATCCGGTGATACGGATTTTTTAGCCACCGTTTGGCAAAAAGTCAAAGCGTCGCTGGATTTTGCTTTTAAGTATTGGGATTCTGATAATGATTGTGTTTTGGACAGTCAACAACACAATACATATGATATAGAATTCTACGGTCCGAACAGCCTTATAAGTTCGATGTTTTTTGCTGCATTAAAAGCCGGTGTGAAAATGGCCGAAGCAATGAACGATATTGATGCCCTAAAAAAGTATGAAAATGCTTTAAAAGCCGGTCCGGTATTGATGGACAAAATGTTATGGAACGGTGAATATTACATTCAAAAAATAGAAAACGTAAATGAATACAAGTATCAATATGGAACAGGATGTTTATCAGATCAATTGTTTGGTCAATTATGCGCACATGTAGCCGGTTTAGGTTATGTTTTACCGGAAGAGCATGTTAAAAGAGCTATGCTCTCGATATTTAAGTATAATTTTTTAGACAATTTCCATGATCACAACAATGTTCAAAGAACATATGCGTTAAATGACGAAAAAGGACTGTTATTATGTACTTGGCCGTATGCCGGAAGACCTGTTTTTCCTTTTGTATATTCTGATGAAGTATGGACGGGTTTTGAATACCAAGTAGCTGCCCATTTAATATTCGAGGGATATGTTGATGAAGGACTGACTATTGTAAAAGCAGTAAGAGACCGTCACGACGGAATAAAAAGAAATCCGTGGAATGAAGTGGAATGCGGAAACCATTATGTACGTTCAATGGCTTCTTGGAGTGTTTTGATCGCACTATCCGGTTTTAAATATGATATGGTTGAAAAAACTATAAGTTTTAATCCTAAAATTAATAACGAAAGATTTAAAACTTTCTGGTCTACCGGAACTGCTTGGGGCACATACGAAAGTTATATTAATGAAAAAGGTGATGTAAAAACAGATCTAAAAGTTCTAGCCGGTAGTATAGACGGTGTGAAAGTAATTTAATCAGATATTATTTTCGGTTTACCCAAAAATAAGTTAACCGGATAAAATAAGGCACCTCTTATTGAACATAAATATGTGGTTATAATACTGTTTTGTAAATATAAAATTTATTAAACTTAGGAGTAATAAATGAATAAAAATTTTATTCCGGACAAATTGATCCAATCTTTTGATCAATTAAATATTTTGGATCTTAAAGAAAAAAAAATCGACACGATTTTATTGGATATAGATAATACATTGGTAGGATATAGATGTGCATTGCCTACCCCGGAGGTAAAACTGTGGATTGATAAATTAAAAAAAGAAGGTTTTAAAATTGCCATTGTGTCTAATGCAAAAAAAAATAGAGCTGAGAATTTCTGTAAAGATTTGAATATAGTATACATTCACAGAGCGGGTAAACCTGCGGGAACGGGTATAAATAAAGCTTTAGGGTTGCTGGATTCCCGGCCTACCGGTACTGTCTTTATAGGAGATCAGATATTTACAGACATTTTCGGAGCTAATAGACTGGGCATCTATTCGGTACTTGTAAAACCGATTAGCAAAGACGAATCGATATATTGTAAATTCAAAAGAGTTTTAGAAAAAAGGGTGCATAAAAAAATAAATAATAAAAAGTCCGCATCTTATAAATCAAAGCAGATAACGGACTGAAAAAAAGAGAGGAATTTTACTTTAAATGATTTATTTCGGACCGTCCGGAAACCCGGATGATTTTTATGAAGACGGTAACAAATCTTCGGATCAAATGCCTTTATGGTTGAATCGGAAAGGTTTGAACGCATATGAATATCAATGTAGCAAAGGTGTAAATATAGGAGAAAAGAAAGCTAACGATATAGGTAACGAATCGGATAAATATGGTATTTTTATGAGTATACACGCTCCATACTATATTAATTTTGCATCCGATAACCCTATTAATTTGGAAAAATCCAGAAAATATTTAACTGACAGTATGGTAGCGGCTGTTTGGATGGGTGCCAAAAGAGTAGTCTTTCATCCGGGCTCCTGCGCAGGCATAGACAGAAACATTGCATTAGAACGTGTAATAACCCAGGTGAAAATAACTTTGAATGAAGCTTCGGATCTTGGTGTAGATAATGTAACCATATGTCCCGAGTTAATGGGAAAGATTAATCAGGTCGGTGACTTAGACGAGATAATAGCTATTTGTAAATCAGATGACAGGCTGATACCATGTATAGATTTCGGACATCTTCATGCAAGAAATTTTGGGAGTTTGAACTCGTGTGAAGATTTTGAGCAGGTAATAGTTAAATTAACAGATGCTTTGGGTCAAGAACGTGCAAAAAAGTTTCATTGTCATTTCAGCCGAATTGAGTATACTCAAAAAGGTGGAGAAAAACGTCACAGAACTTTCGACGAACCGGAGTACGGACCCGATTTTACATATTTAGTTCCATTAATTTATAAATATGACCTACAGCCGGTTTTTATTTGTGAATCAAACGGAACCATGGCTAAAGACGCTTTAAAAATGAAAAATTTATATGAAAATTTCAATAAGACTGTTAATAACGATTAAAATATGGTAACATATTAAAAAAGATATAAGCAATTATTTATAAAAGAGAGATAATATATTATAATAATAGTATCAATGTCATATGTGTTGTTTAAAATCGAAACGCTTGATTTTAACGGATATATGATACTATACATATTATATTTTACTTGTAATATGCTATTGATATTAAAAACAGTAGTATTATAATGATGATGTGGTAAAGAATAAGGGTGTACAAATCGGATGGAGTAAGGTTCAACAGATGAAAAATAATAACGCCGTTGTCAAAACAAATATCGTAAAAAAAAGAAAGAAGAAAAAAGGTATAAACAAGAACAAATTGGCTGTTTCCATTTCGTTTATTGTTATTATTACTTTATTAGGAGTTATGTTTGTACATAACGAATTATGGCAGTTTAACGAACAAGGAGTAAAACCTATCGATTATGTACGAGCCGAGGATCCGGGTCCTGTATCTGAAACAAGGCACCCGAGAGAAACAGGTATTTCGAACAATGAACCGGTTGTGTCACAAACCCCTGCCGAGACTACAAAAACGACTGATAATCAAGGTAACGTAATAAATAAACCTAGCGACCCGTATTTTGATATGATAAACGATAGCAGCAGGATTAATGTGCTATGTTTCGGATTGGCGGATTTTTTATTAGCGGATACGATTTTTATTGTAAGTCTTGACCCGGACAGGCTTACGGCTGATGTAATATCCATTCCGAGAGATACTTACTATCATACAAAAGGTAGAGAAGAACCTTACATGAAAAAAATTAATGCTTATTATTACGGCGCTTCAACTGTGGAAAGAACGCAAAACATGGTAAACACGGTAAGTGCATTAATGAAGGTACCTATACACTACTACGTAAAGATACAATATGCCGGAGTTATAGGTATAGTGGATTGTATAGGCGGAGTTGAGGTAGATATTCCGTTTGATATGGATTACGATGACCCTACTGATGATTTACACATACATTTTAAAGCGGGTCCTAAATTATTGGATGGTCAAGAATCACTTGAATATTTAAGATTCAGAATGAATAATGACGGTACTCATTCGGATGGTGATATCGGACGTATTTATCGACAGCAAGATTTTATTAAAAGAGCTATTAAAAAAAGTATGAATTTAAATTTAATAAATGTTGTAAATGTAGCACAAAATTATGTTAAAACAAACATGATACCGGGTGAAATTATATCGTTCACTATGAAATTCATGAATATTAAATTAGAAGATATTAAATTTCATACATTGCCCGGATATCCTGATATTTTTGGTGGAGGCGATTACTGGGTTTGTGTAGAAGAAAAAAGCAAAGAAATGATAACCGATATTTATAAAGGTATTGACAAGAAAGTTATAAATAATTAAAATAAGAGGAATTAAATAACAAAAGGCAATGAAGGAAAGATCGGCATGTATTTTTTCACAGGGATTAAGTGTCATAGACTGAGAGCATTTTTGATATAAATCATGTTTGGTAACGTTCCGGAGCTGACAATTCGAAAATTATTAAGTAGGGTTGTCCGTACAAAAACGTTAAAAGGATTTAAGTGGTGACGGAATTTATTAAATTCGGTCACAAACAAGGTGGCACCGCGGAATATCGGACCGGTAAGTGATTTTTAGGTTCGAGTAACGTCACGATTACGGTTTATACCGATAAACGTAAAATTTCGTCCTCGATTATTATAGGAATCGAGGATGTTTTTATAGGAGCAAATATAATTCGAATATCTACCGGTTAATAAGACACAGGAAATATTACAGCTATGATATATTTTTATAGAACAAGTCGAAAATTATATAAGAACGGTTCAAGGAGTGAATGAGTATGAAAATTAGCGCCCCAAAAGGTACGAAGGATATACTCCCAAAAGATGTATATAAATGGCAACACATAGAAACGATAATAAATGAAGTTTGTAAGAACTATAACTATGAACCCATAAGACTACCTGTTTTTGAACATACCGAATTGTTTCAAAGAGGAGTAGGAGATACAACAGATATCGTTCAAAAAGAAATGTATACATTTGACGATAAAGGAGGCAGAAGTATAACATTAAGACCGGAAGGCACCGCAGGTGTCGTCAGAAGTTTTATTGAAAACGGTATGGCTTCATGGACATCTCCTGTTAAGTTATATTACAATATTACAGCTTACAGGTATGAAAATGTTCAAAAAGGGAGGTACCGGGAATTCAATCAATTTGGGGTGGAATCTTTCGGTTCTAACGATCCTCAAATGGATGTCGAAATAATCGCATTGATGACAACGGTGTTTGAAAAGCTGGGTCTAGGTGACATAGTCCTGAAAGTTAACAGTATCGGATGCCCTGTATGCAGATCGAAATACAATGAGGTGTTAAAAGAATATTTAAAACCTAATATCGACCGTATGTGTGATAACTGTAAAAATCGTATTGAACGTAATCCGTTACGTATATTGGATTGTAAAGAAGAAAATTGTAAGCAAATAAATAAAAGTGCCCCTTTATTGGCCGATCGTCTTTGTGAAGATTGCAATATGCATTTTGAAAGTTTTAGAAGCGGATTAAGTGCATTAGGATTAAAATATGAGGTTGATAAAAAAATTGTACGTGGCTTGGATTACTATGTAAAAACTGTTTTTGAATTTGTGTCTGAAAATGTCGGGACCCAAGGAACAATATGCGGAGGGGGACGATATGACGGATTGGTAAAATTATGTGGAGGTCCGGATGAGCCCGGTATCGGATTTGCAATGGGTATGGAGAGGCTTATTATGGAGATGGAAAGCAGAAACATAAAATTCCCTGAGCCGAAACCGGTAAAAGTATATCTGGCTTCGATTGGTGAAGAAGCAAAAAAATGCACGGCATCATTGGTATTCCGACTAAGACAAATGGACATAAAATGCCAAAACGATGTCTCGGGGAAAAGCCTTAAAGCTCAAATGAAATATGCGGATAAAAGCAAAGCGGAGTATGTTATGGTAGTCGGAGAAGATGAAATTCTTCGAAGAGAAGGTATATTAAAGAATATGCGGACAGGTGAAGAGAGAATAATAAGTTTTGAACACTTGGCTGATGAGTTGATAAAAACGGAGGAATAAATATGTCTGAAAGTATTAAAGGATTAAAAAGAACGTGCCTATGCGCAACACTTACCGAATACGATATTGGTAAAAATGTTACTGTTATGGGGTGGGCTCATAAATACAGGGACTTAGGAGGAGTTTTATTTGTTGATCTGAGAGATCGCTCCGGTTTATTGCAAATTGTTTTTCGATTAGAAACTAACCGTGAGCTTTTTGATAAAGCATCACATATTCGATCGGAATATGTGATCGCAGTTACAGGTGAAGTTACTGCAAGAGACCCGGAAACTGTCAATGAAAATTTATCTACCGGCAAGATAGAAATACTTTGCACAGAGCTTAGAATATTAAGTAAAGCTCACACACCGCCGTTTTATATTGAAGAAGATTCAATGACTAACGAAGCCACAAGGTTAAAATATAGGTATATTGATCTTAGAAGACCCGATATGCAAAATGCTATAATAACTCGTCATAATATAGCTCAATCGGCAAGAGAATTTTTTAATGCAAACAATTTTTTAGAAATTGAAACTCCTATGTTAACAAAAAGTACTCCTGAGGGAGCAAGAGATTATTTAGTGCCAAGTCGAGTTAACCTTGGTAGTTATTACGCACTGCCTCAATCACCTCAGATTTTTAAACAGTTGCTTATGGTATCCGGTTTTGACAGATACTATCAAATAGCACGTTGTTTTAGAGATGAGGATTTAAGAGCTGATAGACAACCTGAATTCACTCAAATAGATGTTGAAATGTCTTTTGTTAATGTAGAAGATATACTGGAAATAAACGAAAAATTAATACAAAAGATATTTAAAGATATCGTAAATATTGATATTAAATTACCTTTACCACGTTTAACATATAAAGAAGCCATGGACAGATACGGTTCTGATAAGCCGGATACAAGATTCGGGTTGGAACTGATCGATTTGTCAGACATAGCTTCCGGTTGTGATTTTAAGGTATTTAAAAGTGCAGTTGAAAGCGGCGGAAGTGTACGAATTATAAACGCAAAAGGCTGTGCGGAAAAATTTTCGAGACGAGAAATCGATGCCTTGGGAGAGTTTGTTAAAACTTATAGAGCTAAAGGTATGGCATGGATAGCAGTTGAAGAAAATGAATTAAAATCACCTATCACAAAATTTCTTAAGAAAGAAGAAATAGATGAGATATTAAAAAGAGCGAAAGCGGAGCCCGGAGATCTTTTGTGTTTTATCGCTGACAAAGACAGCATTGTTTACGATGCTTTGGGAAATCTAAGACTTGAGGTGGCTCGCAAATTAGAGTTATTAAAAAATAATAAAGACTATAATTTGCTTTGGGTAACAGAGTTCCCACTGCTTGATTATTCGGAAGAAGAAAAAAGATATGTAGCAATGCATCATCCGTTTACATCCCCTTTGGATGAAGATTTGTATCTTTTGGATTCCGAACCGTTAAAAGCACGTGCAAAAGCTTATGACATAGTACTAAATGGTACTGAATTAGGAGGTGGTAGCATTAGAATACACAGTAACGAATTGCAAAATAAAATGTTTTCTCTTTTGGGCTTTACACAAGAAGAAAGCTATAATCGATTCGGGTTTCTCTTGGATGCATTTAAATACGGTACACCTCCTCACGGTGGAATTGCTTACGGTTTGGATCGTTTAGCCATGTTATTGACAGGTAGAAAGAGTATTCGCGATGTTATCGCATTTCCTAAAGTACAAAACGCATCGTGCTTGATGAGTGGCGCTCCTGACGTCGTTGATAAAAAACAACTTGATGAATTGAAAATCAGGAATTTTGAGTAATACGGAGGGAAAAATGTCCAAGGATTATCGAAATTATTTGAGAAATTTCAGTATAATCGCACATATAGACCATGGAAAGTCAACATTGGCCGATCGTTTGATAGAAAAAACCGGATCATTGGATCAACGCGAAATGCACGAACAAGTTCTTGATAATATGGATATTGAACGCGAAAGAGGTATAACAATTAAATCCAGAGCTATAAGAATGAATTACAAACATAGTGACGGATTGGAATATGTAATGAATCTAATTGATACACCGGGACATGTGGATTTCAATTATGAAGTATCAAGGAGTTTAGCCGCTTGTGAAGGAGCTTTGCTTGTAGTTGACGCATCCCAAGGTATTGAAGCCCAAACATTGGCTAACGTTTATCTTGCCCTTGATAACAATCTGGAAGTTGTCCCGATCATAAATAAAATAGACTTGGCAAGTGCGAGGCCGGAATATGTAAAAAAAGAGATTGAAGATATTATTGGCCTTGAAGCGGAAAACGCTCCTATGATTTCAGCGAAAAACGGTATTAACATTGATACTGTACTTCATGCTGTCATCAATAATGTACCAATACCCGACGGAGATCCTGAAAACCCGCTTCAAGCATTAATATTTGATTCTTGGTACGACAGTTATAAGGGAGTTATTGTCTTAATACGAGTTCGCGAGGGTACTTTAAAACTGGGTGACAGTATTAAAATGATGAACACAAAAAAAGAATTTCAGGTAAACGAATTAGGGTATATGAGACCGGTCGGATATGAGAAGTGCAACGAATTAAAAGCGGGTGAAGTAGGTTATTTTGCCGCTTCAATAAAGAATGTTTCGGATACTCAGGTCGGGGATACTGTAACATCTTCAAAAAAGCCTGCAAGCAACCCTTTACCCGGATATAGGAAAGCGGTTCCTGTGGTGTTTTGCGGTATTTATCCGGCAGACAGTTCAAAATACGAAGATTTAAGAGATGCGCTTGGAAAACTAAAGTTAAATGACGCATCGCTATATTATGAACCGGAAACTTCTGTTGCGTTAGGTTTTGGTTTTAGATGCGGTTTCTTAGGTTTACTTCATATGGAGATAATTCAAGAGAGAATAGAAAGAGAATTTGACCTGAATATTGTCACTACGGCTCCAAGTGTTGTTTATAAAGTGACAAGTACAAACGGTCGTGAAATGAATATTGACAATCCGACTAATATGCCGGAAGTATCATCAATATTAAAAATAGAAGAACCTATAGTTAAAGTTTCTATTATGACTCCACCCGATTATGTAGGTGCGATTATGGAATTGTGTCAGGATCGTCGAGGTATATATAAAGAAATGCATTATTTGGACGAATCAAGAACCTCTCTCATATATGAAATGCCTTTGAATGAAATAATATATGACTTTTTTGACGCACTTAAGTCAAGAACAAGAGGATATGCTTCATATGATTATGAATTGACCGACTATAAGCAATCAAAATTGGTGAAACTCGATATATTATTAAACGGTGAAGTAGTTGACGCTTTATCATTTATTGTTCACGAAGATAAAGCTTATGCCAGAGGTAGGAAGATTGCGGAAAAACTTAAAGAAACCATCCCCAGGCAAATGTTCGAAATTCCTATACAAGCGTGTATCGGAAGTAAAATAATAGCCAGGGAAACAATAGGAGCGCTTCGTAAAGATGTATTAGCCAAATGTTACGGGGGTGACATATCCCGTAAAAAGAAATTGTTGGAGAAGCAAAAAGAAGGTAAAAAAAGAATGAGACAGGTAGGTAGTGTTGAGGTTCCGCAAGAAGCTTTTATGAGTGTTTTAAAATTGGATACATGATAGAGAATATTAATTTTAAAAAACCTATATCTATTTATGTACATTTTCCTTTTTGTGTGCGAAAGTGTTTGTATTGCGATTTTCCATCTTATGCAGATATAGACTGCTTGGCAAGAGCATATGTTAACGCATTATTGAAAGAAATTGAATGTAAATCTCAATTTCTTTCAAACACATACGTGTATACGATTTATTTCGGTGGTGGAACTCCTTCATTATTAAAATCAAAGTATATTTCAGCCATTGTTGAAAAATTAAATGAGAGTTTTGACATGTCTAATATAAGTGAGTTTACTATAGAAGTAAATCCGGGCACAGTCGATGAAAAAAAATTAAAGACTTATAAAAATATTGGTATCGACAGGATTAGTATAGGTTTGCAGTCGGTAAATGAAGATGATTTGTTAAAAGCGGGTAGGGTGCATACATTCAATGATTTTTTGAATGTAATGAGTTATGCACAAAACGTTGGATTTGATAATATAAATATTGATTTATTTTTCGGATTCCCCTGGCAATCTTTCGATCTGTGGAAAAATACTATAGATACTGTTATAAAAATAAATCCCTCCCATATATCTTGTTACGATTTGAAAATAGAAAAAAATACACAATTGTTTAATTTGGTAAAAACAGGGCAATATAAGGAATTACCTGATGAAGTAAACCGTAAAATGTATTATTACGCTTGTGAACAAATAACTAAATGCAATTATAATCATTATGAAATATCAAATTTCGCAAAACCGGGATGCGAATCAAAACATAATATAGTATATTGGAAAACAGGAGAATATGTGGGATTCGGTTCAGGTTCATTTTCATATTTAAATAGAAAAAGATATGGTAATATTAATAATGTTGAAAGATATATATCAGGTATCGAAAATAATATAAATGTAATTGACGAGTTTGAAGTTTTATCTTTAAGTGACGAAGCCCACGAATATGCAATGATGGGATTTCGACTTTTAGAGGGAATCGATGAAATAAAGTTTAAGAGTAGGTTCGATAAAGATTTTTCATTAATATATGAAGAGAATCTAAAAAGATTGTATGAAAAAGGCTTGATAGAAAAAAATATAAATAATATAAGGTTAACAAAAAAGGGTTTGGACTTTGCAAATAATGTTTTCATGGAATTTATTTGAATATAAGTCTTGACAAAACTTTAGAATGGTGTTATTTTATTTGTGTTAGCACTCGCAAGTGCAGAGTGCTAACAAGGAGTGGTGTATTATGTTAGATGACCGTAAGCAAAGGATTTTGCAGGCCATCATAGATGATTACATTGAATACGGTGAGCCTGTAGGGTCAAAAAAGGTGGCAATTAAGTATGGTATCGGGTTAAGTTCGGCTACAATAAGGAATGAAATGACTTTGTTAGAGGAATTGGGTTACATAACCCAACCGCATACTTCGGCAGGCAGAATCCCTTCGGAACGGGGTTTTAGGTTGTATGTGAATGAATTGATATCTAACAGGAATATTTCATCCGAAGACGAAGTGCTTGTAAGTGCAATATTAAAAGACAGTGTTTCGTCAGTGACCGGTTTATTACAAAAAGTATCCTCTTTTTTATCAAAAGTATCCGGATATACAGTATTTGGATGTGAGCATACAAGAGGGAGCATAATAATTGACGCAGTTAAGATTTTAAAGGTGGAGGATCGGGTCGCAGCGGTTCTAATTATCGATGATAATGCCAACGTTTACACCGAAATTATACGTGTAGATGATATTGACTCCGATCTGACAGATCGGTTATCTGAATATTTGACAAACAAATATTCAAAAAAACCGATAAGGGATTTGGGAAAAGAGGATTTTTCCGAATTTGAGTACAAAGATATTATAAAAGATAATGTTTTTTTAAAAGTATTATATGCTATTAAAGAAATGGAGGTTAAAAATTTATTACCGAAAGTTTACGTTGAAGGGGTAACAAATATTTTAGATTATCCGGAATTTAACGATGTTATAACTATAAAAAATGTTATTAATTTATTGAATGACAAAAAACTTTTATTATCGATGCTTGTATCAAATCTTAATGGCAGTGTCGATATAAAGATAGGGACGGAGAATTCTGTAAAAGGTTTTGAGAATGTTAGTATTATATCTACCAAATGTAAATTTTTAGGGATTGACACTAGAATAGGTGTGATTGGTCCTATCAGAATGGAATATGGTAGAATGATCGGAATAATGTCGTATTTAAAGAAGTTAATGGAAAAAAATAAATGAGCCGAAAATGGCGAGAAAGGACGGATATTTTGGTTAACGCAGATGAGAAAAACATGAATATAGGATCTAATAATGCTGATAAATTTAATACAAATGAATCTTGCTGTGATGAGAATCCTATAAATGATCAAAATGAGGAACAGGTTCAAACCGAAACTGAAAAATCCGGTGAGCAATGCAGTGATTACCAAGAGAAGCTGAAAAAAGTTTTAGCCGAATGTGAAGAATACAAAGATAAATTACAAAGGCTTGCCGCTGAGTACGATAATTTTAAAAAGCGGACGGTTAAAGAAAAGGAAAGATTATATCAAGAAGCTGTGTGTGATATAGTTTTAAGCTTTATACCGGTAATGGATAACTTTGAAAGAGCCGTGAAATCAAATGAAAATCAGGATTATAAATCCTTCCGTGACGGTATTTTAATGGTATCAAAACAGCTTGCAGGAGTGTTTGCAGATATAGGTGTTGAAAAAATCGAAGCAAAAAATTGTGAATTCGACCCTAATTACCATAATGCAGTTTTACATGTAGATGACGACAGCATAGGTGAAAATGTTATTATTGAAGAGTTTCAATGCGGGTATAAATATCAGGATAAAGTAATAAGACATAGTATGGTTAAAGTGGCGAATTAAAAAATTTTATCATAAAGGTCAGCAAAAGTCAAATTATGAGGCTTGAGTTTTAAAAATGAATAAAAAATAGGAGGCAAATATGGCAAAAGTTATAGGAATTGATTTAGGTACAACAAATTCATGTGTAGCGGTTATGGAAGGCGGAGAGCCTGTGGTTATAGCTAATGCGGAAGGGAACAGAACTACAGCGTCTGTTGTTGCATTCTCAAAAACCGGCGAAAGGTTGGTAGGACAGGTTGCTAAACGTCAAGCCATAACGAATCCCGAAAGAACAATAAGTTCTATTAAAAGAGATATGGGGACGGACAAAAAAATTAGAATAGATGATAAAAGTTACTCACCACAAGAAATCAGCGCAATGATATTGCAAAAATTGAAAGCTGATGCGGAGAGTTATTTAGGAGAGGAAGTTAAGCAAGCGGTAATTACCGTTCCTGCATATTTTAGCGATTCTCAAAGACAAGCGACTAAAGATGCCGGTAAAATTGCCGGAATGGAAGTGCTAAGAATTGTGAACGAGCCTACGGCAGCGGCATTGGCTTACGGGTTAGATAAAGAAAGCGACCAAAAAATAATGGTTTTTGATTTAGGTGGAGGTACATTTGACGTTTCCATTCTAGAAATCGGAGATGGAGTATTCGAAGTTTTAGCCACAAACGGTAACAATCGTTTGGGTGGCGACGACTTTGACCAAAGAGTAATAGACTATTTAGTAAGAGAATTTAAGAAAGACAGCGGGGTGGATTTGTCATCAGACAAAATGGCTATGCAAAGATTGAAAGAAGCCGCTGAAAAGGCAAAAATTGAATTGTCTACAGTCACAACATCCAATATAAATCTACCGTTTATCACTGCCGACGCTACCGGACCGAAACATTTGGATGTTACATTGACACGTGCCAAATTTAATGAATTGACAGCCGATCTGGTTGAGAAAACCATGGAACCCACAAGAAAAGCTTTAAAAGATTCCAACTTGTCAGTATCCGAGGTAACTAAAGTATTGCTGGTAGGTGGTTCTACAAGAATCCCCGCAGTGCAACAAGCTGTTAAGGATTTTATGAAACAGGAACCTTTCAAGGGGATAAATCCTGATGAATGTGTTGCTGTAGGTGCTGCAATTCAAGCGGGAGTATTAACCGGAGACGTTAAGGATTTGCTACTTTTGGATGTAACCCCTCTGTCGTTGGGAATTGAAACTTTAGGTGGTGTGTTCACGAAACTTATTGAAAGAAATACAACCATACCTACTAAGAAGAGTCAAATATTCTCAACTGCTGCAGACGGACAAACTGCGGTAGATATTCATGTGTTGCAAGGTGAACGAGAAATGGCGGCTTATAATAAAACATTAGGAAGATTCCAGCTTACAGGTATACCACCTGCACCTCGTGGAGTTCCACAGATTGAAGTTGCATTTGATATTGATGCCAACGGTATAGTACATGTTTCTGCAAAAGATATGGGAACCGGAAACGAGCAAAAAGTTACAATAACCGCTTCTACTAACCTTACTGACTCGGAAATAGATAAAGCTGTTAAAGATGCTGAAAAATTTGCTCAGGAAGACAAGAAGAACAAAGAAAATGTTGAAACTAGAAATAACGCGGACAATGCGGTTTACCAGGCTGAAAAAACATTGAAAGATTTAGGCGGCAAACTTGATGCTTCCGATAAAAAGAAAATCGAGACCGAAATAAACAACGTAAAAGATGCGTTAAAAGGTACTGATAATGAAAAAATTAAATCGGCTGCCGACAAATTACAACAGGTATTTTATGAATTGTCATCAAAAATATACCAACAAAATCCTAATATGGATCAATCGGCCCAAGCCGGACATGATACCGGTGGGAACCAAGACAATGTTTATGATGCGGATTATGAAGTCGTAGATGATGATGATAAAAAATAATGGAATCTCAGGTCAATATATGTTAGTATATATTTGATGCGCAGCGATTATGTGTAAGCAGAGATCGTACTGAATATGCTACGTCTGTTCACAGAAAAACATATGTGAATAAACCTGAGTGCTTCCTATATAATTGTTACCTTATCAAAGCGCAGTAAAAACTTCAAAATTTGGAGTTTTTACTCGCTTTATATTTATATAGACAGATAATTGTATTGCAATAATAAATTAGGTTATGTTATAATAACACGGATTTTTATAAAAAAATTACAACATAAGGAGTGGTCATGTGACTGATAAAAGAGACTACTATGAGGTACTGGAAATCAACAGAAACGCCACAGAAGAAGAAATAAAAAAAGCATATAAAAAACTGGCGAAAAGGTACCACCCGGATTTAAATCCGAATAATAGTGAAGCCGAGGCAAAATTTAAGGAAGTAAATGAAGCGTATAGCGTTTTGATAGATAAAAACACACGTCAAAAATACGATATGTACGGCCATGCGGGAGTAAATCCGTCAGCCGATCCGGGAGGTTTCGGAGGTTTCGGTTTTGAAGATATATTCGAATCCTTTTTTGGAGGGTCTCCTTTTTCATCCGGATCAAGACGCAACGGACCTATAAAAGGTGCAGATCTGCAATATGTATTAGAGTTGTCATTTGAAGAGGCTGTATTTGGAGCCGAAAAAGACATATCCGTCATGAAAAATGTGAAATGCTCCACTTGTAAGGGGACAGGTGCAAA
>CAZJOD010000078.1:0-4025 GCA_964547525.1 uncultured Clostridiaceae bacterium
AATCCTATATCCGATGTGATTTTTGCGGATATAGAACGTCTGACGGATTATGGCTTTTCGGAAAAGTTTATTACGCTGATAAAAGACGGCTTTACCGAGCAAGGCAGTTATATGGGTGATAAGTCTAATATCGGGTTGGGAATTTAGGTGAAGATTATGGACAGATACACAGATTATAAACTGATTATAAAAGCCAATGAGCAATTGAAAAACGGTGGCTTTGAATATGCCATTTGCGGTGGGTATGCGATTGAGCTATTTTTGAATCGAACAATCCGCAAACATGGCGATATTGACGTATCTGATTATTTTCAACATTCTCTCAAACTTTGATCACACTTACATATTAAAATAAAATTATAAAATCAAAAAATTTTCCCAAGAATAATGGTTGGCTATGCCCTTTCTTCCATTGATTAGCTATTGACACCCAAGAAAATATTGGATATTATATTTTTAATTAGCATAGTAAACGGGAAACAATTAAAATAATTCTACACTCCTTGTTCTTTCAATTGAAAGAGGAATATAAACCGCCGGGTGAATTTGGAGTATTTATTGATGTTAATAGAACGGGTGCATTATACCGGATGACTACAATATTTTTTTAGGACACTACAGATGTTATGGGGAAAACTGTAACATGCTTATCAGATATTGCTTAAAGACACAGAAAATCCATTGAAATTGGAGGTGATTAATTGATGAAGAAGTTGTTTAGTATAATTCTTGTTGTGAGTCTTATTTTCATATTATTGGTTCAATCAGTATTTGCCGGAGGAGGAAAGGTAAGAGGAGACGAAGGACAAGGAAGTGTAAATCAGAATGGTCCATGTCCTTTTGGAGAAGGTAATCCTCAATAATAACAGGGAGAGGATAAAAGGTCGTACACTGATATCCAACTTATATCTTGATAAATAGAGTGAATTTTTTCGTGCATCATTACCTCTAAAAGTTAATGACTTTGTGGTCTTTACAAAGGAGCTTTAACCGGTGACACACCTATAGGCTGAATAGAAGCTAAAAGTATTGCTCTGATGTAACAGGATGGATATTGAATTTTATAATCTTTTTAAAATGTTTAAAGCTACCACTCCAAAAGTCATGTTTATATGAGTTTTGGAGTGGATTTTTGATTTAAGTAATTTAAATTTCTTCAACAGCTTCTATATCGAGTAGCTCAAAGCAACTCAGGATAACCTGTCGCTCTGCTGTGATAAGAGCAAGTCGTACGGTTATTCAAATTCTCGATGTCAGTATTAATTTTGTATTTTTTAGTTAATGGTATCTATGGAGCTGATATTGGCGTGTCAAAACACAATAAGGGAACCGCTGTTGATATCACTCTTATTGATGAAAATAACAATGAGTTGGAAATGCCATCAATCTTTGATGATTTTACAGATAAAGCATCAAGGTTAAATGATAATATGTCTGATGTAGCAAGGAGGAATTTAAATATGCTGACAAATATCATGGTGGAAAACGGCTTTACACCTATTGATTCGGAATGGTGGCATTTTAATGATTCTGACTCGGATAAATATCAAATAGTTAATGTAAATCCGGAGGATTTCTATAAAAGTAGTGATAAAAATTCTGTCACCCAAGAAGACAAAATATTTACATATAATGGTGACCAATATGTTAACTTGCTTGATCAAATTAAAAGTGACGGGGAATATGAACAAGTTGTGTTGATAACTTCGAAACAATTTGATACCGTGATGGCAAAAGCATATACTTTTGAAAAGGAAAACGGAAAGTGGCATAAAGTATTTGAGCCTTTTGATGTTGTTATCGGAGGGAACGGTTTTACATATGATAAGGTCGAAGGCGATAAAAAATCACCTATAGGGATTTTTTCTATAGAAAGATGTTTTAGTCGAATGGATAACCCGGGTACAAAGCTGAGCTTTACAAAATTCAATGAAAATGATTTTTGGGTAGACGACCCTGATTCCATTTATTATAATACCTATCAAAAAGGATTACCAAATGGCAGATGGAGTTCTGCGGAGGATTTATATGCAATAGGAATGGTTTATAATTATTTTTTAGTAATTGAATATAATACTGTAGACTCGATTCCCGGTAAAGGCAGTGCTATTTTTTTTCATATATGGAGTGGTAAAGACAGCAGTACAATGGGATGTACAGCTATGGATGAAGATAATTTATTAAAGATTATCAGATGGGTTGATCCATCCAAAAAACCTGTTTTGATTCAATGTCCTGAGAGTGAAGTCTATAATTTACTAAAATATAATTGAGAGTGCAGAAGATTGGTCATAGAAGAGAAATCTATGAATGACTATTCTTGAATAGCTTATTAGAGTAACACAATATGGTATATATCGCGGTTTTTTACTAGTATCATTATTATGTTATGGTGTTTGTTATGAAAAACTAAAAACCGCAAATTTACCATAGGATATTTCTCATATTCGGAATAAGTATTACAAGCCTGAGAAAACATGTGGTAAAAGAAGCTTGGGGGACGGTATATAGTATGAGAACAGCTAAAAGTACTATTGACTTTTATTTAAGTGGTTTGCGTAGCAAATCATTTGAGTTTTAGTACAGTTTGACTGTACTATGGGACTTGCTATTGTTAAAAGGGTACCGCAGGAAGCCATGGTATGTGTGTTTTTAATACGGATCAAACCGAATAATTTACGTATTGTAAATGGTGTTATGAAACGTATCGGGGACAGATATCAATTTAATAGAATCTTATACCAAATATTAACAAAATTTAGGCTTAACCCCATTGACAGAACGGTTTAGATGTTGGTGGTTGACGAGTGGTCAGGTTATATGTTGGTATAATAAATTGTGAAATAGGCTAACCAACATGACCGAAATATGTCATCGTGTTTATTAGTCGTGGCAATTATGAAAAGAGATAACTCATGTTTATGTGTCATTTAAGCATTATGACAAATTTGAACTTAGATTGCAGATTATTTATATTAGGCGGTGTACAGATGAGATTATTTCATGTTAGCGAAGAATCAGATATTGCTGAATTTGTTCCACGTATTCCATATAGAAATGATATGGATAAATCAAAGGGATTGGTTTGGTCTTTAACGGAACCAAGTTTGCCTAATTGGCTTACTCCCCGCGACTGT
The DNA here is from genome assembly GCA_964547525.1 of uncultured Clostridiaceae bacterium. Classification (GTDB taxonomy): domain Bacteria; phylum Bacillota; class Clostridia; order JAAYHZ01; family JAAYHZ01; genus CAZJOD01. Next base: position 3,138 of record CAZJOD010000078.1, read on the forward strand.
CCTCGAGTGGGTTATCGAGCCACTGACGAAACAACACAGGACGACATATCAAAGTTTTTTTCTTCAACCTCGCGTCATGCTGTTGCTATTGAGCATGGTTGGTATAAACGTATGACAATGACAACTATATATCTGTACGAATTTGATGTATCAAACTTTTATTTTGACGAAACCGCAGGATTTTATGTGAGTGATAAAACAGAGAAACCGATAGCAGTTGTGAAATATGATGACTTGTTTGAGGAACAATTTAGAAGAAACGTCGAGTTGAGGATTCTCAATAATTTATGGGAATTAGGTGAGGCGGTAAAAAAATCGTCTCTAGCATGGTCATTATGCCGAATGAGAAATGCTGAGCCTAACCCATTGAATAAAGGAGTGTGACGATTTTTGTAATGGAAAGGTGCAGGTGGCTAAAAGCCTTAAAATTCCGGAAAATCATTTTGCTATAGCTGAAATTAATAATCAGGGAGTTGGGGTGATTTGCTTTAGTCCGGAGTATAACAAAGATAAAAAAGAACAGGGCAGCTGGGAAATTGAGGCATTATATGTCCTCCCACAATACTGGCGGAAGGGTATAGGCCAATCTCTTATTCAATATGATTTCCGGTATATGAGATCAATAAGTATAAGCAGCTGCGGTTTATGGGTTTTGTTTGAGAACCACCGGGCAAGAAAGTTTTATGAAAGCATGGAATTTTGCCTATCGGATAATGAAAGGGCAATAACCATTGGCGGGAAAGAGCTTATTGAAGTGATCCTTCAATAAAAATGAGGAAAATTGTAGTTAATTGTCTTTTTTCATTTTTTACTGTAAAAAAATTTACATGGTTTACGGTTGCTTTCGTTAAGAAAGCGGGTTAGTTGAGAAATGTCCCCGAGTAACCC
>CAZJOD010000078.1:4125-17135 GCA_964547525.1 uncultured Clostridiaceae bacterium
CCCCGAGTAACCCTTTAATATAGCAACTCATTTATAAAAGGTATCAAATTTTATCCATTCTAATTATTTATTAGAATGGATAAAATTATTTTCTATATAGCCATTATTATATTGACAATTAGATATTATAATTATAAAATTTAGCTATATTGTTGTTTGGAGGGTGTTTCGTATGAAAGTAAATGCAACAGATATGAAGAACTATTTTGGCAGGTATTTAAAAAAGTGCGCAGAAGAGGATATATATATTACCAAAAATGATAGTATTATTGCTAAGCTGAGCAGCTATGATAACACAAAGAACGGATACATGACAATCAGAGAAGGAAGCTCTGCATATAGCTATTCCGGTCAAAGAGTTTCTTACGAAGAATTTCTAAAGATTACGGAAGGGAATGAAGAAAGATATGAATATATTGACGGAGAAGTCTATCTGTTGGCTTCACCCGGTTTTACACACCAGAGTATACATTCAAACTTATATGAAAAGTTGATTCTATGGTTCAGCGGAAAAACATGCCGGGTATTATCGGCACCTTTTGATATCACATTGAGAAACGAAGAGACAAAATCGAAAAATGTAGTACAACCGGATTTGCTTGTAACATGCGATCATTATGAGACAACAAATAGTAAGGACAGGTATATGGGCATACCTTCTCTGGTGATAGAAATCTTATCACCGGAAACGCGGAGCAGAGATATGGTGAAAAAGCTCAATGTATACATGGAAGGTGGTATAAATGAATATTGGGTAATAGAACCTGTGAAGGAACAAGTCATTCTATATTCATTCATTAGCAAACAGCTCGATCAAATGGTAACATACAAGCAGTCCGAAGAAGTAAATTCCATTTACTTTAAAGGGCTTGATATCTCTGTTACAGATATATTTAAAAAAATTTAATTATATAAACATTCTATTCTGAGTCACTTTATTTGGTAATAAATATTTCACTCTTTTTTAGACCGGGAAGATAGGAAGATATAGGGACGGATATGTGCACCGTGAAAGCGCATATATAGTGTGTCAGGGGGGTGTGTCAGGGGGACGGGGGAAGCGACACATTCGGCGGATGGCATAGTCAAAGGGTTATTTGTTCAGGATTGTTGTAGGCTATAGGATTGATGATAGAGGAAATATGGATTTGTTGAGGTGGTTATTTATAGTTTGGCAAATAGACACCTTTTGTCTATTTGTATAAAATACGATATTTCTCACTTTGTGTCGTGTTAAATACATCTACTTGAATGTATACTGTCATTGAGAGGAGGCGGATTTTATGGACCAGAAAAAAATAGGGTGCTTTTTTAGAGAATTGCGAAAAGAAAAAGGACTAACACAGGAACAACTGGCTGAACAATTTAATGTAACCGGAAGAACTGTTTCAAGATGGGAAACCGGAAACAATATGCCTGATTTAGATATCATTATAGAAATGTCAGACTTTTATATGGTGGATATCCGAGAATTAATTGACGGAGAAAGGAAAAATGATAAAATGGATAAAGAGACGAAAGAAACAGTACTAAAAGTAGCTGAATATAGTAATGATGAAAAAAAGATATTAATGAAAAAATTACACTTTTTTTCTTGGATTGGAGTTTTATCATTCACTATATATTTTGTATTGAATTATCTGGAGCTTGCAGAAACCGGAGTTGTAAAAAACATTGCTTCTTTTTGCTCTGGAATTTCTTTTGCAATGCTAATTATTGCAGTTATATATACAAGTCATTATATTGGTAAGTTTAAAGCTTTTAAAACGAGAATGCTTCAACGTAAATAACTAGATTATGAGAATTATGTTAACTTTAATATATTCTCTTGAATTTGAAGAAGCGTATTAAGCAGCAGAAAAAGTGACTTGGAATCAATTCTTGATTCCGGTAACAAGAAGATAACTCTATATGATAAAATAACAATGTATTTGGCTAAAAAACCATGACACCGAATAAAAAGCATAGTATTCTCTAATGGGAAGAAATATAATAACAACCGGTGAGATATGATTTTGAACAATGTATTTTCTACAATGTTACCTTCAGATATGTAGGTACGGATATAAATTAATATCATTTTATACTTCTTGAATCTAATGAATGAAAAAGAAAAGGTGAGAATCATGAAAAAAAAAGCAGTTATCTTAACGGGAAAACCGGAGAACGTTAAAAGGGTGTATACGGAGGATGTATTGAAAGAACTCCGTGAATTGGTAGATTTACATGAAAGATTGATAGGAAAAGATGACTTTTTAACCGACAGAGAAGTATTAAAGCAAGCCGAGGTTGCATTTTCAACCTGGGGGATGCTTCAACTTACGGAAGAGGAAATCAAGAAATTTTTGCCAAACCTGAAAGCGGTATTTTATAGTGCCGGGAGTGTACAGAGTTTCGCACATCCTTTTTTAAGCTGCGGTGTAAAAGTGATGAGTGCATGGGCTGCTAATGCCGTACCCGTAGCAGAATATTCGACAGCTCAGATCATTCTTGCAAATAAAGGCTTTTATCAAAATGCCGTACTGTATAAAAAGAACCATACGCAGGCAAGCAAATTCTTTTCCACCTTTCCGGGAAATTATTCAGTAAAGGTAGGAATTCTTGGTGCAGGGATGATCGGAACACGGGTCATTGAGTTATTAAAACCGTATAAAATTGATGTGATGGTCTTTGATCCATTTTTATCCGATGAAAGGGCAAAGGAACTGGGGGTTACAAAACACAGCCTAACAGAAATCTTTTCTAGCTGCCAAACCATTTCAAATCATCTGGCCAATAATCCTCAAACAGTAGGAATCCTGAATAAGGAGCATTTCAACCGGATGCCGGAGAATGCAACCTTTATCAACACCGGTCGGGGAGCCCAGGTAGTGGAGGACGATTTAATCCGTGCGCTCATCGAAGTACCGACAAGAACCGCTGTATTGGATGTGACGTTCCCTGAACCGATAAAAGAGGATAGTAGATTTCTTCAAATGGACAATGTGTTCATTACAACCCACATTGCAGGAAGTGCGGGCCGTGAAGTGGAGAGAATGGCATGGTATATGGTGGAAGAGTTTATCCGATATGAAAAGGGTGAGGAATTAAAATACAACGTAACGCTTGAAATGTTAAAGACCATGGCGTGAAAAAGTAGTTGACAATTTATATATCACTATATTATTAATTGCCGGAGCATATCGGGGACCGGATATCTATTAATTAGAACTTGATTACAAAAATAACTTAATATAGCATGCTATATTAAGTTATTTTTTGCAATTCCACACAAATACACAGTTTTCTTTAAGATGAATCGTTGCCAATATTTCTTGTTCCGCTGTTTTTAGTGTTAAAGAAACGGGGATTTCTTGGATGTTTTCAAAAACTATCTTGCTTTCGGTTATTGAAATATCAAGATGACAATCGGATAACTCATCGCATTCAATGGAATATAAACTAAAGAGAAATCCTGATGAATACGCCGGTAATTCGTCCGTCCATGAATATCGGTTGTTTTGAATTCGATTCATTCCTTTAAAAAGAGAAACTTCATAGCCTTTAATTTTATATTCTCCGTAACCTATTGTTTTTTCTTTGTTAAAATTGGCATATACAAAGTAATTTTCCGTTTGCATAAGTAGAACGCAGTTATCGGTTGTCACCATAAAATCTGTTTTATCATTTAGTCCGACAGTCGCGTTATGATCAATATTAGGTGCCGATAAAACAATGAAGGGTTGTAATATGTCTTTAGTATCATAATCATTGACCCCCATATCATTTAGAATGAGTATATCCTCAACACCCTTCCATTTCGGATATTCATGTTTATTAATATAGGTGACATCTCTAGATCCATGAAGAATATAACCGATTTTATCGTCAACATTCACATGGGAAATCGGTTTGAAGGTCTCTGTTCTGTTCGGTTCTTTGCCGTAAAAACCATAATAACTTCGGCTGTATTCCGGTAAATAAAGAGTTCTCACGCCGGGTGCGAGTTCTTTTAATCCTTGGAAATTTTCATTACGTACTCCGATCATACCTGTATGTATGGTTACACCTTGACAGGATTTTTTGATTTTGAATAGTTCCATGTATATAGTTTTCCCATCCGGTAATGAAACAAAAGCGACGTTTTGCAAAATTTCATCGTCTCCTCTTATGATTGATGCACATGCTCCAAATCCGTTTTCATACCTTGTTATGTTGTGGTCTTCCACACTTCGGATATTTGTTTCATTGGTTAAACCTTTGATCCCTTTTGATTTTGTAAAAATAACATTACCGACATAAGAAGAAAACAAAGCGGTAATAACCCACATCCCCTGATTCGGAAAGGTTAATGCCATCACATTATTACGCCAGCTAAAACACGAAAAACTATTCTTGGTTCGATTAATGATAAAACTTCCGTAAGGATAGTAATATACACCGGAAAGACGTTCTGCAACTTCGTTCTCATCACTCGGCGGTACTCCGGAACCACCGAATAAATGAATGAGATATGAAGTGAGTAAGTCTTGCATTGATGTATTTTCCATATCTTTCGCGGTTTGATTACTCGTTATTTTGCAGTCTTCGCCGTTTTCCTCCAAAAGACATCCGCGTGTATTACTATTTTGTAATCTTTCGACTATTTCCAGTGAATTTATTTCAAATCGAGCTGCATCGGGATGATGATGGAATACATTCAATATGGAATGAGTTAACTGTCGTTCGTGTTGCCGGTTATACCACCAATCCTGTCCTTGAACCGGGATTGCCAAACCGTCGAATTGTGTAAACCGTAACACGGCACGATTATACACATTCTCATTATTATAAAAAGCGCTGTCATAGATTGTATCGCCTGACATTAAACCGAAAATACCGTGGTATGCCCTTAAATTAATACCTGCACATAAATAACTAGGATGAACAAACGCATGATTTTCTGTGGTGAAATCCGGATGTAACGTAATATTATGAATCCATTTTATTCGTAACGGAGCATCAAGATAAGGATTATCATTCAATCGATCCAGATATGTTGTTGCCGTATTAATTGACCATTTAATAAATCCTTCTTTCCAGATTTCATAATTAGGATGTTTAGGGAAAAGGGCTAATGCAACGGATATTCCTTGTGAAGTCCATCCATTCTCTTCACACTGGGTGTCAAGATATGTCCCGTTACGCGCCGGTTCGGTTGACCATCGGTCGGCATAATAAGCAACTACATTTTGAACCAGTATTTTTGTTTCATCGTCAAGTTCGTCCCATAAAATCCAAGCGGATATACCAAGGCTGCACACTGAACGTCCGGTTTGTGACGCCATAAAAAAATTGTCATTCTTACCACCCCATTTTTTTTCGCTAAAATGAGGATGAATTCCTTTTGTACGTACACAATCTTCCGGGCCCGTATCGTGTGTAAACCCAAGGTAACGGATTGCTTTTATGGCTTTTTCCTTCACTTCAATCCGGGGAATTCCCGTAACTGCCGCATCATACGGCCCTAATTTTGCTAAGGTAGCATACAATTGCACGGTATTCGCCGTCTCCTCCGCATACCAGAAGGAACCTCCGAAAAAATGTCCGCAATTTGGCTTATAATCCCAATCGGCATATGTTTTATCTGCGTATGGTAACCATTTTAATAAAATCTTGTATACTTTTTGAGATAATTCGTTTTCTATTGCATTTTGAAAGTTAATGGGAGTTATTTCCCATATCTGATTTTTGTTTATGTCATTCATCGCAAACCCCTTTTTTCTATTCGGTATTCCCGTAATCGAATTTATTGTTCGTAATACCGTAAGCATGGAATCTTAACATTACTTTATATATTATTTAAAATTAAAAGATATTTCATTTCCTAATCATTATACACGAAAACAATAATACCACAAAAAGGAAAATAACTTGTGTCTCATGGTAAACGCACAATCCAAACCTACAAAAACAAATATCAATGGAATCTCAAGCATAAATTTAACCTGAATTTTTAATTGTTCAAGCACCTTAATCATAAATTTCAAGTGAAATTCTATATCTATTTCTCTATAACCAATATATCATATATGCCTACAGAGCTTACCTTTACAGTCAATTGATTTTGCTCATAAACCCAAAAAACAGGGTCGCATGAAGGAGCCAAATAAACTAACTTCGGTTTGCAATCAATTTCAATCACTACATTTACCGGACCACAAGCGGGAACATCTTCTATGTATGCATTATCAGGGGACAAAGGTTTATTACTTCCCAGATTAATAAAATGTATAAATATCATATTGTTTTTTTCACGTAAAGATATATTCAGAGCTAATGGAGCATCAATACCAACTAAACCTGTTATATTCATTTTACTTATTATCTTTTTTACAAACCGTCTGGCACCGGGATAATGTGAATCTGCATAACAACCGAATAATGAACCGAATATACACGCTATATAACCATCACCATATTTATTTACAACCGCTGCATGATAGTTTGATCTTTTAGCTGATTTGCCAACTTCTCTTCCGGTCAGGATAGGTTCCACCTCAACGGCATCACCGGCATTCTTTGTTAAACGCCAATCTCCGATCGCAAAAAAGGATTCATTTCCATCGGTTATATAAACCGAATCACCTGATCCTTCCCCCATCATTATACCTAAATCTTCTACACCTGTTATATCATCAAAAAGTTTTGTTTGCTCCGGACCGGATACTATTAATCTACCTCCGTTTTTAACATATTCTTTTAATTCCAAAATTTGTTGCAAAGGTAACCGGTTCTGTTCTGCAACAATACATAACTTATATTCATCTTTTCTTCTCATGAAATCACTGTCATTTAATATGTCTATATGGTAGTGATTCTCTAAAATTGTATGTAGGGCACCTTCTAACGGTTTTACCACCTGTCCGAAATTAAACGAAGGACTGTTATTTTTATAGTAATGATCTTTGCTGTGCATTAATGCAACTTGAGGTAATGATCTTGTATATTGGCAATATTGCTGTCTTGCTCTGCAAAACTTTGCAACTTCAGCCATCTTATCCATGTGCCATTTTATAAGTTCTCCTGATCTTTCCGGTTGATCATATATCATAAAGCTGCCTCCGTTTGCCATAACAACGGCAGCTTCCCGGCACAATGCGGGTACGCTTTTAAATGTCCAAGCTTTAGCCGGGCCATAACTGGTAAAACCCCATGCCATCAAATCCCAACTTATATTTCTATTATCCATAAATTTAGCTTCGATTATTGCTTTTGACGCACTCCATATGAATGGAAAATCTCCGCTTAAATAGTCAATAGGAGCGGAAATTTCCTCAGGTTGTCGCACCGTATACATCCAATTACTGCATACAGTACATTCAGGTTTTCTTTTATGTATTGCTTCGGTATATTTTTTTACATGATTCACGAAATTATTACGAGTAAATGTTAACCATTGATCCCATCCGATATCACCTTGCTTTTCGGGTATAATTTTCAAGCCGTATTGCTTATCAAATTCTTCTTTGCAATTTATGCAATAGCACGGTGCCACAGCCCAGTTTTCCCCATCTACCCAAAATCCGTCCACATCATATAAATCTATGATTTCCAGCATCTGTTCAATCATATATTCGTCTGTATACTTTGATAGTAAACATACCATATTTTCATCTTTGCAGATATTTTCGACGTCATCACAGTATTTGGAATGCTTTACCCTAGCCCATTCGGGATGTAATTTTAAAACCGCACTATCCCATACCCCCGAATAGTGCATGACAAGAGGGATTCCAAGTTCTTTAGCGGCATCTTTCCATATACGCAGTGAATCTTTTATTATTCCCGGTGCCGAAATACCTGATTTTGAAGGATAACAGGTATAACCGGGATGACCTTTACAATCACATTGTACAAAGTCCGGATTCACCTTCTTTAATTCTCTAATTAACTCGTCTTTATCTAAATTCTTACCTAATTCATTATCATTTGCATTTGCATGAAGATCAAAGTGTAGACCAAAAAACACATTTTCGTGCCAATTATTACTCATAATATCCATTCTCCCTTCGGTTGGATGGGATTGCAAAAACACTTATACCCATTATATCATTTTTAACTAAAAAGAAAGGCAGATAAATATTGAAAAACTACTTTCCTATAAATTTCTTTTAGGTATTACGATCACATTTTTTATGTTGCACTAATTCTTTTATTTTTGTAATATTAATATATAACAATTACCTATAATAAAGGATATTAATGCATATGAACGGTTTATGGAAGTTTGACATAGGATATGAGTTGGATTGTTTGGTTTTTGAAGGTCTTGATGTTTATGTCAAGATATCCGGCAATGTAATTACTGTTGAAGATGGCAAAGAATTAAACCTCAATGCGAAATTATGGTGGCACTTAGATAGGTTTGAAAGGTTCGATGAAGACAGCGGTAAACTTCCCTTCGATTGTACCGACCTATTAACCGATATATATGTAAATGGACATTTGCGTCTTTACAGGGAGCTTTTATATGACACCCGGTGTAAAAATCGTTTTTATATTCGATATATACTGGTAAACACAGGTGAATTTTGTGTAAGTGTTAAAAAACTTACGCCTTTTTTAGTTGAAGGTGAAGATAACATCCGATTAGGGCGGGACGGATACCAAAGCTGGTCAATTATGCGTCAGGGTAGACATAAAAATGACCTGCCTTCCATATGTAAAGCGGGTAAAACCGATGAGACATATTATGACTGTTTTGTAGGGTTAAACGAATCCGGGATAAGTATTGACCGTGTAAACCCACCTCTTGAAATGACAAGCGATTCTTTGACTATAATAAAAGCAGACGCAATTAAAGGCTCGGGTAGCTTATTAATAGGTTTTGTAACCGGTGAAAATATGCCGGTTAATTGCCGCATACGTACTGATGAAACGAGAAAGAAATTTGTTTCATTAGAAGCAGATTGTCTTGCCGATAATGTTTTGATGGAAAATGGTGAGAAGATAGCCTCGGAATGGCTGAAAATAGACAGTAATGAAGATATTTTTACCGCTATAGAAGATTATGTTAAAGATAAAAAGACTATTTTGACAAGAAAACCTGATTCCAAATTAAATAAAATACCTCCGTCTGTTTACTGCACCTGGTATTATTATGGTGATTCCTTGACAATCAATGATGTAATGATAAATCTGCAAGGCCTTAAAAATCGAAATATTTTTTGCGATGTTTTCCTTATAGATGAAGGTTGGGAAAGAAGAACCGGTGAGTGGGAAGCTAATTTTAAATTTCCTCAAGGTATGAAATATGTCGCAGACAAGATCAAAGAAGCCGGAATGACTCCGGGCATATGGACTTGTCCTTTTATAATCGAACCTAGATGCGATCTGCAGTATTATCATCCGCACTGGTTATTAAAGAGAACGGATGGAAAATATGTAACTTTTAGAATGAACGGTATGTATAATCTTGTTTTAGATACTACACATCCCGAAGTGTTATCATGGATTGAGCGGTTGTATCAAAAACTTACATTCGAACAAGGTTATCAATACCACAAATTGGATTTTACAAGAGCTGTTATGATGGACCCTGAATGTCAATTTTATAACAGAAAAGCTACAAGAGTACAAGCTTACAGGATGGGTTTGGAAGCGGTTAGAAAAGGTGCGGGGGAAAACGCTTATATACTGGTGTGTGGAGGTCTTTATGACGCATCTTTAGGAATCGCCGACGGGCAAAGAACCGGGTCGGATGTATTGAGTATGTGGCCTAAAGCACCGAATGAAGCAGCGGAATATGCACCATATACAGTAAAGCAAAATCTTCTTAGATACTATATGAATAGCTTATGGGATAATGATCCTGATGCCTTGATGGTACGTAAAAGAACAGAAATCTTTAGAAATTTGCAATTGTCATTAGGCTTGTTGGAGGATAATGAAGCCGAGATATTTGCTCTTAACCAATATTGGGGGGGAGGACAGTGTTGTTTTACCGAGCCTGTTAACGAGATTGACGAGGATAGATTAGGATTGTTAAGGCACATTATCCCTTCTGTAGGACAGGCTGCGGTGCCGAGAGATATGTTCTTCGGAGGTAGGTATCCTGCGATTATGGATACTAGTGTACTCCCTTTAGCTGAGGAATTAAAATTCTGGCACACTGTATCTTTAGTAAATTGGACAGGACAAGACAGGGATATGTGTTTTGTAGTGGATAAAAATACGCTTGGTGCTTATGCATATAAACATCCGACATTCATTGTTTCGGATTTTAAAAAAGGAACCGTATGGGAAAATGTGCATATAGACGATTGTATTCATCTTGGTAAAGTGCCCCCGCGCACAGCTGTCCATCTTAGGATTGCATGTTTAGAAGAAAATATTCCAAATCTTATATATACCAACGGTCATTATTCAATGGGCGGAAGAGAGATCACAAGTTGGGAGTTCTCCAAGCATATTTTACATATCGGTATAGACTGGCGATGGAAATATCCCCTTTTGATTAAAATTAAACACGGTAAAAGTCTGAACATTCGGCATCTGACCGATGATATTTGCATCTTTAGAGATAAAGATATAACTACCATTAAGATACTCTCCGCGTTTACCGGAGTTATTACCTTGTGTGAGGAATTGTAATTATTTTATGTAAAAGAGGTTAATATGAAAATTTTAAATGGAGTTTCAAACTACGCAGTATACGAGACGAATTTTGAGGCTGTACGTCTCGCCCTAAACTTTTTAGGTGAAAATTACTCAGTGGCATATTTTCACGGTATCGCCGGGACTGCGTTCCGTATAGGGGGAATCTGCCCGTGTGCGCCTACTTGTACCCTTTCGATGAGTGTAGGGCAGCTGATAAGACTCTTTGGGTACGACTATGAGGAAATCTCATACGACAGTACAAACATGAACGGTTCTTTAGCGAAGTTGATAAATGCCGTTCAAGAGTCGGTTGACGGCGGAGTCCCCGCCCTGGTCTGGAATGCCTTTACGCAGTGCGAGTGGGACATTGTGACAGGTTATGATGAAAATGAAAGGGTTTTTTATGGCAGAGGCGCGTATCCGATATATTCCGGTGATTATGGCAAAAAACCGTGGAATAAATCGTTGGAGCAAGCCGGTTTGACTGGTCTTACGGCAATAATCATAAAACGTGGTGACCGCAAGTTTGATAAGAGAACCGCAGAAATCGTTGCCATTAAGGAAGCGGTGCGACATGCAAACGACAGGGAAAATGTGGATAAACTCGACAGCAATGAATGGGTATTCCTGCAAGGTAAAGCCGCATATAAAAGATGGACCGATGATTTTTCAAAACCTGATCATAAAAGAGGTTTAGGGGATGCCTATTGCATAAACGTATACTCAAGCTGTCACGCTCAGGCCGGTTCGTTCCTGCGTGGTATAACGGCGGATTATCCCAAAGCTTCTGCTATAATGACAGAAGCGGCACAAATTTTCGATAAAGAAGCTGAATGTCTCGGACTGCTTGTACCGTTGTTAGGCTGGAACTCTCCTCAAACCGATATGCAACGTAACGAGAACGCATCAGTTCTTTTAAGAAAAGCGGCAGAATATTATGGTTTGGCAATCGATTTGTTATCAACTGCTGTCGAAGAAATGTAACTTACTTATTTATTACACTATTAATAAACAGGGCTGTGAGATACGTGCAAAACATAAGGGCTTTAGCTATGATTTAACCATCATTAGCCTATGCATCCAAACAGCGTTAAAATGTTAGAAAAATTAAAGCTGTCTATGCGCGACAATGTTATTCTGTAGGTTTGCAGACTTAAACAAAAGAAATTATTGACAATAGTACGATATAAAAGCTTTCGAATCCTGTCACCCCGACCACATCATAACCTATGAATCGATAGACCGGTTTATGGGTTTTTTAAAACCTAAAAGGTTGTAACTATGGCAGCGAATAGGCTATAATTGAGGTAATAAGTGGTATATTTACTTCTATCGGGATATATTTAGGGTGATTTTATACATATTATGTAAATGCAATCACTAAAAGATTAAGGGAATTCTTAAAAGATTGAGGCCTCCGTTAAAAGATTGGGGGTTCCGTTAAAAGATTGACTTCACCGTTATAGCTTTTTAAAGGCTGAGGATGCACTGGAAAAAATGAATGTGACACAGCAGTTTTGGGATTTGGCAAAACAAAATAGATTTCAAATAGTTTTATCTCAATTGACACTTGATGAAGTTCTAAGATGTCCAGAGCCAAAACGGTCAATACTACTTGATTATCTTAAACAAATTGATTTTGAAGATTTGGACATAACTAAAGAAGTTGAAGAACTTGGTGACAAATATATTCAAGAAAAAATTATTCCGCAAAAGTACACCGACGATGCGTACCACATTGCAGTAGCTAATGTTTGTGGATGCGATGTTATTGCATCTTGGAACTTCCAGCATATTGTAAAGTATAAGACTATTATTGGTGTAAATGGTGTTAATAAAATGTTGGGGTACAAGGAAATTGAAATATTGACTCCGGAAAGCATGGTTGGAGAGGAGGAAACATAATGTATAAAGAGCCTTCGGCAGTAAGGGAAATACATGAAATACGTGAAAAACATTATGAAGAGACAAAGGAGCTAAGTTCAGAAGAACGCATTAGAAGGATAAATGAGAGTGGTAAGGAAGCGATGAAGATAATTAAAGAGTTGAGAAAGAAATAGAATATCATAAAAACGATCATCCTGGCAAACCAATAAAACGGTAGCTGGGTTTTTCTTTGCCTAAACACCACCGGTGTCAGACGCTAAACACAACGAGATTGACAGAAAGCTAGTATTTAAGCGGATTATGGGCTCTGCCGTTGTAAAATGTGTCTGACACCAAGCAAAACGAACACAACGAGGTAATAGATAATGCTACTTAAATAAGATTTAAATTGGCTGTTGTAAAAAATGTGCTAGCGGGGAGCAGTTTAGCCTCAATTTTTTAAAACACACATTATTCAGGTGTTTTAGCCAATTCTATAATGTGTATCAAATTCGCAGTTTTTC
>CAZJOD010000079.1:0-1404 GCA_964547525.1 uncultured Clostridiaceae bacterium
AAAATGAATATAGGGATAGTCCCTTGATTTAATGGCTCTCGATGAATCAAAAGAATCGTCCCCCTGATTCCTTCAAACGGTGGCAAATGGATAGCTTTCGGTCATGTAGTGCCGCAAAGTTTAAATATGAAGGATCATATAGATTTACTCGCACATAGCTACAGCGGTGAGAGATGGGCATACCTTAAAAATTATCTTGGATCAAATGAAATCGGTATGCATGTTTATGATCCGACCGGCTTTCCTGTAAAAATATATTATAAAGGTGAATACGGCATTTTTGATGATGAGCTTATCAAACTACTCCATGTCATAAATGATGAAATAAAGCCTGAGGAAACAGGATTTAATATGGAATTGTTAAAAAGTATTCCGTACCTTTGTGAGTGTAAAATTCTTAAAAATGCCGGTGGTAAGATAAGTCTTGATATTCCCGTATTTACCATGGAGGAAAAACAGGAATTTTATAAAATACTACGTGATGCGACGAACAAAATGATAAATGATTGTATGGGGCTTTTGCGGGAGTATTTTAAGAGTAAAAAGTTAGATATCCCTAAACATCTTACAAGTGTACCTCTTCAAAAGCAGTATTTATGGGCGCACTCCGCTATGTTGTTTATTATTTTAAGAACAGCTATTTCAAAGGAGCTTATATATGACGGTGGTTATGATAACGAGGTGCAATGTCCTTGTCCAATGTTTATGGTAGTTGATAAATAAAATTTTCAAAATTTACTAACCGAACTGTTTTTTCTACGACTATATAAATGTTAAGCTTAACGAATTTTGTGAATTGAGGTGAAGTGATTGAATGAAGTCATAAATCTGCTTGAAAGCAAGGATTTCCTTGGTAGCCTTTACGGCTTTGCTTATAAGCGAACAAGCAGTTCCTACGAAGCGGAGGACTTATGTTCGGATATTATTTTAGCTATAATTAAAGCTGCCCGCAAAAATTCTGACATTAAATATCCACACGCTTTCGTATGGACGGTTGCACATCGTATTTACGCTGATTATTCGGAAAAGCGTAGGTTGTACACCGACAGACACATAACAAACGATTATTCTGATGAGATTATGTGTATTGCTGATAATCCTATAGACGAATATTTTGATATTGAAAGCGATAAAACGCAATTAAAACATATTATGCGTGAAATTGCTTTTTTGTCGAAGCTTTATCGAGATGTGTGCGAGATGTATTATCTTGACGAACTGAAAATATCAGATATAGCAAAGAGGCTTGGAATAAGCGAAAGCACAGTAAAGCAGCGGCTTCATATCTCTCGCACCGTTATTAAAAAAGGAGTAGAAAAAATGGATATAAATAATCTAACATTAAAGCCCATAGAGCTTGCGTATCTAGGCACAGGTAACCCGGTAGGTAATGACCCGAGAATA
>CAZJOD010000079.1:1504-17055 GCA_964547525.1 uncultured Clostridiaceae bacterium
GAAGCGACGGCAAAAGCGATTGAAGCGGGATACCTAAAGAAAGATGGAGATTTGCTTTACCCTAAAATCCTTGTGAGTGAAAGAGACTCGATATACAGCGAAATTATAAATGATTTTATAAGTGAAACGGACGATTTAATCGAGTTTGTTGCAGATGAAATGTACAAGTTTATCATGAAATTTGTCCCGAATCATTTAATGGGCGAGTGGTTCCTGTTCGTTCAGTCAACTTCCATCGGACTGATTGACTCAATGATTGAGAAGTGTATTGAAGTTGGCACACTAATACCGCCAGAGCGGACCCCGGGAGCGGAAGGTGTTATTATGGTTGTAAAAAAGTAAAACTTACATCATTATAAAAGTCCTGTCAAATCGGCGGGACTTTTTTTCATCCATTATTAATAGTAAGTTCTAATTGGTAAGAAAAATGTAATCACAATAAAAATATATCTATTGACACCTCCGGACTACTATGATAGTATGAGAGTATACTATTGTAATAGTCTGGAGATGATGTATTGGAAAACATTAAATTATTTGATAGTGAATTAAAAATAATGGACATAGTGTGGAATAAAGAACCTGTGACGGCAAAAGAAGTGAGCGCTATTGCCAATGATACAATCGGTTGGAACAAAAATACTACATACACTGTTTTAAAAAAACTTGTTGAGAAGAAACTGATTTTACGCACCGAACCCAATTTTATTTGTACATCACTTATAAAAAGGGAAGATGTACAAAAAGCGGAGACGCAAAATTTGATAGATAAATTGTATAATGGATCAAAGAAAGCGTTTTTTGCTTCGTTTATACAAGAATCGCTGTCGGACTATGAGGTCGAAGAGCTAAAGAATTTGATTGAAAAAAAGAGGTAACTTATGTTATCCGAAATCTTTTATTGGGTTTTTAATATGAGCATTATCGGCAGTGTGGTAGGAGTAATTATTTTGGCTTTGCGGAAGGTCAAAGGTTTACCCGTATTTATTACATATGCATTATGGGTGATTCCGCTATTTAGGTTGTGGATACCATTCGGGGTTGCTAATAAGTACAGTCTTTTAAACTTACTATCTCAATTAACGACAAAAACGATTGTCATTCGATCTGTAAAGCCCGAGTTGACCATGACAAATAGCATTATGGCAGCCGATTCATATTTTCCCATTGGATATAAGACGGATATGCTTGCAAAAATATTCGATTTTGCATCGGTTATATGGATAATTATTGCTACCGCTGCTATACTTTCAGCCGCATTGCTTTATAAATATACTAAATCGGAATTAAAAAATATTGAACATATTCGAGATAATATTTACACATCCGAGAAAATTACATCTCCTGCGGTTTATGGCGTCATAAGACCGAAAATAATCATCCCTGCTGTAATGACAGACAAAGATATGGATTACGTAATTTTACACGAGCAGGTCCATGTTAAACGCAAAGATAATCTTTTTCGCTTAATTGCAGTGATTACGTCTTGCGTGCACTGGTTCAACCCGTTGTCATGGTTATTTTTAAAATACTTCTTTGAGGATATGGAGATTACATGTGATTTGAAAGTGTTAAAGCACCTAAATAAACAACAAGCAAATGGCTATGCAAATGCAATTTTGTCTTGTGCTTCCGGAAAAGCTTTTTTCTCTTCGCAATTCGGTGGTGCGAAAGTTAGAGTTCGTATTGAAAACATTCTTTCGTATAAAAAATTAACGTTATTTTCATCGTTTATTTTTGGTGTTTTCGCTGTGGCTTTAGCGGTTGTACTGATAACGAATGCAGCCGTATAGGAGTTTGTGCCGCCTGCGACTGCGGCAGGAATGGAGATTTATTATGCATAAAAGTTATAAAAGGTTTTATTTGTTATCGTTGGCAGGTGTTCTTATCGCATCGTTTTACCCGATTTATATGGGAGTAATCGTCATTTCGGATTATATCAAAAACGCATGGATTGATGTAGCCAACTACCCAAAATACATAATCCCATACACTCCAATATCAATTTCTTTAATTATAATGGTTGTATTTCTTCCGGTGATTTTTAAGCTGTTTAAACGTTATGCCTTACTTGCCGCTTCAGTATTGGGGATAGGGCTGTTTTTTGCAGGTGAACTATTTTTTGAAAATATGGTTGTAATGGACGGTATGACTAAGGTAAATATTGAGTCGTGGCAATTAATGTCATGCATTGCGACACCCGAAACTTGGAAGACCATCGGGAATCCGTTGATTGCACAATACAGCCCGGCATTCAAAATTCATTTTTACATTATCTCAATTGTCATTATACTGGCGGTTTTAAATGTCCTATATGGTTTTGCTAGTATGATTATAAAAAACAGATATGATAAAAAACGACCATTAATAGCGCAAGCTATCTCAGCGGTCATATTTATAGGCCTTTGCATATTAGCTTGTTTCACGGCTTTTTTTAGAAACGGAACCATAAATATTTCACCGCTTTCCGCAACACTTATGAGTGTATTCTTTATTGTCTTTGGTGTTACTTTCGGGGTTTATACCGGCTCGTTTTTCTATGGCAAACGAACTATATTATGGGTTACAGTTCCCTCCATATTGGCCATGATTGCAACAGTGGTGATGTACTTCGGCGAACTTGTACTAATGGGTGGTGTGCTATTTAAATATGGTAAGGGATTCATATTTGAACCGATTGGATTGATTCCTTTTGCAGCAATTGACATTGCAATAATATGTATTTCCGGTTTTATTACCTTCTTTATATTAGGTATGATGAAAAAACATGAGGTCACGAATTATGAAAAGGGATGATTGCTATTTATGCGCCAATTGTGCGCAATTTGCGTAATTCAAAAGAAACATAACAAAATAATTTTGAATAGGTCATGATACAAATAAAGTTCGTAATATGCTATAATTGGCGATATATCATGATTTAAGTAAAGGAACGGTTTATGCAATTTCAAACAAAAACCATATGCACTACAAATCCCATAGGAATTTTACACATTGGTGACCCTTTTGTATTACAAGATAAAGACGGTATGTTTTATTTATATGCAACATCATCCAAAAACGGATTTAAAGTTTGGAGTTCAACAAATTTAAAGGATTGGACAGAGCATGGAAACTGTTATACAGCAACAGAAAACTCTTTTGGTTATAAGGACTTTTGGGCACCGGAAGTAATTTTTTATAACAATAAATATATTATGCATTATTCTGCCAGATGGAAATACAATGACAGCTTGAGAATAGGTGTTGCGGTTTGCGATTCACCGTTAGGTCCGTTTTTAGATGTACACAATGAGCCCATGATGGATTTGGGATATGCAGCGATTGACGGACATGTCTTTATTGACGATGATAATAAAAAGTATTTTTACTATTCTAGGGATTGCTCTGAAAACATTGTAGAAGACAGACATGAAAGTCATATCTATGTTGCTCTTTTAAATGACAATCTTGACGGGTTTATAACCCTGCCTGAATTTTTAATCAAGCCTGAAAAGTCATGGGAAATGTTATCCGGTCCCGATTGGCTATGGAATGAGGGACCGTTTGTAATCAAACGAAACGGAATTTACTTTTTGATGTATTCGGCGAATTGTTTTGCAACAAAAGAATATTGTATCTGTTATGCAACGGCTAAAAGTCCATTAGGACCGTTTGTCAAAGGTGATGACAATCCTATTTTGAAATATAAAGAAAACCTTGTCTCAGGTCCGGGTCATAACAGTGTGATAAAGGTGGGAGAGACTTTGGTTTGTGCTTACCATGTTCATACGGATTATCAACATCCAAGTGGCGACAGACAGGTGTTTTTTGATAGAATTTATTTCCAAGGCGATCAATTAAAAATCGATGGCCCGACGTATGGCAAATTAAATAGATTTGATATAATAGATGTATTATAACCACCCTGCCGATTTGGTTGACAATGAGGTTCTCATTATCGATAATGGAAATAGCAAACAATAACATAAAATTTTTAGCAAATAACGAATTTGACTTAAAAAGGAAGTGTAAATAAATGATTCATAATGAAAATGGATTATATATGGAAACGGGCAAAGAAGATTCGTTCTCTAAGGTTATGTCATTAAATGGAGAATGGACTCTTTATTTTCATCCCGAAACGGCAGGCAAAAATCAGTATTTTGACATGACAATGCTCAAAGATTGGGAAAGTGTTTCTGCTATTGTACCTGGAAATGTAGAAATTGATCTGGTCAATGCCGGGATAGAGGAAGATCCGTTTTATGGAGATAATTTAAACAAATTTGCAAAATATGAGTATTATCAATGGCTTTACACAAAAGATATTTTTATACCTTCCGATTTTAATGGTGATAAGATTATTTTGCATTTTGAAGGTATTGATACTATTGCAGATATTTATTTTAATGGTATTCATGCCGGCCATTCGGAAAATATGTTTATAGAGCATGCTTTTGATGTCACGGAATTTATTGTGAAAGGCGAAGTTAACAAAATTGCAGTTCATATTCATTCGGCGATGAATTTTGCACGAAACAAGAAATATACGGTTGCAATGCGCGGAACGGCTCATCGTAATGAAATATGTTGGTTGAGAAAGGCGCCTCATTGTTTCGGGTGGGATATAGCACCTAGATTGGTGTCCGCCGGTATATGGCGCAAAGCGTCGATCGTTGCGCAGCCAAATACCCGCATAACCGAAACCTATTATGCAACTCCCAAACTTACACGGGATGGAATTTATCTTCAATATGCCTACCGATTTACGACTGACGCCGATACGCTTGAAGGTTTTAAAGTACGAATTAAGGGATACTGTGGTGAAGCCACATTTGAACATGAAGCGGCAGCCCATTTTATAAGTGCAAATCATATGATTTATATCGAAAACCCGTTACTTTGGTGGCCAAAGGGGTATGGGGAGCAACCGCTCTATAATGTAAAAATGGAATTGTATCACCATGGAAAAATTGTTGATACTCGTGAGGAAGTTATCGGTCTTAGGACTTTCAGACTTGAACGGGATTTTACACCGGGCAGCCAAGAATTCAAGCTTTTTATAAATGAACTGCCCATATTTGCAAAAGGGACAAACTGGGTGCCGCTGGATGCATTGCATAGCAGAGATGCAGGTCGCCTTGAAAAAGCACTTGCGTTATGTGTTGAATCCAATTGTAATATTATAAGGTGTTGGGGAGGGAACGTTTATGAGGATCATGCCTTCTTTAATTTATGTGATCGTCACGGCATAATGGTCTGGCAAGACTTTGCCATGGGGAATACAAACTACCCTCAAACTTCCGACTTTATTGAGATTATGGAGGAGGAAGCGCGATCTGTAATCTGTAAAATTCGTAATCATCCAAGTTTGATCTTATGGTCCGGTGATAATGAAGTGGATTTCAAAAATATGGGTTATATGTACCCGAATTATGAAAGCCGGTATAATCGTGTAACGCATGAAACACTAAAAAGGCTGGTGCAGGCACATGATCCTTATCGAATTTTGCTTTGTTCTTCCCCTGAAATACCGGCCGGTTTTAATACAAATGATGTCCCTGAACAACATACTTGGGGAGTTCGAGCATGGTTTAAAGATGATTTTTATAAAAACAGTACCGCTCATTTCATAAGCGAAGCCGGCTATCATGGATGCCCTGCTCCTTCAAGTCTCAGAAAATACATTCCTGCTAAGCAATTATGGCCTTTCTCAAACCATGTATGGGCCATGCACAGCACGGAAGATATACGCATAGAACCGGTGCTAAACGGGAGAAATATCCTAATGGCTAATCAGGTTAGGATATTGTTTGGTAATGTGCCGGAGACAATAGAGGATTTCGCTCTGCTTTCCCAGATTTCACAGGCGGAAGCGATGAAGTTTTTCGTTGAGCGGACACGTGCTTTAAAATGGAACCGGACGGGTATTATATGGTGGAATATGTTGGACTGCTGGCCACAAATATCAGATGCGGTTGTAGACTACTACTTTGTTAAAAAAATTGCCTACCATTATTTAAAACGCGTACAAAATCCGATTCTTGTGTTTATGGGTGAGTTAGAAGGTTGGCATCATACATTATTTATAAGCAACGATACAAGAGAAGAAGCGAAAGTGAAATTCATTGTTGAAGATGCCGACACAGGCGAAATTTGTATGAGCAGCGAAAAAGTTGTTCCTGCGGGGGAAAACATTGAAGCAGGTAAGCTGTTTGTAATTTCAGGAAACCGTAAGCTATATCTTATCAGATGGACTATTGGCGAAAATGAATACGGTAATCACTATATAACCGGTTTCCCTCCGTACGATATAAATGTGATGAAGGAATGGCTGGAGCGGATATCCTTGTTGCCTGAATCCTTCACGCTACAATTGTGACACGAGGGGACAGGTCTCAACAATGAACATTTTTGGCGTTCGGTTATAATTTAAAACAAACATGAAAATCCATGAATATTTATATCGGTAAGTACAATTAATGTTATACCTATGGTTAGGAGGATAAAGGAAATAGAAGGGATTTCCAGAGATAATAGCTAGAACAGACGGACTTTCATAAAGTCTAATATCTAGGAAATGAATCAAAAGAACCGTCCCTTTAATTCCTTTAAAAAGTTATGAAAAAGAAAATAGAGCTTGATTTTTGGAAGTATCCAAACGAGATACTCTATCGAATGAGAAATGAAGGCGTCCTTTGTACAGTTATAGACAAAGAATCCAATATCAATGTTATAACTTTAGGATGGGGGCAAATTGGTCCGTTTTATCACGGTCACCCTGTGTTTACCATAGCCGTCACTCCACAGAGATATTCATGGCGCTTTCTCGAAGAGGTGCCCGAATTTGTCATAGCATTACCGGATGACAAACTTATAAAAGCTGCTGAAATTTGCGGGAAGTTGTCCGGCAGGGACACAGATAAATTTAAGGCTGCAGGCTTGACACCGGTTCAAAGTGAATATGTGAAAGCGCCTTCGATAAAAGAGTGCCCCGTAAATATCGAATGTCGGATTTATACAAAAGTTGCACCTCCACATTTACTTCTTACTCCTGAGCACCGCAAAGCTGTAGTAGAAAGACAACACACCATTTATTTCGCAGAAGTGTTAGGTGCTTTTGGATGGGATGATAATTAAAATTTTCATAAGATTTTAACACAATCAAAAGAACGAATACAAAAAACATATATTTGGTGATGGTATTGTACTGTATTGTAATCCGTGTATCTTTAATTTTCTTGGAGACTATTTGGCTATCGCCATAAGTTATGTCAGTATCGATCATGTACGCTTGATATATCGGGATGTGTATAAAACGCAACATAAAGGGTTGACTGATGAGGAGATGAACGTTCCGCTTATTATCATTGACTTAATAACGGATTATTTGATAAGAATTAAAGTCAGTGTAAATATTGTAAAAACGACTAACTAAATGGTAATATTAATGTAATAACAAGAAATATGCAGAAAGAGTGGTAGAAAAATGAAAGCTATTGTAATTGGTGCAAGCGGACATATCGGATCGTACATGGTCCCGGAATTAGTTAAAAAAGGCTATGAAGTGGTGGCCATAACTCGAGGTGGCCGAGTACCTTACACTATAGATAAACCCGAATGGAAAAAGGTTAAATTTAAAAACGCAGACCGTAATGAATTGGAGAAGGAAGGACAGTTCGGTACATTTGTAATGTCTTTTAAGCCCGATGTGATTTGCGATTTGATATGCTATACCATACCTCAAGCGATGGAAATCGCACAAGCGGCAATGGCATACGGAAATGTTAAACACTTTATACAGATCGGCTCAATATGGGCTTACGGAAAATGTGTGTACAGACCGTATCTTGAAAGTTATCCACGACGCCCCCAAGACGAATACGGGCGAGGCAAGGCTCAAATTGAAGAATATCTTTGCGGATTGACCAAGCTGAACAAATTGAGTTGCACCGTCATTCATCCGGGACATATTTCAGGGGAAGGTTGGATGCCGATTAATCCTCAAGGCAATCTGGATATGAAAGTTTTTGAAGATATGGCGGCAGGCCGTGAGGTAATGTTACCGGATAACGGTTTGGCTACTTTAAATCATGTACATTCCTATGATATAGCTTCACTTACCTTAGCATGTCTTGACAACTTTTCAGCATCTGCCGGGGAAGCGTTTACATCTGTTTGTAAAGCAAGTATGACGCTTGAAGGGTATGCGGAGGAAGTTTATAAAAAATTCGGAAAGGAACCGAAAATTAAATTTGTGCCTTTTGAAGATTTAAAAACGCGCATCGAATCTGAACAAGCAGATATCACATACGACCACATTTCCAAGAGCCTTACCTGTTCCATGGAAAAAGCTTTTCGTCATCTAGGATTTGTTCCTAAATACGATTCCATAGCTACGATCAGCGAGTCTCTGGACTGGTTCGTACGGAACGGAAAAATGAAAATTGGATGATAGAAGAAATCCTATGATGATTTTAAAAATTATGGATCACTCCGCCGCTTGTTGCGTGAATATTTTTCATGAATTTTTATTTCAAAAATAAGCAACTGCAAAAAAAGTTGAGTACTGTTATAGAGAAGGGTGATTTTAAAATGGAAAAAATTAATGTGATTCAATATGATAAGGCCATTCGAGATAAGATACCGGAAATTATTGAAGCAAGCGGAAATAAAGCAACGGTTGAGATTGTAGATCAAGTTACCTTTATAAAGTACCTAGACGCTAAACTTGGAGAGGAATTAAAAGAATATCTGGAAGACGGCAATGTTGAAGAACTGGCGGATCTGGTTGAAACGGTCTACGCAATTTTGGCATGCAAAGGTGTTTCTATGGAGAAATTTGAGAAAATACGATTTGCAAAAGCGGAAAAAAGAGGAGGCTTTGTAAAGAGACTTGTGCTAAAAGAGGTTCGTAATATATTACTTTAACATTTAAGGAAGATAAATAGCCCGAAAAGTAGAATGGAGAAATGATTTTTCACAATTAAACAATAATTATTAAAGGAGTGTAATTTTTGTCAGACCTCAAGAATCCGATTGCCATAAGGAATGGTGTTGTAGTTACAATTAATGACTTGTCAAAAGAAGACAAAGGCATGAAATGTAATTGTTTTTGTCCATATTGTGGTGACCCGTTTTTAGCAAAGATGGGTGACATTAATTCGCATCACTTTTCACACAGCATAAAAGGTTGCGACGCAATCCAGGCATATTTGGCAGGCTTATACCATTTATTAAAAGAGATAATAGATAAGAAATTGGCAATTTATCTACCGCCTTTATATATAGAATTTGATCTTGACGAATACGATCCAATCACCAGTGAAAATGTAGAATTCAAAATAAACATTATAAAAAGGTATGACGGGTCGGTTAACCGATTGGAGGTAATAAAAGGTGGTTATTGTTCATTTGATAATTCGGAACTAATTAAAAATGATAAAGGTGAAATCCAAGCCTTGTTATTAAACAAGAACGGCAAAAAACTGGCTGTAAAAATCACACCGCCTGATACGGTTTGTAAGACCGGTAAAGTGACTAGATTCAAAGAGTATTCAACACTTGAAATAAACTTTAAAAATGATTTTGATAGAATACAAAAATCGGGTAAATCTGCATTGGAGCATTATATAAAAAATGATAAACATTTAAGCTATTGGATCTATAATCAAAAAATATCCGAAAAATTCGATGAAGTAATTTCGATTTCCGATAAATATTGCAAAAAAGTAAATGAAGAAAGGGAATTAATCAGACTAAAGATACAATCGAAAATTAAGAAAAAAGATTACAGTAACCTGTATCCGGTAAATTTTCATGCTATTTCTAATGAAGACAAAGAAGCAGATAAAAAGAAGAAAGCAATAGGTGTGGCAAAAACAATACATGAGGTTAATGGTGCAAATATGAGGGAAATCGGTTACTTGGATGTGAAAGACAAGTTTTACCAACAAATTGAACAAATTTTTGACCGATACGGTAACAGGTGGATTAAGTGCAGAGTATGCGGTGAAACAAAGCCTGTTGACGAGTTTATTGAATATGGTGGTGCTAACAGCATGAATTTAGGAAGATGCTATTCGTGTGCAAATCCTTAAATCTTGCTATTAAAATATGCTTTATCAACTTGTAACTGTTTTTTTAATATTTCCTTCCATAGGTTTCCATGAATTTCACCGGTCCCTTTAGATACTTTTGTATGTCGAATATTCCCGTTATCATCAAACTTTCGATAAAAATAATGATCGGTTTCTTTGTATAGTTCCCAGCCGTCTCTTTCACAAAACGTTTTAGTTCTTTCCAGCTTGGCATTCGATAGAATCTCCTATTTTACCGGCATTGTCAATAATTAAAGCTTTTAAAACATAGGGAATATGGCTTTTTCTATTCGGTGCTATACTCCATAAAGTAAACTCATTGTAAAAATCTTCGGCATAACTTAATATGGATTTCCCCAGTAATTCCCGTGCTTCTTTTTCTGTTTTTGCGTTCTCCAACAAATCAATTTCATTTAAAGATAGCGTAATTGAACCGTCCTCTTCCTGAAATCGATCAGCTGTAAAACGATAAGCCAATAGAAGGTTTTCAAGAAACTTTATATCGGCAAGAACCATAAAATCGCGAGTACGTTTAATGAATTGTGGTTTTTCCCGTATGGCACTATCTAATACTGCGCTCCAATCTCTTCTTACATCTGTAGCATTAAGTGTAAACATTATATTCATCTCCTTTACTCCTCCATGATATCATATTATGCACAATGTGTACACTATGTACATGTGGTTATTATATGTAGATTGTAAAAAAATATGCATTTTTGATTATTACTTAATACGGCTATCAACAAATTATTTATCATTTGAATTAATTATCGATGCAACGAGATGCTTTTGTCAGCAATAGTGATTGTATCTGCCCTTGGCCCACTGCCATTTGGGTATGCATTTGATAAGTTTGGCGGATACAAAGAGATAATTCTTATGATGATGATATTTCCGGTTTTAGGAATTGGAGCTGCTCTTATATCACCAAAGCCCATAAAGGCAGCTCGTTTTGATAATAAACATACATTATAACAATCTTCTAAATCCTGTATGAGCAACCGGACCTTTTAGCATCTTTTCTACAATATCTTTTTTTAAATATTCCGCAATTATCCCGAAAACTTCATCTATCGCTTTTCCGTAACTTTCGATAATACGGTCAGTATGAGCGTAGGTGGGGTAGATGCCGGTTCCGGCTAAAAATCCCCGTTCCAGCATAAGTTGTGTATATAACGTTTTTAACTGTTGCGATAGACTATGGTCAAAATTAAAATGAGCAAGACAAGGATATCCGTCTTCAACCATAACAGGTAGATTGTGCTTGCATTTGTATTTCTTCCACAAATTCTGAATTTTTTCACCTACGTTATTGACAAAACCTGCTACATCATTTTGTCTTAGCTTGTCAACAGTAACAAGTGCCGCAGCGGGGCCCACACTTTCAGTCCAATAGGTGCTGCTGATA
Source organism: uncultured Clostridiaceae bacterium (assembly GCA_964547525.1). Classification (GTDB taxonomy): domain Bacteria; phylum Bacillota; class Clostridia; order JAAYHZ01; family JAAYHZ01; genus CAZJOD01. The sequence continues at coordinate 12,998 of CAZJOD010000079.1, forward strand.
AAGGAATTATGGGCTCCTTCCATGGCTTCTTCTGTTCCAATGACAGCCGCTATGGGATGGCCGTTGCCTAAAGCTTTTGCATATATTGCAATATCGGGATTAACTCCCAGCTCAAGATGAGCACCTCCGAAATTGCGTCTCCATCCTATAGTTATCTCATCGAATATTAACAGGATTCCTCTTTTTTTAGTTTCATTTCTGATATACTCTAAAAATCCTTCTTTAGGGTCGGTATACCTACATGGCTCCATGATTACCGCTGCAAGTTTTTCTCCGTAGCGATCGAGTACAGATTCAAATTCTTTTTGATTTCCATGGTTAAATGTTACCGCTGTGTTTCTTAATTCACTCGGAACGCCTAGAGGATCCAGTCCGGGTAATAAAAGTCCCTTTAAAGCATCGTTTTCACCGAGATTCGCCGCTAAATACCAGTCGTGCCAACCATGATATCCGGATATGGCTATCATGGAGCGGTTGGTGGTAGCTCTTGCCAAACGAATGGCGATTGCTCCAATTTCGCCACCTGTACGGGCGAATCTAACCTTTTCCGCCCAGGGATGAATCTCCAGTAGTTTTTCAGCTAGATAAACTTCTTCGGGAGGGTTTAAAGTACTCATGCTCCCTAGATTAATTCGTCGTTTTACCGTACGGGTTACATCCGGATCCCTGTAGCCTAATAAGCATGAACCAATCCCGTTTGTGGACATGTCGTAATAATGCTTATTGTCAGTATCCCAAACTTCACAGCCTCTGGCTTCTTTAAAATATGCCGGCCATTGTTCCGGCGCAAGCATTTCCGGTCTCTTACTCAAAAGCTGCACACCACCAGGTATTAGTTCTTTTGCATATCTGTACAAATCCTGTACATTTTGTTTTGGCTTTTGTTTATCTCCAAAAAGACTTTCCGCATTATTGTAAAAGATGTCTTCTATATCGCTCTTGTTTAAACCAAAGTCGTCTACAGCTTCTTTTAAAGCTCTTAATGATTCTATTCCGACAAGGGTCGGATTGCACGGGGAGCCTAGGTTGTTCCAATTAATTGTATTAAATTGATTCCATATAAAACCGTCTCCCATTGTTACACACTTTCCTCTGATATGGGATACGGGGAAATCGCTTCCCCATAAAAGTTTACCGGGGCCGAAATCGTTAAGGATCGCCTTTATGGGCGACTCTTCGCATATTCCCGAAGAATCGAACCGTATATTTTCAATCCCTCTTAACGCTTTAATTCCCTTAACCGTATTAGGTGCATGAAACCCTCTTCCGGCGTGTGCTAAAATTAGTGTAATATTCGGGTATCTTTCGCACTTTTCACGAATTTGAGTTATATTTTCTTTGTCGCTTAATGCCTTATCCTTAACAATATGTAAAGTTATCGTTAATCTTTTTTCATTAGCCTTTTGCCATACCCATTCGGGAACAAACATGTCTATTGGCGAATCAAAAGTAGGCTTGTAACGACTGAATACATGATAGGGTTTAAATCCAACAATTCGGTTGTTTTCAAGATATTTGTCCACCTTTTCTTCAGGATAATCCGGCGTTACTAAAATGAGGCCTTTGTTTTCCGGAAAAAGATTTAGTTGTGACATTAAAAAATTATTCGCGTTGTCAATATTGCATTTTAAACTTGGATAAGGCATAAACAAAACCTTTTTTGGTACTTTTCCTAGTACTTTTATGATGTTTTCTCTGAATATATCTATTTCGGCTTCATCAGGACATTGGGGAAATATACCCTCTGTAGATAAATTTAAATCTTTACATCTGTATATGTGGGCATGGGCGTCAAAGATATTTTCCGGAATAAATTCATCTAATTCCTTTAATGCCAGCTGATCGTTTTCGGTAAAATTAAAATTTTCAATCATATTAATCCTCCATTATTGTGCCCTAAGTTTTCCTGACATCCAAACTCTCATGTTTATGGAAATTCAAATAAGTAATCTGACATAATATTACCTAATATATTTTGATATGTAAATAGTAGGTATAGTACATTGTATTATTTCTTTTAACTGTAGATTGCTCTTTTATGATTCTGCATGGTAAAATGTAGGAATGTAATAAATGTATCGCAATCCTGCAAGGTAGATGCAATATTTAATATGATGAAATGCGGAGGTTAATATGAGGAAGAAACTATTAATCTTAGGAGCCGGGGGATATGTAGGAGGGGTTCTTTATAAACTATGTTCAAAAGATGAAAAGCTTGAGGTATACGGAACTTATAACTTAAAATCAAATGATACTGAATTAATTCAATTAAATGTTATGGATACTGAAAAAACTAATAATGTTATAAATAAAATCAAGCCCGATATTATAATTTGGAGCCTTGCAAGTAAGAAGGAAGAAGTTCGATTGGCCGAAATTGGGCTTTCTAACCTGTTAAATAAGAATCCTGGAACCAGATTTATATACATAAGTACGACTTTTACTTCCGATTCAAATCAAAAAGAAGATTATATTCCCAAAACATTGTCCGGTAATGAGTATCTTGCCGATTACGTAAACGGGAAAATACTAGGGGAGCAAATGGTAAGAACGTTAAAAAATCATGTCATAATACGCACAGGACAGATATTCGGTTTCGATGTAGACGGAAATCCCGATATTAGGATGAAAAGATTGCTCACTCAATTAAACAAAGATGATGTTTATTATCGAACGGCAAATAATCGCATAAGTGTTATCCATGTACATGATTTGGCTGATTGTATTTTAGAATTATGTTTCAATAGTTTTATAGGAACAATAAATATATCATCAAAAAAATCCCTTAGCCATTTTTCTTTCTATAAGTTATTAGCAGAAATGTTGAATATAGATGATAAATTTATCGTTGCCGACAATTCTGCTAATCCGCAGGATGCTTTTCTTGATGTAAGTACATGTTCAAGTATGCTAAAAACAAAGATTAAAGATTTTAGTTAAGTTCTGTAAATCCGTAATTTGTAACTAAATATATTTCTTTATAAAAACGTTCCCTATTCACATGACATTCAAATTGAATTTAAAATAATGTCTTTAAAAAAGCAACCAACCTTTGCTTGCTTTATTAAACTCACTAATTTACAATATTTACAAGAAGGTGATTTTATGTTTGATACTAAAAAATTTGGAGCTAATGTTTCACGGTTAAGGAAAAATGTCGATATGACCCAATCAGAACTTGCAGATAAATTAAATTTGACTAGGCAGGCTATTTCAAAGTATGAAGTAGGTGAGAGCTTTCCCGATATTTCAGTCTTAATTTTAATAGCTGAAATATTTGGAATATCACTTGACGTTCTAATAAATGCAGGTGAGCCTACTATGGGTGAAGCTTAAATCTTAGAAAAAATAGCGAAAAATGATAATGAAAATTTCAACGGGACGGTATCTGATGTTATCAATCTGGCACCATATCTAAAACCGAGTGTTCTCGATAGGATGGCTGAAGGACTATTAAAACAAGGAATTGATGTTACAAGCGTTGTTTCGCTTGCGGAATACATGAATGATAAAAGTGTATTAAAACTTCTAGAAACGGCCACATTTGATACATTAAATGAAGAGCTTCTTGAAAAGTTAATTCCGTTTCTTGATGAAAAGTCCAAAAGCGTTGTATTTGGAAAAATACTTACCGGTGAGCTTGATTGGCATATGATAAAGATTTTGATACCGTATGCGGAATACATAATGAGTCAAATAGAAGCGGCTGTTATTGAAGGAGCATTGCCACAGGAGGCGTTAAAGGTAATGCGTGAAGGCCAAGATGAAATATTTCGAAGAAGAAATACATAGGAATGTTATTACTTAAGCTCCTTAAGAGCTTCTTCAACATCAATATAACGTTTAACAGAAGGGTCACGTGCAATACATTCTGCTTCCAACAAAGCCGTAATTGTTTCTGCGTTGGGCGTGTTTATTGTAATGTCAAAAAGAATACGACCTTCACGAATAGCTTGACGAATGAAAGTTCCTTTGTGTCCTTCCGGTGAATCAAAAGAACCGCCAGGCTGTGTGAAAACGGAAATTGGAGAATTACCATCCCCGCTTTCAGATGAAAA
>CAZJOD010000080.1:0-16871 GCA_964547525.1 uncultured Clostridiaceae bacterium
ATATGTCTTATTGTACGGTATGATTCTTTAAGGGTAGCATATTCATCTTTATTCGGCTCCCAAGGTATAAAAAGATATTTAATACATTCTAGATCCTGTTCATTATCAATCCAAGGTTCTATAAAGTTAAAAGACCAATCAGTAGAAAACGGTATGTCCTCTCCATGCACCAAATTGGCAGTATATTTTACAGCTGCACGAACAGAACCGGCAGGAGTATCATATTGTTTATATAAAATATCACCTTCTTTCCAAACTTGCGACTTCACATCCGAATGTATTCTCCGAGTCGGAAATTCAAAATTTACTATTTGTGAAATACCTAATTCTTCAACAATATATTTTATTCTTTTCTCGGGTTTAATATTTTGACTCCATGCGAAATTATATGTCTTGCCTCCCCAAATCGCCTTTGGAGGGCAACAAAAATACACAACGCACGGAGAATAATCGGTTTCTTCATGCGATAATGCCGCAATTATCCTTTCTTTATGAGACATCAAACTGTTATTATACATAACTAATCCACTCCTTTTATACCAGTATACAATAGCCGTTTATCCTTAATATATTTTATATCGGAATACAAGCATATTCATTGCATATATTGCCATTTAGATTGCAGATTTTGTCATATTATGATATGATTAAAATATAAAATTTTTTAGAGGTCGCAATACATATGGAATTAGATGTTACTGAATTATCAAAGCATATAATTTTCGAGCATACAAGAGAAGATTATTCCATTTATAAGATGAATTTTCACTTGCATAATAAGTTTGAAATATATTTTTTCATAAGGGGATCAGTTAATTATTTTATTGAAAAAAGTGTATACAGACTAAAATATGGAAATCTTCTAATAATGAATGATCATGAAATTCATCGTTCATGTCCGGAAGACGGGGTTCCTTATGAAAGAATAATTATTCATTTTCATCCAAGTTTATTGAAATTTCTTTCAACAGAAAAATATGACCTTTCATCGTGTTTTTTAGACAGAGAGACAGGTAAAAATAATTTATTTCTGCTTAATGAAGCACAAATTAATACACTACTCGGGTTATTCTATAAAATGGAAGCCTTAGATGAGAAGAAATATTATTATGAACATATGAAATTTTCATATTTTATCGAAATACTTGTGTTTATTAATGAAATATTTAAAGACTCAATGCATAGGGAAGAAAATAATGTTATTTCATCAAAACTTAAGCCTATTCTCGATTATATTGATACAAATTTAGAACAAAATCTGTCCCTTGATCATTTGGTTGAAAAATTCTTTATAAATAAATATTATCTAAGCAGATTATTTAAAAACACAACAGGTAGTAATTTAAACGACTATATACGATATAAAAGACTCTCTCGTGCCAAATCGTTGTTAGCTGAAGGAAGAGATGTAACTGAAACATGCGTTTTATCAGGATTTAACGATTATTCTCATTTTATAAGAACTTTTCGTAATACTGTCGGTGTTTCACCCGGGAAATATCGAAAAACATTAATATATCCGTCTCATGATGAAACATAAATTATACTTACATATAAGAATTATTAAACTGGTTAAAAAGAAAGAAGCAATGATGTCTATTATAATTAAAAAAACTAAAACCACAGTTTTTATACTGTAGTTTTAGTTTTTTTAACCGTTTTTCATTATAAATCTATAATATGATTAATTGCAACAACTCAAAAACATTCAAATTAAACTATTGACCGGCAGCACTGTTTTGAAATACAACAGGGCTGTTTAAAGGTGTTATTAAGGGATCTACCATCGGATTTAAATACTGTCGTTCCATCGGTTTTTGAATATTTACCGGTGATTCCGGTGGCACCAGGTTTTCTGTGTGTAATATAACTATAGATTCTGATATGGTAATTCCTTTGTATGTTATACTGACAACAATGGATTGTGTAACCAATTCGTGTCTGGGCGGTCTTACGGCTTCCTCACATAAAAAACCGCTTGATGATGTCAAAGGACGATAATTACGTATAGTACTCTCACCATAATATGGAAGTGGACTCTCGGTATATTCCTTTACTGTCAGATTTAAAGTATTACGCTGTGCTGTTGAGATTTTAACTTTACAATCACCTATATATGGTTTATCACCGTTAATGTTTTGTATCGTTGCATAAGTTCCGTTATTATCCGCTTTGAGATTTATCCTTAAAGGCAAGTTGGCTGATACTGTTGAAGAAATTTTCTCCAGACCTTCATATGTTATTTTGGCAGTTACATTGTCGTTTCCGTTTAATACCACATTGCATGTAAATAAACCGTCTGTGCATTGTGCTGTAAATGTTTTATTTGAGATATTTTGCATAACGGTGTTCTTTCCGGTTCCGCCCAAATTTGTAGCAACAACTTTTTCCGTCACTGTTTGTACGACTACTGTTACAGGTCCGGTATACTTTGGAGAAACCATTCCGGTAATGACATCATTAAACGCATCAACCATAGTTACATAGACAACAAAAGGAATTGTAGCACTTAACTGTTCGGATTTATATGTCTTACCATTATCTTTTATTTCCACCCAAACATTGTCGGTTCCTAAGATTGGTTTTTTACATGAAAAGTAACCATCGCTGCATTGTATGATGTATTGATTAAGTTTACCGGATTTGTTTTTTACAAATACAGTCAAAGTTCCGGTATAGTTTTTACCTTGTTTTAATATATTCCCCTCAACCATATTTTCATAAGCACAAACCTTGGTTATTTGAATGTTAAACACTTTATCCAGTTCTTTGGAGGTTTTTGTATAGATTGGCCAGCGGTCTTCATAGATTGTGTAAGGCTCATCGAAGATCCATCCCACAATTTTAAAGAAAGCATCAACATTTGTTGTAACTCCACCGGTAGACTGTTTTGCAACTTCCGCCTCTAAACCTAGCCATAAGCTCAAATCCAGCAAATTATATCCTAATACGGTTATTCCGGCTGACGGAACAACAGCGGCTCTTGTTTTTATATATGCATCATATGACGCCGATACATTAAATGTGTTATCAATATCACAGTCATATCTAACATCATAAGGTATAATACCCCATGTTAGTTTTCCATCCATACTTGTTTTTATATCGACTCCTTGTTCAACTTCCACTAAAACGGTTATTTTGCCGTCGACACCTAAAACTAAATAAATTCCGCAATAAACTTTACCGATAACAAACGGCACCTCAAAGCCACCTATTAACACTTTTATTTCTTCTTTTAATGTAACAGTTCCTGTTATCTCAATATTAGCGTATTCCGATGCCTCAAAAGAAATTTTAAATTTGTCGTTCCATTTAAAATTTGCAATTATTGTCGGTTTGGTCAGCATTATTTCTCCTGTGGCTGTTACAACTATTGCACCCGAATCCGAAGATTTTTCAAAAAGAAACAAATCATTAAATTTATATTTAAAAGCATATTCGTGCCGGACTTCATTTGTCGAAGACTTTGTACCGGTCTGATCGGAAGATTTAGTTTGTTCTTTTTCAAATTTTTGAGTTTCATACTTTATGTTTTTAATATTTAATGACTTGTCTATGTTTCCGGGAGTGAGTTCCAGTGATTGTTCAGGAATATTTAGATCCTCCAGTATATCTTCCAAATCGGCGAAACTTATATCCGCTATATTCACTCCTTTGTCTTTTTTGATATCCGATTCAAGTTGAAATGCCACTTTGCTTTTCATATCCACATAAATCTTACCTTTTTGTGGATTGAATCCTTTTGTATCCTTGAACATAAATTTGTAACCATCTTCTGAATATGATATATTTACACCGGTGGGGATAGGTTCTACATTCGGTTTAAATTTGTAGGTGACACCTTGTAATTGTACACCGGCAACGTTTTCTTCTGTGGCTGCCATTCCGGTTATCCCACCCGGAACCATCTGAACCAACAGAAATATGCTTAAAAGTATGTGGAACAAATACTTTTTCTTAAAAGTTCCTATTTTCATTTTTAACCTCCTTATTCTGCCTTCATAGTGTTAAATCACAGATGTATATAAATCGAGACATTTTATATTGTCATTATATGTATATAAACTGACACACGCACTACCGTTTTATAAGGTTTTAGACAGTTTGTATGCCGGTAGTTTATCACTTGATTATTTAATATATAATTAGATTGTTTTAATTGTTCAGGTCGGTTCGTCATTCTTTATCCATGGATACCATAGAAATTGAAGGTTTCCTTGAAGTAAAACATCTCCCATAAGATGTAAAGAATAACCGAAAATAAACCCTAATCCTATTCTTTCATGGAATAAAAAAATAACTGACGATGTTACCAGTAAAAAATAAACTGAATGGAGATAGTGGCGCTTTCTAAAAATCGCCCAACATGGGAAAAACGAATCCGGATTACCAATTATATTGGTATCGGGAAATAAAGAACCTAAAATTACACCTATGGAAACCCATAAAGATCCGGGGAAACGAATCCCCGTCGTAACTCTTATCAAAAGTAAAAGAAATAAATTTATAATTGCATATGATATACCGCTGAATATACCCACATCCTTTGCCTAACTCAAGTTCAATAAAAAACTCATATTTTAATTATTACCTGTCAAAGAGAAAGTAACAGCCTTCATTTGTGAAAAATAAGTTTGGTTTATATATGATTTTACTGCAATACTACATCAATAAAATTTTCTATAAAAATAATATAAAACTCTACTGCATAAACTTTGTTTAATTACAATAAACGATCATACATAGAATCGAAGAACCATATGCCGAGACATTGAAAATTCGAATCAAACCTTATTGATTTCAACACCGGTTCACATTAAGTGAGTTATTGACTATTAGTTTAAAAATTTATAAATTACCTCTTGACATATAATTGTATGAGTTATATAGTTAGTTATATAGTTAGTTATATAAGTAATTAACCAAATAACCAATTAACGAAATGTCAGGAGTGAATATTATTGTTTTTAGACTTTACATCCGATATACCTATATACCTACAGATAGCACAAGCTATTGAAGACGATATTATTAAAGGTATATTCGAGGAAGAGACACAAGTACCGTCTACAACAGAAATTTCAATATCATATAAAATTAATCCTGCGACAGTGGCAAAAGGTTTTAATTTGCTTGTAGACGAAGGGATTATATATAAGAAGAGGGGTGTCGGTATGTTTGTCTGTGAAGGTGCGAAAGACCACTTAGTACAAAAAAGGAAAGAAAATTTTTTTGATAACTATGTTAAATTGTTACTTAACGAAGCGAAAAAACTCGGTATTACCGTAGATGAAGTAATAAAAATGATTGAAGGGGGAAATTGTTTGTGAATATAAGTTTTAGTGGAGTTACTAAAAATTATTCAACCATATGCGCTCTGGACAATATATCATTAACATTAGAATCTAACAAGATATATGGTTTGTTCGGAAGAAACGGAGCAGGAAAAACAACATTGTTAAATTTAACTACCAACAGAATTTTTCCGACAGCAGGTGATATTTATGTGGATGGTAAAAATATTAAACGACATGAAGATGTGGTTGATAACATCTATTATACAGGTGAGAGCGATCTTTATCCGGAGGGATTCACTATTAAGAATGTATTTAAGTGGACCGGTGAATTTTTCAAAAATTTTGATATGAAATACGCATATGAGTTATGTAATAAATTCGGATTGGACATAAATAAAAGAGTTAAATCGTTATCCACCGGATATAATTCAATTTCTAAAATAATTACCGCAATTTCTACAAATGCTGACATACTTCTTTTCGATGAACCTGTTTTAGGTTTGGATGCATACCATCGAGATTTGTTTTACAAAGAACTACTGGCAAATTACTTAAAAAAGCCTAAAACTATTGTTTTGTCAACCCATATAATTGATGAAATAGTTGAAATTTTAAACGATGTTATAATTCTAAAAAATAAAAAGATTGCAATACAAGATAGTGTTGAGAATTTGTTAAATTCAGCGTATTGCGTGTCAGGAGGAGCTAAAGAGGTAAAAGAATATATACTTAATAAAAAATGTATTCATATTGAATACTTATCTTCTTATGCGATGTCAACTGTAATCGAGAAAATATCGGAACAAGATAAGAAAAGTGCATCAGAACTCGGACTTGACATAACTAAAGTCGAGTTACAGAAACTGTTTATATACTTAACTAATGACGGAGGGATGTATCATGAAGACAATCAAGTGGTGTAAGTATAATACTTTGCGATTATTGGACACAGTAAAAATATATTATTTTATATTTATATTTGTATTAAAGTTTTTAGTTGCTGTGAGTTATAACAGTAGAGGAAGTATGAGTTCTTCCGGACTTGAGTTTGCAACTGTAGTTTTCCTATTTATTGCAGGATTGAACTCATTTACAAATAATTTTAGGTTTTCTCAAGCAAACAGTTTATCAAGATATGTTTTCTTTAAAGGTACCGTTTTAAGTATTCTACCTATAGCATTTATAATGTCTGTAACCGATTTTTTTATAAACAGAATATATAATATTTTTGTTCCTTGCCCTACGAACTACGATATGATATATACATCATATCGTATTACCGGAATGTATGATTGGTTGACAAACGAGTTTGTTTGGGTGCAATCCAACGAATTTCAAGTTATTCTAGGAACAATATTGTGGCAGTTCGCAATATATGTGGCTGTGTTTTTAACAGGCTTATTAATTACATTAATTTACTATAGAAGTTCAAAGATAATGAAATTTATAGTAACTGCAATACCGATTATTATATTTATGTTTTTTCGAAATATTTATAATATGTTATCGGAAGGATTTATAGCATATTTCAAAAGTTTTATAACGTTCATATTCGGCTGGGAAAGTAGAAACCCATATGCAGCTACGGTAACGTTTTTAGTTTACAGTATGATACTAACCGTCTGTTTATATGCATTAATCAGAAAAGCCGTTATAAAAAACTAAGTCGTAACATATTTATTCGTAAACATTATAATACCAGTCAAATAGAACCGGTTAGTAATTAAGGTGAATTATAAAAAATTCCTTCCATATGAAAGAACGGGGGTATATACCCCCGTATATTTTTATAGAAATACTTCTTTTCCTGTCCTTGCAGACTCATATATGGCGTTTATAATTTCTACGGCATTTCTACCTTCTTCACCTGATATCAAAGGATCTCGGTTTTCCAGAACGGCATCAATAATATCTTGAACCTGTATATGGGTTGTATCTTTATTTATAACCGACGGATCGGCGGCCACTGCAAATTCTATATCTTTATCAGGTCCGTAAGTCTTTAAAATATTTTCTATGACCGAAGGATCGGCATTTCTTAGTTTAATATCAACTATATCATTATTTAACATACATATTCCACCGTCTAGGCCGTGAATATCCAAAGTTGTCCCGAATCCGGGGTATGTGGCGGTAGAACCTATAATAACACCCTTTCCTCCGTTTTTCATTCGTAATACTGCGATTGACATATCTTCGGTTTCTATATCATGTGCTTCAACATCAATATATGCAAAAACCGATTTAACCGGACCCATCATCCACTGGAACAAATCAACTGTATGTATACCCTGATTCATCAGAGAACCACCGCCGTCGAGGGCCCATGTACCTCTCCAACCACCGTTTTGGTCATAATAACCCTGAGTTCTATACCATTTAACTTGCACTGTGCCCAAAATAAGTTTGCCTAAAGCTCCGCTATCAATAATTTCCTTGATTTTTTGGTTAGCGGCTGCCAATCTGTTCTGGAAAATGCAACCTACTTTTAGACCCTTTTCTTTAAACGCTTTAACTGCCATATCAATTTTTTCAACAGATATGTCGAAAGGTTTTTCCAATAGAGCGTGTTTTCCCGCTGCTGCGACTTTCAAAGCAATATCACTGTGTGTACCGCTAGGAGTACAAATGCTGACTATGTCGATGTCATCTCTTTTAAGCATTTCATCAATATCTGTGTAAGTGTCCGGATCATATTTATCAAGCACTTTTGTAAATGTTTCAGGATTAATATCACATACCGCAAGTAAATCGCAATTTTGTGACTTGCTTACACATCGTACATGATCCATACCCCGGCCGAGACCAACGACCGCATATCCGATATTACCGCTGTTTGTTTTGGTTTTCATATTATCCCTCCAGTCTTGTTTCGATTATAACATATCATGCACCAACTATTCTATATTAGCACGCAAACTATAAATTTTTATATTTTTTTGATATTTTATAAAAACAATTAAAACTTTCGGGCAAACATTAGGTTTGATTAAGGTTATGTAGAACCGCTTGCATATGTTATAATAAAAAGAAAACTTATGAAAGGAACCGGTTATGTCTAAAAAGTTAAAAAGAAGACCGTTCGGTCGAACAGGACACTATGTTACAGAAATCTCCTTAGGAGCGATGAATTTGAGATTGTTAAACTCTAAAGAAGACGGTATGGAATTGGTAGATTATGCATTAGATGCCGGTATAAATTTAATTGATACCGCAAGGGGATATAATTCAACCAAACCGAACGGTACTCTAATCGAGAGTGAAGTTATTATCGGAGAAACCATCAGACGAAGAAAGTGCGAAGAACCGATAATCATTATAACCAAAGGGCATGGGTACAATCCTTCTGCATTCGACGAGGAACTGGCTGTTTCATTAAGTAAGCTGGGAATCATCGGCAAGAAAAGTTTGAAGATAGGGGATAATGATATAAAACTTGTGTACTTTTTTCATGGTTTAAGCGGTGAACGTTGGCAGGAAATGAAGGATACCGGTGTTTTGGATTATGCAACTAAAAAGCAAGAAGAGGGTTATTTCGATTATTTAGGTTTTTCCAGTCATAACGGACATGAAGCGGTTATTAAAGAAGCTATACAAACCGGACTTTTTCAAGTGGTGGAATTACCTTATAGTGTTTTTGCCCCGAGTTTTGGAAAATATTCGCCGGATCATGGAAATCTTATGGAACTTGCAGTTCGGTATGGGATGGCTGTTATCAACATGAAAGCATTCGGAGGAAACGGAATGATCTCCAAAACAAAGATATTCAAAGATTATTGTGATATATCTCCTCAAAAAAGGCTTTTGTATTGTTTGTCCAATCCAAATATAACTACAGTTGATGCAGGATGCAAATACATTGAAGAGTTAAAATCAGACATTGAAACATCATTTTTAAAACGATTTACGGTAAAAGAGTGTGAAGAACTGGAACAAACAGCTAAAAAGGTTACAGAGTGTATTAACAGCGTATGTAGAGAATGTACACACTGCCTGGAAAAATTTACTTGCCCTCAAGGTTTGAATTTTCCTGAAGTTTTGGCGGTACATACAAAATGGAAGTTATCTGTAGCATTTGACCACGATATTGAAAAGGTAATAGTAGAATATCGTAAACTGGAACAAAATGCAGAAATATGTATACAATGCGGTTTATGTAACGAGTGGTGTGAATATAAGCTGGATATACCGACGCTTCTTAAAGAGGTTCATGAGAATTTATGTTAAAAATCAATTGTGTTCTTGTTATGATCATAAAATTGGTCTGTACACGGATAAGTTAATGATTGATCTTTCTTGGTTAAATGTTGCTTTATTATTGAAATCCCGGTATAGTTTATATGTGGTAGGGATTTTATATAAACACAAAATATTGTATTTCAAATATTGACACCTCACTACATATAGTATATAATTAGTTCACATTTCTAATAATCGGAGGGCAGAAGATGATAACCGTAATCAAGAGGGATGGAAAATTAGCAGAATTTGATTTAAAAAGAATATCCGAAGCTATGAAAAAAGCATTCATAGCTACAGGTACCGCATGGAATGATGATGTATTGGAATTGTTGGCATTACGAGTTACTGCAGAGTTTCAAGAAAATGTGTTTGATAATAAAATTCAAGTGGAGGATATACAAAACAGCGTTGAAAGTGTTCTTCAACAAGCGGGTTACACCCGTGTCGCCAAAGCGTATATTTTATATAGAAAGCAAAGGGAAAAAATAAGAAACGTAGAAGATACGTTTATCGATTATAAAAAGCTGGTTGACAGTTATGTGCACGAAGAAGACTGGAGAGTTAAAGAGAATTCCACTGTTTCGTATTCAATAGGCGGTTTGATTCTTCATAACTCAGGAGCGATAACAGCTAATTACTGGTTGTCAGAAGTATATGACGACGAGATTTCTGAAGCTCATAAAAAGGCAAGGATGCATATACATGATTTGTCTATGCTATCAGGTTATTGTGCGGGATGGTCATTAAAACAATTAATCGAAAACGGTTTAGGAGGAGTACCCGGTAAAATAACTTCCGCTCCGGTTAAGCATTTATCAACTCTTTGTAATCAAATGGTTAATTTTTTAGGTATAATGCAAAATGAGTGGGCGGGAGCACAGGCCTTTTCAAGTTTCGACACATACCTTGCACCGTTTGTAAAAGTGGATAACCTTCCGTTCAAAGAAGTGAAGCAATGCATTCAAAGCTTTGTCTTCGGTGTAAACACCCCAAGTAGGTGGGGATCTCAAGCGCCATTCACAAATATAACACTGGATTGGACCGTCCCGGTGGACTTGGCTGACAAAAAGGTTGTTATAGGCGGAAAAGAAATCGACTTGACTTACGGTGAATGTCAAAGAGAGATGGATATGGTTAATAAGGCTTTTATAGAGATAATGGTAGATGGTGATGCTAACGGAAGAGGATTTCAATACCCTATACCCACATATTCTATAACGAAAGATTTTGATTGGTCCGATACCGAAAACAACCGTTTATTATTTGAAATGACCGGAAAATACGGTACACCGTACTTCTCGAATTATGTAAACAGTGATATGGAACCCAGTGATATTCGTAGTATGTGCTGTAGATTGCGTCTGGACCTACGAGAGCTAAGAAAAAAGACAGGTGGTTTTTTTGGTTCCGGCGAGAGTACCGGTTCCATCGGTGTTGTAACTGTTAATTTACCTAGAATTGCATATGAAAGCTCAACTCAAGCGGAATTTTATAATGCTTTGGATAAAATTATGGATATTGCAGCTCGTTCGTTGGACATTAAACGAAAAGTGGTATCTAGGTTACTCGAACAAGATTTATATCCGTATACCAAAGTGTATTTGGGTTCGTTCGACAACCATTTTTCTACTATCGGATTAATTGGTATGAATGAAGCTTGTCTTAATGCAAAGTGGATAGGGAAGGATTTGACAAATTCTACCGCTCGTGAATTTGCTTTGAAGGTACTCGACTATATGAGAAACAGATTGTTAATATACCAAAACAAGTATGGTGCATTATTTAACCTGGAAGCGACTCCTGCAGAATCAACCACCTACAGATTGGCAAAGCACGATCGAGAGGTTTATCCTGATATTATATGTGCAGGTGCTTTGGAGGATACTCCGTATTATACAAACAGCAGCCATTTACCTGTAGGGTACACAGAAGATATTTTTGACGCACTTGACATGCAGGATGAATTCCAGACTAAATATACCAGCGGAACAGTTTTTCATGCGTTTTTAGGGGAGAAGGTATCGGATTGGAAAACTACAATGAATCTTGTTAGAAAGATCGCCGATAATTATACACTACCTTATTACACCTTATCGCCCACATATTCAATTTGTAAAAGTTGTG
Source organism: uncultured Clostridiaceae bacterium (assembly GCA_964547525.1). GTDB lineage: Bacteria > Bacillota > Clostridia > JAAYHZ01 > JAAYHZ01 > CAZJOD01. The sequence goes on from CAZJOD010000080.1 coordinate 11,667, forward strand.
GGTATATAAACGGTGAAACCTATTCTTGTCCTACATGTGGAAAAGAAACTGAAATTTACAGCCGAATAACCGGGTATTACAGACCTTTGAAGAATTGGAATGACGGAAAGGTACAAGAATATAAAAATCGAAGAGAATACGTATATGAGGGAAAAAAGGATAAATGTGTCCTTACAATCGATTCCGGAGATACTGCGTTGCAGGTATCGCACGTTACTTTTATAAAAGAAGAATCGACCGGAATGTTCTTATTTACAACACCCTCGTGTCCACAGTGTCCTTCGGCTAAGAAGTTGCTTTCCGGAATATCGGGGATCAAAGAAGTAAATGCAAGGGAGCATAGAGAGTTGACTGAAAAATACAAAGTAATGTCTGTTCCGACGTTGATTATAGATAATAACAACCGGCAAGAAAAATATACCGGGGTAGAACAAATAAGCAGGTATGCAAAGACAATATAGTTTTTTAATGTATATAAAGCGGGTAAAGGAGTGATTGATGTGAAAAACGGTTTTAAAATGAGAAACGATAATGCTATCGCTTCTATAATCGGTGTGGTCATATTGTTAGCGGTTGGTGTTTTTATTATATTTTTAATGAATGGAACAAAAACCGAAGCAACAGTAAAAGTTAACGAGAATATAATAACTATAACCGGCCAATACGGAACAAATATAAATATATCAAATATAACCAAGATAAGTCTTGAAGAAAGTATTCCACCAATAGGTACAAAAGTTAACGGAGCAGGTTTAGGAGATATTAAAAAAGGTGATTATATGGTTGAGGGTATGGGGAAATGCAGACTGTTCTTACATGCACCTCAAGGTCCGTTTATTGTAATCGATACCGTCGACGGCTATGTAATAATTAATTTTAATAATCAAGACAGAACCGAGGATGTTTTTTTAGATTTACAAAATCATCTCTATGATTAAATTACAGAGACATATATAAAAAAATATAGGGATATCAATTATCACATTGATACCCCTATTTTATAGATTAACATTTTTTACATCTTTTTAAAAATAAACATTTATTCGTTTTTTATAGTAAAGTCATATGTTTTATTTAACATTTCAAACATGAATCGGCCTGTATACGAACTTTCTTCTTTAGCTACCTGTTCGGGAGAACCTTCCGCTATAATATATCCGCCTTTGTCGCCTCCTTCAGGACCTAAATCCAGAATATGATCACATGTCTTTATAACATCCAAATTATGCTCTATTACAACGACGGTATTTCCGGAATCGGTGAGTTTTTGTAAGATATCGATCAATCTGTGGACATCATACATATGTAAACCGGTTGTCGGTTCATCAAGTATATAAAGTGTTTTTCCGGTACTTCGTTTGGATAGCTCGGTTGCAAGTTTTATTCGCTGCGCTTCACCACCTGACAAAGTTGTTGAAGGTTGTCCAAGTTTTATATAACCTAATCCAACATCCATTAAAGTTTGTAATTTTGATTTTATGCGAGGTATACTGTCAAAAAAAGCATATGCGTCTTCTACAGTCATATCCAATACTTCATATATATTTTTACTTTTATATTTTACTTCCAAGGTTTCACGGTTATACCTTTTACCCTTGCAAACTTCACAGGGGACATAGACATCCGCTAGAAAATGCATCTCGATCTTAACGATACCGTCACCTTTACAAGCTTCACATCTTCCACCGCTTATATTAAAACTGAATCTGCCTTTATTGTAGCCTCTTATTTTGGCTTCAACCGTTTGAGAGAACAAATCCCTGATTAAATCGAACATACCTGTGTAAGTAGCGGGATTTGATCTTGGTGTACGACCTATAGGCGATTGATCAATATTTATGACTTTGTCCAGATAACCGGCACCTTTTATCATATCGTGTTTGCCGGCTTTGAGCTTCGCTCTGTTTAACAGCGCGCCTAAGCTCTTATATAATATTTCGTTGACCAAAGTACTTTTTCCGGATCCTGACACACCTGTAACACAAGTGAATAGCCCTATAGGAATTTTAGCGTTCAATTCCTTAAGATTATTTTCTGTAGCATTGATTACTTCAATGTATTTACCATTAGGTTCTCTTCTTAATGCAGGTATTTCGATTTTCCTCTTTCCACTTAAGTACTGACCGGTGAATGAGCTGTCACAAGCTTTTATTTCATCTACAGTTCCGTGACATACAACATTTCCTCCGTGAATCCCTGCACCGGGTCCTATGTCAATAATCTCATCGGCATAATACATGGTTTCTTCATCATGTTCTACGACTAAAAGTGTATTTCCCTGATCTCTCAATTGCAATAACGCATCCAATAATTTTTTATTATCTTTTTGGTGTAGCCCTATACTAGGTTCATCTAATATATATAGCACTCCTACCAGACCGGACCCTATTTGTGTAGCCAACCTGATTCGTTGAGCTTCTCCACCGGATAACGATCCGGATGAACGAGACAATGTCAAATAATTCAATCCGACATTAATTAAGAACTGAAGACGTGCTTTTATTTCTTTAATGATTTGTCGGGATATTACCGTTTCCCGCTCATTTAATTTTAATGAATTAAAAAATTCAAATGCGGTGGTTATGGACTTTGTAGTGATTTCCATTATATTAAGACCGCCTACAGTTACCGCAAGACTTTCTTTTTTTAATCGTTTTCCATTGCATTCAGGACAGGCATCGTCGCTCATAAACGATTCATAGTAGCTTTTCATTCCTTCTGAGGATGTTTCCTTATAACGCCTTTCCATACTGTTTATTATCCCCTCGAAGTTAATATGGTATGTTCCGTTTCCGTATTCCTTTTCATACTCCACTCTTATTTTCTCTTCACCCGTACCATATAGTAGTTTATTTACCACACCTTCAGGTAAATCCTTTACGGGAGTATCAATATCAAAATTATAATGCTTACAAAGACCGTTCAGGTACATTCTGGCGTATGAATCTTCATTTTCAAAGTTCCATCCGCCAACATTTATAGCTCCTTCTCTTAGGGTCAAGTCTTTATTAGGTATAATCAGGTCAGGGTCCATCACTAACAATGAGCCTAACCCCGAGCACACCGGACATGCACCGTACGGATTATTAAATGAAAACGCGCGTGGGCTCATTTCCTCGATACTGACACCACAATCGGGACATGAAAAGTTTTTATTAAATAATCTGTCTTCACGGTCAACAATGTTTACCAAAAGCAAACCGCTACTTAAATTCAGAGCGGTCTCCACCGATTCCGTAAGCCTTTTTTGAATATTTTCTTTTAAAATTAAACGATCTACAACTATTTCTATGTCATGCTTTTTATTTCTGTCAAGCTTTATATCGTCATTTATATCACGTATTTCTCCGTCAACTCTTACCCTTACATAACCGCTTTTGGCTATATCTTTAAAAAGTTTAGTATAATCGCCTTTTCTTGATCGAACAACCGGTGCCATTATTTGAATTCTCGTACCTTCGGGATAAGTTGAAATCTCATCTACCATTTGATCAACCGTTTGCTGCGAAATCAATTTACCGCACTCAGGACAATGAGGAATTCCTATGGTTGAAAATAGCAATCTTAAATAATCATAAATTTCGGTTACAGTACCAACCGTAGATCGTGGATTTCTTCCTGTTGTCTTTTGATCTATTGATATAGTGGGTGATAATCCTGTGATAGATTCCACATCCGGTTTGTCCATCTGACCTAAAAATTGACGTGCATATGCGGATAAAGATTCAATATATCTACGCTGACCTTCGGCATATATGGTGTCAAATGCCAGCGAAGACTTACCTGAACCGCTTAATCCCGTTATAACTGTCATTTTATCTCTGGGTATCTTTATATCTACATTTTTTAAATTATGTTCTTTTGCGCCTTTTACATGTATATATTCTTGTTTCATATTAAACTCCGTTAAATAATCGTCAATAAAATATTATAGCATGTATGTTTCGTTATAGCAAACAAAATTTCGAAAAGATTAAAACGAGTCGAACAAAGCCAGAGGTTTTTTATAGAAAAATTTATTTAAAACACTAAAATCCGCTTTCTCGGATATGTCTATGAACCCCATTTGGTAGCCGGATTCAGCAGAAAAGACACCCATTGCCAATTGCGAGAATTTATCTATATCCGCAACAATATCAGGTACAATGCTGTTGTCAATAGATATTGATATTGTGTTATTTTTTTGGCGAACCACAAAAGTGTTGTTATTCCATGGTGCCAGCTTGTCGATTACTTTCACCGATAGTGAGAAGTCGTTCTCTGTAATCGGTTTCATAAGCTTTAGCACCTCATAAACATCAATCACTCTAACCATGTTTTTAGTTTTTATTGAATATTTGTTTGTACGATGCTCTTTGAAATGTAATTCAATATTATCGTCATATGTAATAAACGTAAAGTTTTTAGCCTGAGCGGTATGCTTCATAATGAAAGAAAAAATTTCGCTTCTTACTTTGCCTGATGATACAACCAATTCTTCAATGCGGAACACATGTTCATGTATATCAAATATTATGTATCCTTCTAAGGTAGCGGATTCGGAATAAAATAAGTAACAATACCTGTTACCCACTTTTTCCTTAAGTTGTACATCGCTTCGTATAATGGGTCCGTTATAATTTCTATAGACTTTCTTATATAATTCGTTCATAACAGGTAGATTACCCGCTTCAAAAAGAACAGGTTTTAAAGTATGACGATCTGTTGTCGATAATTCGTTAATATCGGCAAAAAATTCTTTGTATGTAAATGTATGACCCCAACCTAACTTTCGATAAAATTCATATGAAAACGGGCCTAAAAAAGAAAAGTATTGTTTTCTTTCTCTCATCAAAATCATACAATGTTGTAGAATTTTTCTCACCCTGCCGCCGTGACGGTATTCAGGAAGGCTTGTGACCCAGGCAATCCCGCCCATACCTGCTTCATGACCGTGAAAGAAAATTCTGTATGGTCTAATTTCAACAGTTGCAGTTAATATGTTATCGTCAAAATAACCTATATAGTTTTCAGGTGTGTATCTACCTTTTAAGGAGCGTTCCACACAATCGTCATCTACCGAGAAACAATATTTTCTCATTTCTCTTAATGCATTTAAATTATTTTCCGTTATAAAACCTATAGTCATATGTTGCCTCCGAAATGTTCATTGTAGAATATTTTATCACTGTATTTTAATGTATTCAATGGCCGGTTTAAATGTTT
>CAZJOD010000081.1:0-16742 GCA_964547525.1 uncultured Clostridiaceae bacterium
CCGATCCCATGTTCTTTGTAGATATTGTAGTTGTCGCTATTGATGCCGCTCTTGCTATCCCAAAATCACAAACCTTAACAACACCGTCTTTTGTCAGCATTATATTGTGAGGTTTTATGTCACAATGTATAATTCCTTTTGAATGTGCCTTTTCTAAAGCCTTAAGTATCTGCATAGCAATAACCGCAGCTTCTTCGGATGACAAAGGTCCGTTCTCGTTAATGAAGTCGTACAATGTCATTCCGTCTATAAATTCCATTACCAAGTAGTAATAATCGCAAACTTTGCCCACATCATATATAGATACGATATTGGTATGTGCCAATTCGGCGGAAGCCTGCGCTTCAACACGAAAACGGTCTACAAACAGCTCGTCCTGCGAGTATTCCTGCTTTAAAACTTTTACAGCTACATATCTGTTAAGCAACCGGCATTTGGCTTTATAGACCATTGCCATACCGCCGACTCCTATTTTTTCAACAATTTCATATCTATTATCAAATACTTTACCTATCAAATCCATAAATACGGTATCGCCTTTCAAAATCGTATGTTGTCATGCTTGTTTGGTTATATATTTATATTCTAACGACAATGCATGTAATATTGTCCGAACCGCCGTTTTGATTAGCAAGGGTAATCAGCTCTTTACAAAGTACTTCCAGGTCCTTTTTTTGTTCTAACATATCATTTATAATCCTATCTTCCACCATATTGGTCAAACCGTCGGTGCATAAGATTAGGATGTCATCATTTTCTACATCATATTCAAAATAATCCGGATCTACTATATCGTCACATCCGACCGCTCGGGTCAGAATATTTTTCTGGGGATGGTCATCTGCTTCTTCTTTACTAATTAGTCCTTGGTCGTACATTTCTTGAACTACGGAATGATCTACCGTTAAAAGTGTTAATTGTGATTTTCTGTATAAATACAGTCTGCTGTCACCGACATTGGAAATATAAAGCTTGCCGTCACATACCGCTGCTATGACCAATGTAGTTCCCATTCCGGTCATTTCACGTTTTAGTGAGCATTGCTCCATTATCCTGTTGTTAATTTCCGTTACAAGGGATAGTAGTACCTTTTCAGGGTCTTCTCCGTTTATAATCGCACTAATTGATTTCTCGGATTGTATATTTACTATTTCATAAGCAATTCCACTGGCGATGTCTCCGTATCCGTGTCCGCCCATTCCATCCGCAACCATAAAAAAACCCGTATTTTCGGTAACCATTCGAGCGTAGACACTGTCTTCGTTTTTAACCCTTATTTTACCCCTATCGGTTAACAATGCAAATTGCACTTTATCACCTGCTTTTCTCCAATAAATCGATACTATATTCGGCATACAATATTTATATCAATATTATCATGTATATGCACCTATTGGCAAGTATTTGCTCACCTTATCACTAATTTAAGAAATAATTTTTTATTATTTATTCTTTTTTTAGGATAATCCGGTAAAACCATCTATATTGTTTTGATACATATATAAATATATGAAATATTTTACACGGGTTTTTATATTTCTGACTCCATATCCATTTTTCTTAGCTGACCACACGCAGCATTTATATCACTGCCAAGCTCCCTTCTTATAGATACCGGTATACCTGAATTTTGTAATATACCAAAGAAAGTTTTTATGACTTGTTGGTCCGGCTTTTTATAGCTTGACTCTCCTATTCCGTTTACAGGTATAAGATTTATATGGCAAAGCAATCCTTTTATAAGGTCCACAAGCATATATGCATGTTTTTTATCAGCGTTGAAACCCTCTATCAAGGCATATTCAAAAGTAATTCTACGGCCGGTTGCTTTTATATATGCTTTACAAGCTTTTACAATGTCATCAACAGACCATTTTTTTGCTATGGGCATTACTTTCACTCTTAATTCATCATTAGGGGCATGTAAAGACACAGAAAGATTAACCGGTAGTTCCTCCTTGGCAAAATCATATATACGGGGTACAATACCGCAGGTGGAAACTGTGATTTTCCTATATCCTATATTGAATCCTTCTTCTTGATGAACCAGCTTTAAAAATGTTATTATGTTCTCATAATTATCAAAAGGCTCTCCCACACCCATAATCACTACATTTCCTATACGATCTCCCGCCGTTTTACTCATTAGATAGACTTGCCTTAGCATTTCATGTGCTGTTAAATTTCTGGAGAAGTCTACATGAGACGATGCACAAAATTTACATCCCATTTTGCAACCGGCTTGAGATGATATACAAACACTGTATCCGTAGTCATATTTCATCAATACACCTTCTATACAGTACCCGTCATATAATCTAAATAAAAATTTTACAGTATCGTCAATTGCCGATCTATATTCTTTTTCCACTGCAACCGATGCGTATCGGAAATCTTTTTTTAGTTGCTCTCTTAAAGATAACGGTAGTGAGCTCATATCGTCTATTGACGGAACACCTTGTATCAGATACTTTAGCAGCTGCTTTGTCCTATACTTTTGACATGTTTTTTCTATCAAGTATTCATTCAGATTCTCTTGCGGCATTTCTTCTAAAAATATATTTATATTTTTCATTCTTTCACCATCTTTGCTACAAAAAAACCGTCAGTACCGTTAATATGCGGATAGGTATTAATCCAAGTACCTTCTTGATGTTCCGTACAAACCGTATTCTCAAAATTTAATTTTTCCAATCTGAACTCCTTATGTGTTGCTAAAAAGTCTTTTATGTGAAGCTCATTTTCTTCCGGCAACACTGTACATGTGCTATAAACTAAAACTCCCCCTTTTTTAACATAGCGACTGCAATTATATAATATTTCTCTTTGCAATTGATATAGTTCGGGATTCGCCTTGTAGTTCCACTTTATATCAGGTTTTCTACGTATTATACCGAGTCCGCTGCAAGGCACATCCAACAATACTCCGTCAGCTGTATTTTCCAGATTAGAATCAAATATACGTGCATCATTCACCTTACACTCTATATTTTTTATACCCAATTTCTTAAATGTCTTATCCATTAAATCGATTTTATGTTTATGAATATCCATTGCCAATATATAACCTGAATTTAACATCATTTGAGATATGACACATGTTTTACCTCCCGGCCCGGCACAACAATCAAGTATGTTTTGACCGGGTTTTGGGTTTAATGCCATAACGGGTAATACGGCACTTTCATCCATAACATAAAACAGACCTTCCTTGAATTCATCGGTATCAAATAAACCTGCCGATCCTTCAATTCTTAATGTAAGAAGATCGGACTCTACACTTTTTACATTAAAACCTTTTGAACTTAAAGAATCGGTGACAATGTCGATTTGAGTTTTAAAGTTATTGATGCGTATAAATAAATCCGGCTTTTGGAGACATGCCTCACAAAAGGATTCTGTCTGTTCAAGATTAAAAGCTACCATAAGCTTTTTTATTATTTCTTCGGACATGGAATATTTTAATGATAAAAATTCTACCGGTTTTTGTTCTTTGTCCGGCAACTCCAATCTGTTATCTGATCTTGCAATATTTCTTAAAACTGCATTAATAAAGCCCGATGCGCTTTTGTTCGTAACTAATTTAGCTAATGATACACTTTCGTTACACGCCGGATAATCAGGTATGGAGTCACAGAAAACAAGCTGGAAAGTTCCCAATCTTAAAATATTCCGAACTCGTTTATCAATGGAATTAATACTACGTTTTGTAAATTTCTCAAGTATTCGGTCAATGGTATACTTATAAGAGATTGTCCCATATACTAGCATTGACACAAGCTTTCGTTCTCTTAAATCAAATTCGCTTTTTTTCAATACAGTGTTTAAAGCGATATTAGTATATGCGTTTTTTTCCAAAACATCATATATTATTTCATATGCGTTTTTTCTGGCTTGATCCATAATACCTCTTAACTTCTTCTTCTGGATAAAAGAATCAATCTCAACAAGTTGGCAACCGCTACCAAAGCCGACGCCACATATGTCATGGCAGCCGCACTTAAAACTTTTTTGGCACCTTTTAGCTCTTCATCATTTAACATACCGTACTCGTCCAAAACCACCAATGCCCTTTTACTTGCATTAAACTCCACAGGCAGTGTTATCAGATAAAATAAAACAGCTGCGGCAAATAAAACTATACCTATATTAAACAATGAAGGCCTTCCCATAAACAAGCCTATTATTGCAAGCCAAGGACCGAAGGAAGAACCGATTCTTGCAACCGGGTAAACGGAACTTCTCAGCTGTAACGGACCATAACCGGTTTCATGTTGAATTGCATGACCGGTTTCATGAGCGGCTACTCCTATGGCTGCTATGGACGTTTTATTGAAAACAGCTTCAGATAAACCTATAACCTTCTTTTTCGGATCAAAATGATCGGTTAAATTCCCCTGTACCGATGTTACCTGAACATCGGTAATTCCATTGTGCTGCAGCAATCTTTGGGCCGTATCTTTCCCGGTAAATCTTCCGGAGGAAGATATTTTTGAGTATTTTGAAAATGTCGATTGTACTTTCGTTTGAGCCCATATAGAAAACAAAAAGGTGGGTACTACCAAAATAAAATAATACATATCAGGCCAAAACATATAAACCTCCTATTGATTATCGAATTTTTTTAAAACCGTATTCACATGCATATTATGACCGCATTGTGCAACCGGCATTCGCTTACAATTTTCGTATTGTATCTCATATATTAAAACAGTTCCGGGGTTTGCAGCTATTTCCATATAATCTTTATTTATGTCTAAAATTTTCCCCGGCTCCATTTCGGTTGATTTATCCGTATAGTTAGATTTAAAAATTTTCAATCTTTTTCCTTCATAAAAGGTATATGCACCGGGCCATGGTGTCACACCTCTAATTCTGTTATGGATTGCTCGTGCCGGTTGATCCCAGTCTATTCGTCCGGTTTCTTTATCCACCATAGGTGCGTAGGTTGCTCTTTCATTATCTTGCTTTATTCTCTTCAAAGAGCCTTTTTTCAAACACTCAAGTGTTTCTTTTAAAACTTTAGCACCTAACTCAGATAAAATATCATGCAATTCACCAACATTAATAAATTCATCCAGTACTATTTCTTCACATAGTAAAATGTCTCCCGTATCCATGCCGACATCTGTGAACATCGTGGTTATACCGGTCTTTTCAAATCCGTTTATCAATGCATGATGAATTGGAGCGGCACCTCTTAGGTTTGGTAATACCGATGCATGTACATTTATAGTGCCGCAAACCGGTATGTCCAAAACCGTAGCAGGCAGTATCTTGCCGTATGCCGCGGTTATAACAGCATCAGGCTTTAGCTCTTTAAGTTGGTCCGCATATTCTTGTGTTTTTACACTTTTCGGTTGCAAAACGTTCAATGAATGTTTCGTTGCGTATTCCTTAACAGACGGACAACATAAAACTTCACCCCGTCCTTTGGGTTTGTCCGGCTGAGTTACAACACCGACAACCTCATATCCTTCTTCAACTAACATTTGCAAAGAAGGCACGGCAAAATCGGGTGTTCCCATAAATACAATTCTCATCATTCGTATACACCTACCTTTTACCCGTCGGATAAGACATTGTCATCCTTATCATATAAAACATCCGCCTTATCCTTGAACAGTATCCCATCAAGATGATCCAGCTCATGACACAAACAAACGGCAAAAAGTCCTTCCGCTTCATATCTTAAGTCATTTCCCTCTCTATCCTTTGCCTCTACAGTCACTTTTGCAGGTCTTTTAACTTCCCCGGTAATTCCCGGTACACTTAAACACCCTTCTCTATAAACTTGTTCACCGGACATATGGACTATAACCGGATTGATAAGTTCAACCGGACCGTCCCCTACGTCGATAACAACCGCTCTTTTCAATATGCCTACCTGGGGTGCGGCTAACCCTACACCATCTGCATCATACATTGTATCGAACATATCATCTATCAATAATGACAGCTTTTTATCAAACTTGTCTACCGTTTTAGACTGTTTTAAAAGAACGTCATCTCCTATTTTTACTATATTCCTTATCGCCATAAAAGCCTCCCGACTAATAACATTTACTATCTTATCTATATCTATAATATACCACATTTTATCAAAGGATACAAATAACTCACCATAAAGTGAGTTATTATATATGCTTATATGCGGTAAGGGTGCAAAAACAACCGACCTTACACAAAAGTCAATCTCGTTTAAATTAGCTTTTGTATCTTACAAGAAAATTCACCGTTATCTATAATGATTACACCGTATGAAGCTTCAATAAAATTTCTTGATACCCGCCCTATTCTACCCGGGTTCATTAATACAATCCCATTTTGATTTTCCAGATATGCCTTATGGGTATGTCCGAATAATATAATATCGGCGTTGACACTTTCACCTTTGTAAAAAATCCGCGAAAACCCTAAATGTACATTATACTTGTCACCATGCGTTATAAAAATATGTATATCGCACAATTCTAGAGTTTTTTCAAAGGGATATTCATCTGTTATATCTGTATTTCCCGCTACCATTTCAATCGGTATATCTTTATACATTTCTTGTAGCATGACCCCGTCAGTGACATGATCTCCAAGATGTATGATCCTATTCGGTTTTTCCTTATTAACAACTGTATCCATTGTTTTTATATCGGTGTGAGAATCTGCGAAAACAATGATCTTCATCTTCTTTCCTCCACTTACATATAATTTACCAAACTAAAATCAAATTATTATCTATATTTATATTCTGTTATGTGTTCGGATTTATATCGATTGATAAACGATATAATTTTGATTTGACGTTTTGTTCTACATCGTTTTTTATTCCGCTTAAGAGTTTGATCAAATCGTTTAAATTTTTTGATTTAATGATGATCCTCCATATATACCTATCTGCAATCTTTTCAACAGGTGCTTTTGCCGGGCCTAACACTGCGATAATACCTTTGAAGGAATAATTTGTGTCAATGGAAGCTTTTACCCTGGAGATCAAAATCCCTGCATATTTGTCATCTGCCGATTCCAGTGTAATATATCCCAAATTGCAAAACGGCGGATACTCCAATTTTTCCCTTAGTCCTATCTCATTACGATAAAACCCCTTATAATCTTGATTTTTAGCATATTGAATCACATAATGTTCCGGATTGTACGTTTGTAGTATAACTCTCCCCTTCTCATTCCCTCTTCCGGAACGTCCGGCCGCTTGTGTTACCAGTTGGAATGTTTTTTCGGTAGAGTTGTAGCTTCCCGTGTATAACATAGAATCCAAAGACATAACCACCGATAAAGAAACGTTTGGAAAATCATGTCCTTTCGCAACCATTTGAGTTCCTATCAATATATCCGCTTTTTTATCATTAAAGGCGTTTAGAATATTGTCGTATGAATCTTTCCGACCTACAGTATCCATATCCATTCTTAAAACACGAATACCGGGAAATATTTTTATTAGTTCTTCTTGTGCTTTTTGTGTTCCCGTTCCCGGAAGGGTTAAAGAGTGAGTGTTACAAGAAGGGCATACATCAGGCATTTTTCCGGTATAACCGCACATGTGGCAAGTAAGTCGATTATATGTTTTGTGATATTTTAAAGTTAAGCTGCAATGCGGACACATCAAAACATTTCCACATTGTGTACAAAGCACATATTGAGAATACCCTCTTCTGTTTAATAATATTATGGCTTGCTTTTTGGTTTTCAAAGTTTCTTCCAATGCCGCAACGGTTTTTCTTGAAAGTATAGACATATTACCGTTTGCCATCTCAAACTTCATATCTACTATTTCTATATCGGGAACTCCACCTTCTGTGGCTCTTTTTGTAAGTTCAAACCTTTTCATAAGGCCTGTTTCAGACTTATAGTATGTATTTATCGAAGGTGTAGCGCTTCCTAAAAGCAATACAGAATCTGTAGATTTACACCGATATGCGGCAATTTCCAATGCATTATACTTTGGAGTTTTGTCCGATTTATACGAACTCTCTTGTTCTTCGTCAATTATTATCATTCCAAGATGCGGTAAGGGTGCAAAAACAGCCGATCTTGCACCAATGATAATATTAATTTTATCATCCAGTACCGCTTTCCACTGATCAAATCTTTCACCTTGAGAAAGTTTACTGTGGAAAACAGCAATACCCGTTTTAAATCTACTTTTAAATCTGGATACAGTTTGTGGTGTAAGAGAAATTTCCGGCACCAATACTATTACCTGTTTTCCTTCTTTTATGATGTGTTCAATCAACTGCAGGTAAACTTCGGTTTTCCCACTACCGGTAATACCATGAAGCAATGCCGCATGGAATTTTTTATCTGAATACAAGTCAAGTATACCGTCTAGAGCTTCTTTTTGCTGTTTATTAAGATCCTTCTTAACATCACCAGTCACATTGGTTTTATATAAAGGACTTCTGGCTGCAGCCACATCAGAATATTTCGTGATTTCTTCCTTCACCAATTTCTTGAGCATATAGTCGCTTACACCAAAATCCTTCTTAGCGTCTGCAACAGAAATGAATGGTATCTGCATTAAAACTTCTAAAAAACGTATGTATTTTATATTTTTAAAATAATCGTTATCTATCATTTTTTTAATTTTTTCTTTATCGGTATTAATACTTACAACCTTGACCGTCTTCTCAACAGCAGTCTTTTCGTATACATTAATAATTTCTATTATTCCTATATTGACCATTTTTTTTACTACCGTTGAAAAGTTAGGCATATCGGCTCCATTTCTTAGTTTTTTTAACTCAACGGAGTTTCCGTTATCTTTAATAATTTGTATCAATCGTGAAACATTATCATTTTTAGGATAGTTACTTTGTTCTATCAGATTCACATAGCGATTTATAATAACAGATGAACCCGGAGGTACCATGCATCGATAAATATCAGCCCAAGTACACATATACCTGATCTTCATCATTTTTGCCAGATCGATCATTTTATCATCTAAAACAGCTTTCTCATCCACAGGCACGATAATTCGTTTGATTTTATCATCATATGAAATAAAGTCTATTTCAAATACCATACCTTCGGTTTCTTTATCCGCTGCACCAAAAGGTACTATGACACGCATACCCGGTTTTATAACACCAATCAGGTCTTTAGGTACTTCATAATCATAAAGTCGATCAAAACTATATAAAGCCTGTGATACGGCTATTTTAGCCACATGAATCATCATTAACCGATCAATCCCGACAATAATTTATTAATTTCTTCCATGTCGTCAAATACATAATCCGCCAGATTATTTGTTTGATTTCTATCTTTGGAAGATAAGAACGCAATGCACTTCATTCCTGCGTTTTTTGCCGCTGTAATACCGTTTTTAGAATCTTCAACGGCTATACACTCCTCAGGCTTTAAATTAAGCTTTTTTGCACACTCTAAGTATATGTCAGGAGCGGGTTTAGTGCGGCCTATGGTTTCACCGCTTATTTTAATCTCAAAACAAGACTCTAATCCAAATGTGTTTAATATTTGGTTAATATATACCATAGGAGATGAAGAAGCAACCGCCAATATGGTTTTACCCTCCGAATAAAGCCCCTTTATTAAATCTTCCACCCCTTTTATTGCGGTAAACTTACCCTGTTTGAAATCATCCAACATAAAATCTAATTGCATTTTTGTCAGTTCATCCACTGTATATTTAAATGAATATTTTTCCTTTAGCATCTTAAACATTTCTTCACCGGCTGTACCCATCCATGTATCGTATTCTTCCGGTGGCATATAAATACCCAAAAGGTCCAATATTCTCATATCAACATTACGATAAGCCGGTTCACTGTCTACAATGACACCGTCCATATCAAAAATTACAGCTTTTATCATTTTAAAGTCTTCTCTCTTTTAGATTTTTAATGGTTTAAATTTATTATACCATTAAAAATCCAAGCTTTCCACATGCATTTTTAGGTGTCGGTAAGAGTGACAAAGGGACGGGGGTAGTGACACAAGAGGTGTCACTACCCCCGTCCCTTTGTCACCTCCCAATGATGTGTCACCCACGTCTCCTTGTCAGCTTATGATACACTCTCTCTCATTGCAATCAAATTTTCTCTAGGTGTTTTTTCGCTGAGATAGTCGGTGGTTGCAAGTACAAACCCACCACGATTTTTAAATTTATTAACAAGCTTTTTACATTCAGTTTTTACAGCTTCTTTAGACGCATTCATAAGGAAGTCTATTTGATCAATATTTCCGATTAATGAAATATCTTTGTTTAGAACATTTATTGCATAATCCAAATCCGTATCTCCGTAGGGAGGTTCGACCAACGATTCAAATATATCTATTCCGAGGTAATTGTATGCGGGATACAATCCGTTTGCATCTCCGCAATTGTGGTACAATGCATATGTATCATATGATCTGAATGTACTCATATGTTTTTTCTCATAGGCTAAGACATATTTTTCAAAATACTCACGACCTAGTAGTGTAGCGGTTGCAATATTCCCACTTACACATAACACATCAGCCCCTGCTTTTGCATATTGAACGGATATTTCAATCCATCTTTTCATGAAATATTCCATCATATTATTATAGAATTGAGTATTAATCATCATATCCAAAACCAGATTATCCAGTTTACGCATATCACTGACATAATTAAAAATTCCTTGTGTCCAAGGAGCGATAATACCTTTATCGCCTATCATCTCTTTGGCATGTTTTATTCTTGAACAATCATATTGAGGTACAGAAGGTTGATATTTTACAAACTGTAAAAAATCATCTTCAGATTCTATAAAGCACTTTATATTTGCACTCACCTCTTCATATTCGGTTATTTGTTGAAATTCTTTTATTTGTGTCATAACCTTTTCAGGAGTTTTAACAACGGTGATTTCATGCCTTTTTTTGTCGTTAATTTTTTTCTTTTGAACCTCAACAGACCAACTTTTCGAATCGAGGTAACGTTCGTCATTGGGTGCGGAAATATTACAAGTCCTTAACATAACATCAAAATCAAAATCAGTGTATACTGAAAAACATTTTTCATCCAGTTCCTTATCTGAAACAATATAGCCGAAATAGTCATTGACAAAATTCGACCATATGAACGGCGAAATCGGAACTCTATCTGTAGGTTTACCAATAATAGTATTTAACAATCTGGTTCTAGAATTCATAGTTGATCTCCTTTACCACTGTTGCTGTGACAAGGGGACGGCAGGCTGTGTGAAAACGGAAATTGGAGAATTACCATCCCCGCTTTCAGATGAAAAACGAGCTAATTTAGGGAATGGGGTTCAATAATTAAGGCATTTTTAGCGTTGTGCCACCACTTTTCTAAAAGTCAATGTTACATTTAATCGTTTTCACACTGTCTGACGGGGGTGGTGACACTTTCATCTTATCTGTGTCACCACCCCCGTCCCCTTGTCACGCCTTGTCACACATCATTTCCATTTTTCTATTCGTTTGACTACACTATCAAGCATTTCCTTGTTCTTAATACCACCTATCCCGGCAAACCAAACACCCTCCGGGCGTAGTGTTTCAAAAACCAAATCCAATTCTGTAATGTTAATTCCCAAGTATATGCCTTTTTTCTTGGCTTGTATCTTTTTATATACATCTACCCATCTTGCATATCCTTCGTTACCGGCACCACAAACCCACTGTACAGCATTTAACTCTTTTATTTCTAGAATCGAATCTAAATGTCGAAGCGCCGCAGGTCCGTCCAGATGGTATATTGAACGCTTATAATACTGACACTCACTAATTATTCCCGGTAAAAAGAATTCATTAAACATATCAGGACCTATTAAATATGAAAAGTCACATGAAGGAATATAGAACTTTTCTTTACTTATTGCCGGAAGCCATGAAGTGGCAGGCATATCAGCTTCTTTCACCATATTGTAAAAATAGTCGTAAACTTTAAAAAAATGGGGATATGAGTTATCTAACGCTTTCTTAACATATTGGGGATTCTCCAATAAATCAATACATAATTTTGCAGGGTCTCTCAGCGCGGCAACGTGATCTCCGCCGGGATGAAAATCGGTTAAACCAACAATAAAATTTCCTTTTCCCAATTCCAATAAATTGTTTGTATATCGCTCAAGCGTTTTAAACAACGGATGTTTCATATCCGGAATCGATTTATCCGTATCCTTACTCCAATCGTCGATACATGGTTCCGACCAGGTTGTATTTACTCCGAATTTATAATCACATCCACACCAGGCACTGAATATTTCAGGACCTAGATTCGGAAATACAATAGGCATTGCATCGTACGGATAAGTATAATTACCAATATTAATTGAATCGACTTGCGCTCTGAAATCCACATCCAACCAACGTTCTTCATCGGTTGCATATTTCTTCACAGGAAGCGGGACAGGTTTTTCCACAGCCAGTTTAACACTTACAACAGGACGGTCAATGGTTTCACCTTCAAAAAAAGCTACATAACGTTTATATGAATCTTCAAAATCCGGTTTGCTTTTAAAATACATTTTTACCTCCGGTAATACTTTTATATTATTACTTTTCCTTTAAGAATAACATTCTTAATATTAATTTGCTCGTCAAAAATTAAAAGATTTGCGAATTTACCGGCTGCTAAAGAACCTATATTATTATCAAGTCCTAACAGACGAGCCGGTGTCAATGAAGCGCATTTCACCGCATTTAAAAGTGAACAACCGGTATGTATCATAAAGTTTCTAACCGCTTGGTTCATAGTGAGGCAGCTTCCCGACAACTCCCCGTTTACATACCTTAGATCATCTACAATTTCCACTTCCGGTTGTAGTGAAGTTTTTATACTTAAAGCGGAAGATGATGTACCATCGGTTATTATAACGGTTTTATCCGATCCTTTTATTTTATATATCAGCTGCAACATAGTCGGTTCGGCATGTATTCCGTTTACATCAGGAATTACTTCGGCATATAATTCATCATACAAAAAAGCCGCCGCTCCCGCTCCAACATCAGTACAGCCTATTTTGTTCATCGGTAGAAACGTCATAGCATTATTAATATGACATATGTTTTTTAAACCTTTCGGTATAAAGCTACCTATCCTGGTTGCATGAGCTTCAGTGTGACCTGCGGATATGATAATGTCATGCTTGTACAAAGCATTAATTAAAGGCTCTATATCCGATAATTCAGGTGCTAAAGTCCAAAGCAGTATCTTTCCGCTTCCTCGCTTTATTATTTCCTCATAATCATTCGCATTGATTTCCACCGCTTTATTAGACGCTGCTCCATATTTTTTGTTAATATACGGCCCCTCCAAATGTATACCTTCTATATTGGAAATATCATTTCTTTTTATAAGCTCGCAGATTTGTGATATACCGTTCATAATATCAGACATAGATACATTATATGCAATTGTAGGTAATATGGAGGTTGTGCCGTATTCTAAATGTGCACGGGCCATATTCCGGGCATCCACATAGCTTTCATACCCCGCACCTCCATGGCAATGTATATCTATAAAACCGGGTGATATGTATAAATTATCAGCGTTTATAACAGTAAAACCTTCAGATTTGAAACACTCTTCTTTACCGGCATATATGATACGGTCGTTTTCGATAAGAACCGTACCGTTATCAATTATCTCGTTTTCTAATACCAATTTTCCGTTTAAGACGGCGATCATACAAGTATTCATCCTTTACATTTTATTGTCCTGTGACATATAAATTTAAACATAATACCTTACTTCATTAAAACACCCGTTTTTGCTACAGCAGGTCATGCTTTCTTACAAACACAAGTCCTTATTCAACATTATACCATAAGCTCTTTTTTTTGATAGTATATTATAATGATTTCACTGCAAAAACTTATAAAATGAAGGTTACACAAAATGGGGGTGACAAGGGGACGGGGATAGTGACACTTCTTGTGTCACTATCCCCGTCCCCTTGTCACTTTTTGCTGCAAATTATTATCTTGCTCTCTTTCGCAGTAAGATAATAATAATGATCGCCGCAACTGCCAACTGGGCAAAAACTATTCGGTTTGTAGGCCTTATCAACTCGCCTAAAGGATTATACTCTTTTTGTTCTGTAAATACTGTTACGACATTACCTTCAGGATCTAAAACCGCTTCATCACTGTCATGTTCTGTGTAGAACCTGTAATTTACTTTTTGCTCTTCACCTTCATCCGACAACGGGGAAAAGTTATGATTTAAAAAGTATTTGTTTTTCGCAGATTTTTGATATTTCTTATAGAAGTCTTTAGAATCAATTGTTAATACTTTCTTACATTCTATTCCATCCGGTTTTAATGTTACTGTGCAAGAATATCTAGGAGGAGGAACGGCAAATTTAATCTCACCGTCAACATTATTTATCTTCATTGTATAGTTTGCGACATTAGGATCATTAAATGCAAAGTCAACTGTATAACATGCAGATTTATCCTTGGTTCTGATACAGTGACCCACCGGAACCATAGTAGTCCTTCTTACAGGACGAGAACGGTCTCCCGCACTACCTACTTTTTCACCGGGAGTATATTGAAATGTTATTCGGTTTCCTACCATCGGCAAGTCTATAAAATAATCTCCAGGTCTATATCTATTCGGCCAACTGACGTGCGGTTCACCGAAATCCCAACGTCCGTTTCCTTGTTTCATGTTTATAAAAAATCCGTGATTCAAATATATTTGAGCTATATCATCAGCCAAATCAGGATACAATCGGATTAAATTTTCATAAACGGAGGTAAAATCATTATTAAACAATTTTAATACTTCCCATATTTCATGTATTGTTATCTGAACATTCTCATCGTTTTTCTCATCATATAAATCCCATAAGACACCTGCTACTGCGAACTCTTCGGCCATTCCGGCATAATCGACCGGAAGATAATCAATTTCCAGGCTGCCTATGGGGTGATATACAGGCCCGAAATCATATCCTGTAAATTCACCTACCATTAAAGACATGAATTCAGCAAATCCTTCTACATAAGAATCCGATGTAGTCGTATTTAAAAACCCCGCATGATTCTTTTCATACCCGTGTGGAGCTCTAGGCCATCTTTTGTGAAGGTTGTAAAGTATATGATGATTATATTCATGCCATTCTCTGTTTTGAGGTGCATTTTCATTGTTTATAGGCATGTCTTGCTGCGATATAACTGCAATATCATCAAAGTAAAAAGTACCGGTTTCTGTTCCGAAGCATGCTACATAAAACGGAGGTATATCGAATTCGTTATAAATATTTAATGTGTTTTCGTAAAAATCAACAGAATCACTTAAATATCTATATACAGTTATCATCTGATTGTTATATCTTTGGTTGGTATTTTGCTCGATAGAGTTGATAGTAATTGTTTTTTTTAAATCATCCTGACCTGTAACTGTAAAATCGTATGTGTTTTTTACATGAACCAAAACACCTTTGTCATTTAATACACCTAATACAAATATAGTTTTATCTTCGTGCACATATTCATATCGTGTAACCACTTTTAAATCTATCGGATAATCGTCATTTATTTCTATATTAACAAAACCTTTTAGGTCGGTTGCATAAACCGACCTGTCACCATTTATGAAAATTTCTACATTCATACGTACAACAGGTTGGTTGTTAAAGTCACCAATAAATAGAGAAAGAGTACGAGGTTCACTGTATACCTTTCTCCCGGCTACGATAATTAAAGATATAATAATTATTTTTAAAAATTTTTTCATTAAATGATACCTTTCCGTTGATAACTTATATATATTTTATCTTACCGGCTGAAAAATATACTTTTTTTGTGATACGGGTACAAAGCATGTAGAATTTGTATTGATTTCAACTTGTTAAAATGATATAACATTATTGTATTACATAAAATAGGACGGTAACATATGAATCTTGTTACGGTAAACCGTTTATACTGTACAAATACATATATTACGATTATAAAGCATTTAGTCATTACGGCCGAATTGTTACGGTCGTATTTTTATTGCTAAAAAATATGTAATACACCGATCGGTTATGACTATAATCATGGATTTGATAATATACATTAATTTAGCCTATCTCCATGGTAAGTCGAAGTACCGATTGCATATGACAAGGAGGTTGAAAATTATGGAAAACATCATAATGCCTGTATTCGGCAAAAGTGTTTGCGGTGTGACCGAAATAAGAGAAAAGAAGGTTGTAATTATCACTCCGGACACCGAATATGGCAAAAATATGGGAAATGCATTGTTGGAAAAGGTGGCTATATATACTAAGGACGTCGTATTAGCATGCAAAAATGACGAAACTCTCTTGATAGAGAATGATGCAATATTTATTATAGCGGGTAACCTTACAGATAACGGTTGTGCTCGTTATTTATATTACAAATCTTTGATAGCAACCGACCTTTCATATCCGGGTCCGGGAGGATTTGAAATCAGAACGATTTTAAATCCTATGGGAAAGGGTAAAAACATATTATTTATAGGGTATTCCGATGAAAGCGGTTTCCAAAAAGGTTATGAATATTTTATGGATATGATAAATGAATATATACCTTTTATTCAAAAGGTATCATACACAAAATTACCGATAACCGAAGATACTTTCGAGAGTTTGGCACAATCTATAGAACCTGACAACATAAATCTGTTGCCTTCTGCTCATGTAAATAATTGGTATATAAAATCTTGGTTGGCATATGTTACAGGTAATAATAAATATAGAGAAGATTATATTAGAGCATGGAAGAAATTA
>CAZJOD010000082.1:0-1300 GCA_964547525.1 uncultured Clostridiaceae bacterium
TTTTTTGATTCGGGTATAACTCACGGCATGAAAGCTTTAGACGGAAAACCTGCCAAATTCTTAGCTATAATTTTATAATAAATAACTGCACCCTAAAGGCATGGTTCAATAATGAAACTTGAAATACGATATAGGAACTAAAAACGAGGTACTTCACAATGAAGTACCTCGTTTGAGTCTAATATCATTGAGCACTGCCATGCCGACGAGCTATTATGCACTAACCCAATTTTCGAGTTCAAGGCTTTTAAGTGAGTTATTAAAGTGAAATCTATATAAAAAACTTATTATTTCTATAAAACTTTTATTAATAGTTATTAATTTTGATATTGACATATTGTTATAAATAGTGGTATTATTTCCCTATCGGATGAGCAAAGGCCCAAAATTTCAATACTTATAGTTAAATCTAGATTAATGTATTTTCAATTGTTTCTCTGTATATATAGGAGAATATACGACTTCAGAGTAGACAAATATTTGGGGAATATTTGTAATCATGTGAAATCATAAACTATAAACGAATGCAAATACATAACTATATAAAAGACAAATTTAACAATATAATATAGTCAAGAAATTGGAGGTCAAAATGAGTTTTGTGAGAAATTTATTTATAAAGTTACCGGATACACACCAAGATAGAATTATTGAAATTCTTTGTAAAAACGGTAAAATATTTGATACACCGCAGTTTAAGATGCATTTAAATTCGATAGAATTTTTTGGTGGTGACCTTGATGAAATTAAAGAGGCCTTTACAATCTCTAAAAATAAGAAAAAATCATTGATACAAATATTCCGAGAGCTAGGAGATATGAATAAACAAAAAGCTTATGAAGAATTCATAAATGGAAATACTGTAGAATCAAATATCTTGTATAGGCGTGCCGCAGTATATTATCTTATGGGTGATTGGTATACATATGATCAAATAGAAATTGAGAAAAATTATAAACTCATGAGGCCGTGCTATGATAAGGTCTGTGAATTGAGTAATCCCCCTATCGAAAAAGTAGATATACCGTTTAATAAAGGTTCGTTAAAAGCATATTATAGGGTACCGTCGGATTGTAACCCACCATATCCTGCAATAATAATTTTACCGGGTAACAGTGAAGTTAAAGAATTTAATTATGAATTAGAGAACATAGCCCTTAAAACCGGTTTGGCAACGCTCAATATCGACCCTCCGGGTTGGGGTGAGAGCGGTTTATCCGGTAATAAATTTGATTCGATTGTCTCGTACGAAAAGGCTATGAATTTGGCGGTTGATTATTTACAGGGAAAAGAGGAAATT
>CAZJOD010000082.1:1400-16658 GCA_964547525.1 uncultured Clostridiaceae bacterium
ATATCTCGTGTTCAAGCACCGGTACTGATTATACATGGTGAAAAAGATGAAATTGTTGATAAAGCGAATTCCCGGGAGATAATAAAACTTGTAAAGGGAGAAAAAGAACTGGTTATAATACCGAACGAAGATCACATGTGTACATCTGTTTTAAAAGATGAAATCGGACCGTATATGCTGGAATGGCTATATAAAAAGCTAAGCAACAAAAGAATGTATGTGAGTTCAAATACTTAGGATTCATATATCTTTATACTTTACCTCTGGTTTGATCTTTATTTCTTAAATAGGAAGGCCTTTTTGGTGCTATTGATTTATTATATACAATGGATTTAATAAAATCTTTTAAATTGAAGGGAGCTGCAGGTGCCATGTAAGGCACTCCAAAGGAATTTATAGACACAAGCTCCGCCAATACTAAAAAAATTACCAGTGTGAAACCGTAAAAACCAAAAGTTCCGGTTGCAATTATCAAAAGAAATTTCAAAACTCTAAAAGGATCAATAATCGTGTAATCTGCCGGAACAAATGATGCTATCAAGGACATAGATATAACAATCAATATCAAAGCACTGAACACACCCGCCGAGACAGCCGCCTGTCCTATAATAATAGCGCCTACGATACCTATTGCGGTACCGATTTTTGTGGGTACTCGAATCAAGGATTCCCGAATTAACTCTCCAATTATTTCAATTAAAAGAACCTCTATTAGAGCGTTAAAAGGAACCTTTGAGCGAGCCTGGGCAATGGCTATCATGTATCTGCTGGGTAGCACATCATTATGAAATGATACGATAGCTATATACAAAGATGATACAATAAAAGATATATTCAAAGAAATCACACGTAGTATCCTTAGAAAAGTAGTATAGTACTTATTTAAATAATAATCGTCACATGACCATAAAAATTCACTGAAAACTCTTGGTGCTATCAATGCCCAAGGGCTTCCGTCCATTAACACAACGACTTTTCCCTCAAGTAAAGCCGCGCTTATCATATCCGGCCGTTCAGCAATTCCCATCTGCGGGAAAAGGTCGGATTTTTTATTTTGTAAGTAAGACTGCAATTCACCGGAAGAATTCAAGCCGTCAACTTTTATATTAGTGATCCTTTTTTTTATCTCTTTAACACATATATTATTTGCCACATCTTCCAAATAAAGAACCTTTACATCGGATTTAGTCCGTTCTCCAACTTGAAAATGATCAATTCTTAAATTATCATCTTTTAATCTGTCCGTTTATATTGATAGAATTGAATCGATCTCCTCTATAAAGCTTGCCCTCGGACCTCTGATGGTATATGTCGCCTCGGGTTCGGGAACAGCTCTTTTCTCAACTTTTTTTAAGTTAATAACTGCGTATCTTATGTCATTGGTGAATACAATAACAGTCATCCCGTTCAATATATATGTTTTAATTTTCTTTATATCCGTATCAAGTCTGCAGTCATCAGCGTATATTATACTCTCAATTAGTGTTGAAGCGTTTATGTTTAAATCGTCATCATGTTGTATAATCGGTTTTACAACTAAGTCGGATAATGCGTTTCTATCTGTTAATTGTTTAATATAATAAATCGTTATTGAACAGGTTGGAAATGTTATGGGTCGTTCGTGAACATCAATGTTTAAGCTTTTTATATAATTTTTTGTTTTTTCATAATTTGAATTTGGCACCTTTTAAAACTCCCTTTTCTTAATTTGGTTACTTTTTTGTTGTGTAATCAATCATTCCACCGGGATTTAATGAAGTTTTAATCGATATGTCGAATTGAGCCTGCTTATACGTAGGCTCCCAATTTATTGTTTTTACTTCATTAGGGTACCGGATTCGAAATTGTTCTTTGAATCCAAGGTAATCACATTGAAGAGATTTAGAATTTTTTATAGCTTCGGAGATATCTTTTAATATAAGTTCTTCAAGATTTTTCTTAATTTCTTCAAGCATAGTCTTGTCCAATGTAATATCTTTGTTTAGATATATTAATTTCGAGTTAAAAGTAAAATCTAATTCATAAGATATATTATTAATTAAGTAGTTTGGTCGGATTTTTCTTTTTTTCATTCTAACTTCTACTGTAGCTTCATATTTATCGAAAGGAACCACATACCGGGTAGTAGCTTTATCTTCTAAAATAAATAGTACTCCCTTTGATTTATTTAACGGTATAAAATTCAAATATTTGTTTTCGTGAATTATTGTATACCCGTTAATGGCCAGTCGTCCTTCTTTAAGGTCTATATTAGGTAAAATAAAGCAATAGTCCGAATGCATAAAATCTAATATATCAGATGTTGTATATGTTATTATTAAATCTAAATCACTTAATGTGTTTAAGGTATCTTGTATTGAATAACCGATTGATATATTGTTTTCCGGTTCGGGAGATAAAAGATCTTCAGGTTTTTCAAATGTAGTTACTATGTTTAACGCTTTTCTATAATCGACAGTGTTTTGTAGTCTTAACATATACTCTTCCAACCCGTGCGTTATTAGATTTTTAGTTAAAACTAAAGATCCTACAGTACCTAAAAATAATAATTTATCCATTTTAGAATCAAGCTCTTGTCGAGCTTCCATATAGTTTTTTCCTCTTCCGTTTACTACAGAATATTGCTCTTTTCCAGACCCTCCTTCAGGTGTTTGACTTATTTCTAAATTTGGTACTTCAACATAAAAGACAAACTCATCATCTTGTTTATCAGTGATAACAAGAGATATTAACGCTTTCGAATCGATATCCATTGAATCCCAACAACTTGCAGTTGTCAGTATAATAAATATTGAAATGCAGCAAACAAACACTTTTTTAAGTGTCACCTGTTCTAACCTTCTTTCTATACTTGATTTTTATAATTAAAAAAATGATACCGGGTATTATTATCGATGATATGGTTGATAAGTAAAAAAATGTATCCTTCACATATTTTTCATAATTGTTTATTCCTGAAATTATTAAAATTAATCCGTATATGATAATTCCGATGATTATGATAATGTTTAATCGTTTCGCACGGGGGAAAATTCTACATATAAATTCCAATAGTGCTGTCAGTATAACGGATATTCCGGTAAACATACCTGAGAAACCTATTGTTAAATATAATATGTCCAATCGTGCAAAAAATTCAAGTCCTCTCGGGGCGGTGTCGCGAATGGCCATTATTAATGCATTTTTATAATTTATAATATCATTAATACCTACTTTCATAATGCTGCTTTCGACAATTATTATATAAAACAATCCAATGAAAAGGATTGATAAAAATGCCGTTCTTATTGATTTTTTATCAGTTTTACTAGAGATTGGGAATGCAAACATGATAGATGGTGGAGCAAATGCAAATCCCAAAGGTTTGAGGGCTTTTATATAGTTGGGAATTTCTTCGGGATTATATAAGGGAAGTATTCTGTTAACTCTACCTTGTGTAATCATTATTATATGAACTAAGGTTCCTGTAAAAATAAACACTGTGCCGATAATTTCGGTTAATCTTGCAACATTTGAAACTCCTTTGTATGCAACATAACAAAATATAGGTATGCCTAGTAAAGGAAAAGACCATGTAGGTGTGTTAGGAAAAAAGCTTTCGCGTAGGATCTTAGATTTTTGATCTATAAAAAATACTAAAATTAATGAAAAGTATAAGATGTAATATAAAGCCAGTATATAAGCGCCCGGTTTGCCAATAATTTGCGGAGCATAGTCAAAAAGCATTTTTCCACTAAAATGGCTGTTAACATATAAAACACAAGAACCTCCCAATCCGAATATGAATGCTACTATTAATATGGAGATCCACCCTCCTGTACCGGCAATTTGCGCAACATCTTTAGCAATGGTAATAATATTATAGCTTGTTACAGTCATAACTAATATAAAAAACATTTGCCTGTTCGTTATAGTATTAACCAATTTTTACTCTCCTTAAGGGTATAAACAAAATATGCCGTATATTAACAAGTATCTCCTTTGATACGTAAATCTATACGAAATTTTATTATGTATATTTTTACTTAAATCTTTTTTACCGGTTCAATTTGGCTCGATTTTTAGTGTTAATAATTAACATTAAAAATAATTCATCATAATATGATGATTCGTAACTTATATTATAGAGTCGATTATGTATTAAAAAGTTTCATAATGAACAATTATACGATTGATTTTATTGCAAAAACTCATAAACCGCTCAGTTTATGTATTTTATAGCAAATGCCAAAGTAATGTTTTCTTAAACGGGTATCCCCGGTATAATAGAAGAAGTTGCACTGTTTATTTTATAGTGCGGTTGTTGATACCATTGGGGGTAAGGATACAGACTTTTTATATCGTATTTTTTAGTTATGAGATTAAACTATCTGCTTAAAAATATGTATCCGAGCTTTAATATATTTTATAAACAATGAGGTTATAAATGAATAAAAAAAGTCGGGATATAAAGAAAACTATTACATACATTACATTAAGTTTGTTTTTAACAGTTATATTGTGTTTCATATCGCTTACAGGTATAAACGGTTATGTTAAATCGTCGGTAAAAGACCGAATAATAATACCTGATGAAGCTTCGGGATATGAAATTGATTGCATTTTGGTTCTTGGAGCGGGAGTTTGGGGTGAACGTCCCAGCCATATGCTCGAAGACAGACTGCTAAGGAGTATAGAGCTATATAAAAATGGTGCTTCGGACAGGCTGTTAATGAGTGGTGATAACGGTAGGCCGGACTATGATGAAGTTAATGTTATGAAGCAATTCGCCATTAATGCAGGAATTCCTTCCGAGCATATCTTTATGGATCATGCCGGGTTTTCAACATATGAAAGCCTTTACAGGGCAAGAGATATCTTTTTGGCTAAAAAAATCATAATAGTCACACAGGATTATCACTTGTATCGTGCTTTGTACATAGCTGAAAAACTAGGATTGGATGCCTATGGAGTATCATCGGATTACAGAACTTATATAGGGCAGGAATACAGGGATTTAAGAGAAATATTAGCCCGGGTCAAGGATTTTTTCTATGTAATAATCAAGCCTAAACCGACATTTTTAGGTGAGGTTATACCGGTGTATGGTAACGGGGATTTGACCAACGATAAGTAATATAAAAAAGCTTGTATAAAACTTTTGTTAGTAATTAGATTTTTATTGATTAATAAATCGGACAATGCTATGATTATATTGCATTACGGGCAATTGCTCAAAAAATTATACCGGAGACTTAAGGAGTTTGTAACTATGTTAAAAGTTCATATTCTTACTGACGACAGAGTAAGAAAACGGGGATTATTATCAGAGCACGGATTATCATTATGGATAGAAAAAGACGATAAAAATATATTATTTGATACGGGACAAACCTCCGTTTATACCCATAATGCAAAAATGATGGGTATAAATATTGAATCGGTTGACTATGTAATTATAAGCCACGGCCATTACGATCATTGCGGTGGACTTCAATATATACCGGACAGTGATAAAGTAAGGTCTGTGTTTGTACATCCGGATGCGTTTCTAAAAAAGTTCGCAGCTGTTAATAAGGATGAGCCGTCAAAAGAAATAGGGATACCTTTTAACATTCATAATGCCGACATACCCGGAAAAAATTTTAATAGATACATCGCATATCCGTGTTTAATACAAAGAGATATTTTATTATCGGGAGAAATACCCGCCGATAATGATTTCGAAGAAGCTCCCGTAGGATTTTTTATGGAGAAGGACCAAAAGATTGTACCTGATCTAATTCAAGATGAACAGATGTTGATAATAGAAGACGAAGGTGAACTGGCTGTATTTTTAGGTTGCAGCCACCCGGGCGTCATTAATTGTATCCAATATGCAAAAAAGCTTAAACCGGATAGAAAGATCAAGCTTCTAATTGCCGGTATGCATCTTGATAATATAAGTCGAAAACGTTTAGATATGACTGTTGATTATTTGGTCCAAAGTGAAATTAAAAATATTATTCCGTTACATTGCACCGGTTTTACTGCCATGTGTGAAATGAAACATAAGTTAGGTGACAGATGTCAACTGTTATGTACCGGAGATACAGTCCAAATCTAAATATGATTCTAATACATAAAAACCAAGCTTTTCTTTTTAATAAGAAGTTCTTAAAACTTGTTATTTATTTGAATATACCGTAAAAACTGATACAATAGTTATATATGATATAGCTATCCGTATTTTTTTATCAACTTCTAATGGACAGCTTTGTCTGTTTATTGTTAATATTTAATTGGTTGAAAGGTAGGTGAACAACCGGTTTTATTTATAAGGCATCGGGACCAAAATATATTCTAGGTTTGTCGTAAGATAAAGGCCGAAAGCTTATAAAAACCGGTACGAAATGTTAAATGTAATTATTCGTCAAGTTGCCGAAGCGGATATTTGTGTAGTAGAAGACATCTCCGTAGCAGGATTTGCCGTTCATTACGATTATTATCGTAATATCATGGGAGATAAAATCTTTGAAACGGTTCATAAGGATTGGCGGGAAAAGAAGAAGAAAGCCGTGCGCGATGCTTGTTTGTCGGGGAGTGGTTATAAAGCGTATATTGCGGAAGTTGACGATAAACCGGCAGGCTTTATAACGTTTATAACTAATCCTGTATCAAAAATAGGTGTAATTAGTAATAACAGTGTTTCTCCGGATTATCAAGGGCAAGGGATAGGAAAAAAACTGTATGAGTTTGCTTTGAATATAATGAAAAAAGAAGGTATGGTATGTGCACGTGTGGACACAGGATTAGGGCCTACATTCGAACCTGCACGTCGTGCTTATGAAAAATCCGGATTTGACAGGCAGCTGCAAACTGTTTCATATTATATGGAGTTATAAAACATCTATAAATTGAGGGGGTATGGATTATTATGAGTTATATAAATAATGAAGTTATTAATATCGGCAGTCGGGTGGAGATGTTTATTGATAAATATATTATTGCTAAAATGGATAACACCACATTAAAATTGAATACACCTGTAAAAAAAGAGATTGTTATGCAATTTGACAAACCTTGGGAAGGAGCTACCGGTGCTTACTTTACGGTTCTTAAGGATGATGGGCTAATAAAATTGTATTACAGAGGGGATTGTCCCGATATAGATACAAATCCTCAACAGATTACTTGCTACGCGGTAAGTACGGACGGTATCAATTTTACCAGACCGGCCCTTAACTTATATGATTATTTCGGATTGGATAATAACATCATATGGAAGGGAATAGAGTCTCATAATCTGACGCCTTTTAAAGACGACAGACCGTGTGTACTTTTAGAACATAAATATAAAGCTGTAGGAGGTGCGACACCTCCGGGTAAATCTAACGGACAATTATATGCATTGTCATCTAATGACGGAGTGGTTTGGAAACGATTAATGGAATCACCTATACTGGAAAAAGGAACCTTCGATTCTCAAAATGTAGTATTTTGGGATACAAACATTAAAAAGTACAGGTGTTATTCCAGGTATTTTGATAAAGGTGGTTTTTCAGGAGTCAGAGCTATACAAAGCTGCACTTCGGATAATTTTATAAACTGGAGCGATATGGTAGAAAACAGTTATGAAGAAGATGTTCCAAAAGAACAGTTTTATACGAATGCAACGGTTTTGTGTCCGGGAGCGGAGCATATATATTTATCCTTTCCTAAAAGATTCGTACCCGAAAGAAAAAAGATAATAGAGCATCCCGTGGAAGGCGTTTCCGATGCCGTTATAATGACAAGCCGAGACGGAGTAAATTGGGACAGAACGTTTATGGAAGCTTGGTGCAGGCCCGGATGTGATTATAAAAATTGGACCGATCGAAGTAATATGCCGGCTTTGGGTATAGTAGAGACATCTCCGACAGAATTTTCAATGTATATTTCCGAACACTTTCGACACGATGATAACAGGCTCAGAAGGCTAGCAATCAGAAAGCACGGTTTCGCATCGGTAAACGCCGGGTATAAAGCCGGTATGTTCACCACAAAACCCGTTATTTTTAGTGGTAATAAATTATCACTTAATTACTCGACATCTGCGGCAGGACACATACGGGTTGGTATGAAAGATATCTCGGGAAAACCTATACAAGGGTTTACTTTAGAAGATATGAATCCCTTATATGGAGACAGTGTTTATGAAAATGTTTATTGGAACGGAGGAAAGGATCTTTCTAAGATTTCGGGGTGTCCGGTCATGTTGGATTTTGAAATGAAAGACGCTGATATATATTCATTACATTTTGGTAATTAAGCTGTAAGAATATTGTGGAAGTAGGCCGTTTAATGAGAAGGACATAAAAAGATTCTACTGTTAGTTATTATAAATTATGAAAGGGGATTATGTTTTGACCGATCGTATAAATTTAGAATGCAATTGTAAAAAAAAGAATTGTATCAGGCACGGCAAGTGTGAGGAATGCATAGAGTTTCACAAAACTTCAAAACGAGAACCGTATTGTATCCGAAAAAGTAAGAAGAAATTAAAGGTTTGATTACATTCCGGCTTTACGGAAGGTTAGTGCAGTAAAATCATATAAATATTTATAAAAATAATCTATATATAACAGGAGGCCGTTTATGAATTATACAACTCAAGAAATTTTATTTGCTTTTGGAATAACGCTTTTAGCAGGTATATCAACCGGTATAGGCAGCTTACTGGCGTTTTTCTCTAAAAAAACTAATAAAAAGTTTTTATCATTGGTTCTCGGATTTTCTGCGGGTGTTATGATTTTTGTATCTTTTACAGAAATATTTCCTAAAGCTTTAGAATCGTTGGAGTCTTTTTTGGGCGAACGTCAAGGGTTTGCTGTGACCGTGCTGTCATTTTTCGGGGGTGTGGCTTTAATAGCTTTGATAGATAAATTTGTACCGGAGCAAGAAAATCCTCACGAGCTGCATGATTTAGGAGAAGTGAACCGGACCTGTAACGACGGGAATTCAAATAATCGTGCATTAATGCGGATGGGTATGTTTTCTGCTTTTGCCATCGCAATACACAATTTTCCTGAAGGTCTCGCCACTTTCATGGCCGCTCTGAAGGATCCGGCACTGGGTGTGGCCATAGCGGTCGCTATAGCCATACATAATATTCCGGAAGGTATAGCTGTTTCGGTGCCTATTTATTATGCTACAGGCTGTAAGAAAAAAGCCTTTTTTTGGTCTTTCCTTTCCGGTTTGTCAGAACCCATAGGCGCATTGGTAGGTTATTTTATACTTATGAGTGTGATGACCGATTTGACCTTTGGAATTGTTTTCGCAATGACGGCGGGAATTATGGTTTATATATCGTTGGATGAATTGCTACCTACCGCGGAAAAGTACGGTGAACACCATGTTGCCATTTACGGCTTAATCGCCGGTATGGTGGTAATGGGATTAAGTTTGATTCTAATATAAAAAAATTTTAATGCCTGTATCGTAAAGATAAATATTGTGTAGAGGTGATGTTATGAGGATCTATTTAAATCAAGACTGGCTTTTAACATATGAAGATATAAGTGTAAAGGCGGAATGTTTACAAGAAGTGTCGAATAAAAACGAAGGATGGTTAAAAACCGATGTGCCTTGTGATATTCGACAGCCTTTAATAACAAACCGTATTATAAATGAACCTTTGGAAGGTATGAATTGTTTTGATAGCGAATGGATTGAAAATAAATCATGGTGGTTTAAAAAAGAGTTTGTAATCGATGACAGCTTTTTAGATGCAGATGTAATTGAGCTTAATATGACATCATTGGATTATGGAGCGGATATATTTTTAAACGGGAGCATAATAGGTAAGCATATAAGTGCGTTTTATCCGTTTTATAAAGATGTTAAAAAATACTTAAAAACCGGATTGAATATTATAGTAGTACGTCTGACAACCGGATTGGAAACTGTGGATATTGATGACATGAACAGGTATGTTATGTCGAGTGAAGAAGATCGCAGACCCAAAAGAGGGGACAAAAGAAAAGGTTTTTTGAGAAAGCCGCAATATTCATTCGGTTGGGATTGGAATCCAAGGGTGGCTACTTGTGGGATCATGGGTGACGTTTGGATGGAAAGTCATAAAAAAGCCGTAATACGCAGAGTTCGAACATATGTAAAATCTTTATCGCCTGAGGTCATATTAGGTTTTGAAATAGAAACCGAAAACTTTCATCCGTTTTCTACGATAGATGCTATTATTGAGTTAAGTATGGGTATTGACAATGAATGTTTTATAATTACAAAATCCGACACCATTTTAAAGTCCGGCATCTCGTACATTATATTGGAAGCACCCGTGAAAAACGCCCGTCTTTGGTGGCCTAACGGTATGGGAGAACAATCATTATACGACATTAAGGTGTCTATGAAAGTCAATGATATGAAAATAGATTATCCTTCTTTCAAATATGGAATCCGTACCGTTAATATGGACACATCATATCTTCCAAACAACGAGAAATTATTCGCTTTGGTTATAAACGGAGTGAAGGTTTTTTGTAAAGGTGCGAATTGGGTACCGGCCGACTCCCTTTACGGGCGTATTAGTGATAAAAAGTATGAAACCCTTGTGTTGGAAGCTAAAGAAGCTAACTTCAACATGCTGCGCATATGGGGAGGGGGTTTGTACGAGCGTGATATTTTTTATGATCTTTGTGATAAGTATGGAATAATGCTTTGGCATGATTTCATGTTTGCATGCTCCGAGTATCCTGACGACCAAGCATGGTTTTTGTCTGAGGTTGAAAAAGAAGCGGATTACCAAACAAAAAGGCTGTGTAATCGACCGTCCATTGTTTTGTGGTGCGGTAACAATGAAAATCATTGGGGATTTGATCAATGGTGGCAAAATACCGGATATCACGGTTCGAAGTTTTATAATTACGTCGCCCCTAAAGCGGTACATGCCAATTGTCCGGACATTCCTTATTGGAACTCATCTCCATACGGAGGGGAACATCCTAACGGTTCCGACAGGGGAGATCGGCACCATTGGAATGATTGCATGATGAGCGAAAATATGCAAAAGAGAATAGTTCCTGAAGAATACGATAAAGTAACCGCCAAGTTTGTTTCTGAATACGGATACATAGGCCCGGTTGTAAAATCGTCGGTTGAAAAATATTTAGCCGGAGCTCCCTTTGATGTTGATAGTGACATATGGCAGCATCATACCAATACTTTTGAAAAGGATACGGTTGTAGCGGGGATACGCTACCATTACATCAACCCTGAAAGCTTGAGTATGGATGAATACCTATTATATGCCGGTTTGTGTCAAGGACTGATTTACAATTATTCCATTGAAGCTTTACGTTACAAAGAATATTGTCATGGGTGTTTGTTCTGGATGTATAACGACAGTTGGGGTGAAACCGGATGGTCGATCATCGATTACTATATGAATCGAAAGATATCATATTATTTTGTAAAAAGAGCGTTTGCACATGTAAAATATATACTACGTAGTGATACACAAATCATAAATGTTATCGGGCTCAATGATACCGGTGTGAACATAAAACAGGAACTTGAATACGGTTATATTTCATTTGACGGTACGTTTG
The DNA here is from genome assembly GCA_964547525.1 of uncultured Clostridiaceae bacterium. Taxonomy (GTDB): domain Bacteria; phylum Bacillota; class Clostridia; order JAAYHZ01; family JAAYHZ01; genus CAZJOD01. The sequence goes on from CAZJOD010000082.1 coordinate 12,965, forward strand.
GCGATAGTAAGACGCAATCGGTTGAATTACCGGCCTACAGTAGAAACATATTACTAAAATTTTACAAAAAAAATTATGATCAAACTAAAGGAGTGTGGTATGTTCGTTCAAATTATGATGATAACATCTCACCGGCTGTTTTAAGGAGTGGAACTTATCGGGAGCTTGAATTACCGTATGCTGACATTAAAATAAAGGATTGTCTACTTTCGGGTGAAAATCTTCATATTACTGTTTATAGTAACAACTATGCGCACGGGGTTAGATTTAACTTACCGGATTATTTTAAATTGTCAGATAACTATTTCGACTTATTACCCGGTGAATCCAAAAAGATTGTGTTATATAACGTTCCGGAAGATTTGGACATATCTAAAATAATACCTAAGGCGGTTAATAGTATACAAAATAACTGTAAATATACTTGATTATAAAACGTATAAATTACCGGCAATTTTAATGTCCTTTAAATATTTTTAAAATTGCCGGTACTATATTTTAATAAAACATTCGTCTTTTAATTTCTTCTTTTAAATTTTTACGTTGTTCGAGGATCATAGATGCGGCTGCTAAAACAACACACGGTATAAAAACGTAAAAAGACCATTTCATAATGACCGTATTATGCTTATGAATACTTACAACCAACTCTATTAGAGTTATGAAAATACTGGTTACTGCAAATACAAAAGCGGTTTTTAACAAAAAGGAAACAGTTTTTTTTCTGAATAGAACAACAGATGATATGATAAAAACTCCGGCCGCCAGTGTGATGGGCATAGCAACGGTAAAAAACCAGCTTCCCCGACTGATTCTTTCTATAAATAACAAACAGACCAGTAATGCGACAGTATCTACAGATAAAAATATTACAGGATTGAATTTTTTAAAGTATAACGGAAAAACTATGATTACGTAAATTAAAGCCATAGCGCTTGCGGTGTATGCGGACCAAGTCATTCCGTTGCTTGAAAATAAATCAATCAGTATGGTTACAAAAACGGGTATAAGTAGAAAAAGAGCTACAAGTGTTGCAAAATAACGCCGATCCACTTTTTTCATAAGATTCTCAAGATGGTGAGGATAGGGGCGCACCGGGGGTTCTTCCCACGGAGCTTTGGGGTTAATAACTTCAACATTGCATAGTGGACAATATTTCTCACTATCTGCTAACTCTACGCCACAATTCACACAATACGACATGTTTTACATCCTTTCTTTATCATAATACCATCTATGATTACTTTCTATTTTTACGGGTATACCTAATTTCACCAATAATCTGAAAAACTCCCGTTCAACATGACTTTCTTTAATTGTCCGGGTAAAATTCAGAACCAGGGTTCCCTTATATGATAGGGCGCCACATACAACCTTATTTCTCGAAAGAGGTCCTAATATTAAATCCATACGATTGACATACCGTGCCATTTCTTCCGGCAGATCAACGTTCCCTAAATTTGAAATACTTGTTGATGATTTACGGTCTCCTACTCGATTAAACGCCAGCTTCATAACGAAATTTTTTATAAACAGAGGTGTGAGACGTAACAGCTTCATATTCTCGGAACGTACATTTGTAGAGATCTTTGCAGTTAATAATTTTTCTGTCACTTCGCTTCTCATGTAATGGTGCACAACCGAAAGAACTTCGTCAAAACTATATACACCGTATTTAGGATCAATCCCCGGATTTACATAGCTTGCGAAATTTCGTTTAGTGTTAGTAGGATAAAAACGTCTTAGATTTATAGGTATACATACCTTTACGGGTTTATACCGGTTTTCATTTTTTACATTTTGGCGTTGTATTTTATCTATAGCTAAAATCAAAACCGATGTCAAATATTCCGTCAACGACACCTTTTTTTCTTTTGCACGTGTTAAAACCGTATCCACAGGAATAAGGCCTGTAACAATATTTACAAAATCGTCCGGTTCTTTCGTCCCTTTGATATAGTAAGAGTCCGATTCTTTTCGAGATCGTGAGATGTTTTTAGAATACTTAAGATATGCGTCTTCAACCTCATCGTCCGATGCTTTATTTGTACAATCTAAAATATCTCCGTCCCTGGGAATTTGTGCATTGTACTTTATACGCAAATATTCGGCTGTAAGTGTTTTTAAAAAACTCATACCACCGGAGCCATCGGTCAATACATGAAAAATTTCAACCGCAATTCTTTTATCGTGATATAGAACTCTAAACATGAAACCTTTATGATTTTTAAATTCCATTTTTGCACAAGGGTATCCTATATCAGGCTGTATTTCGGGAACTTGATCATTGTGTTCCAGGTAATACCAAAAAAGACCTGATTTTAAGATTGATGAAAAACCTGGAAATCGGGCCAATGTGGATATTAGAGCTTGTTCCAAAATATTTGTGTCTATTTTTTCGGTTAATTCGGCTGATAAACGGAACAAAGCTTTCCAGTTTCTTCTTTTGGCCGCCGGATATATTTTTGCTGCATTATCCAATTTCATCCAATGTTTTTTAGTTACTTTAGTGTTTTCAGTCACATTTAAGCTCCAAAAACGATTTAATTTTTTCTAAGGCTTGATTGGCCTCCGGTATTTTATACAATACATAAACGTGCCAAAGACCTTCTTCGATTATGAGTTCACATTTGCAGTCGCTTTGTATCAATTTTTCCGCAAGCATTTTTGCGTCATCTAAAAGCAATTCGTCTCCTCCGGCAAATATAAGCGATGGAGGAAAATCGTTAAAATCTCCGAAAATCGGGGATACCAAAGGATTTCTCTCATGTCCTCTCGCATATGCCCTTGCATAGGCACGTATAGCTTTTTCAGTTAAAACAGGATCTTTCTCTTTATTAAATTTATAAGATCGGCCGCCAAATGTCAAGTCGGTCCAAGGAGAAATTCCAACTAATGCCGAAGGTAAAGGAAACCCTTTTTGCTTTAAAAAATGGCAAAGTGAATAAATTAGTCCTCCTCCGGCCGACTCACCGATTAAAGATATGTTTTCAGGTGCGTAGCCTAGTTCAAGCAGCTTTGTATATGCTGAAAAAGCATCTTCTACTGCTGCAGGAAAAGGATATTCGGGAGCAAGGCGATATGCGGCGCTAAATACATTTACATCCATAGTAGCGGCTAAAATACTTGCAAAACCGCATGCATATTTAATGTTTCCGGCAACGTAACCGCCTCCGTGAAGATACAAGATGACACGAGAATCAAGTTTTTCATGTTCTTTAGGGCATACCATGCATGCCTCAAAGTCTTGCATTTCAACGGGTGTGACATTTATTTTAGATGCTACGATTCTTGTTTCGAACTCACCTAATTTGTCCTGAAATATACGTGCCGTTTCAATACTTAACTTATTGATTAACGGCTTTAAAAGTCTGATCTGTTCCCGTACAACAACACTGATTAAACTTGGCATAAGTCTCCCTTTTCACAACCGGATAAACCGGTATGTATTAAATAATAAATATATGTTAAACGGAAAAAAACCTGACACACCGGTATCCGCTTAACGGTTGTAAACGGATATCATAACCGAAACATAAATTGTATAGCTTTGCTTCATATAATTTCCTCTACTTTATGTATTATATCATAATCGGATTTATAAAGAAACAAAGTTACCGGATTTACATTAAATTTCCTAAACTCCTTCGTCATATTATACCGGTTTATTCACCAATTCTTCTTTTGTGTATAG
>CAZJOD010000083.1:0-2393 GCA_964547525.1 uncultured Clostridiaceae bacterium
TGGTATGGGATAGAAACTTCCTTTGCGGCGTTTGTTTACGCGGTTGTAGCCGGATATGGTGAATTCGATCCTATAGTTTGTAAAACAACAAGAGATCAAATAAAGCGTAAAGCGATCGCATCTATAAGGTATTTAGGTTTTACGCATGATACCGGTCCTGCGGATTGTGTTAGAGAAAAGTCTGCCAACCCTCACTGCAGTAATAAAAAGTGGGGTGGAAAAGGAGATGATTTCTTTAAAGAAAGCCAACATGGAACTCCAATATCCAGATTCGGTATGGCGGCTTGGATACTTTGGGATGATTTGGATGATGAAACAAAGGAATTAGTGGCAAATGTCTTAGAAGATTACTCGAATAAATGGATTGATTATCCATGCCCCTCGGGCACATATACGGACACTCAAACCGAAGAAAACGGTTGGACCGCAATGGGAATCGCTATAAGCTGTTTTGTTTTAAAAGACCATCCTAATCGTGAAAAATGGTTACAAACCATGAAACGTTGGGCTTTTAACACATGCACCACATATCTTGACGCATACAGACAGGATACATCCGAAGGGCGAAACATATACGGAGGATGGATAAAATCCGTAACTACACATCCGGATTTTACAACTGAAAATCATCGTTTTGTACATCCGAATTACCTTGCAAGTGGAATATTTATAAGAGCGGTTATCGCTATTATGTATCAAATGTCCGGCGACGATATACCGGATGCGGTATTATACGGATGGGACGAAGTTTATCATAAAGCTATTAAGGTATGGTCGGATATGGACGGGACTCCTGTGCCTATTCAAGGTCAGGATTGGTGGTACTATTCTTTACCGGACAGTCATTTTACTCATGGGGTTATGAATGTTTTAAAAGGTGACGGTAACGCGGCACACTTTGAAAAAAAAGGTCTGAACCGTATTGAAAAAGTACAAAATAGCAATGAAAACGGTTGTTTTTATGAGAAAGACGGTAAAAAATTTGTAATTAATCAATTTCAAAGCGCTTTTGAGATGGAACATCAAGCCGGTTCTTCTTTAGCGTTAACATACTTACTTCATAAATTTGGTAAAAAAGCACCGGTTTTATGTCAAAATGACTTATCCGGAGTTTACCATTATCCGTACGGTAACAGTATAATAAAGAGAAATGAAAAATCTTTTTCTTGTTTCACATACAGAAATAATTGTATGGCTTTTTGCTTTCCGGAAAAAGGTATGTGGTCGTTTACTCCTCACACTGCGAACATGCTCGGTAGAATTATATTGGACGGATATACCAAAGATCCTGGTTTATCTAACTTTAATGCAATCAGAAACGTTAAAAAATTTAATATTATCGAAAGAGAAGATTGGTTTTCTGCAAATGTGATAATTGACAGAGGTTTGGGTATGGTTGAGCAAAATGCAGCTTTTTTAGCGTTGCCTGCCGGTAATTGCATTTACTTTCATTGTTTCAAATCTAATTGTGATACGACTGTATCATTGTTACAAGCCGGTATAACGGGTATTAGGAACGAAAACTACGCTCAATCGAAGGATGTTGCAAAAGGATACCGGAAAGTATGGTTTGAAAATGACATTAAAGAATATAAAGGATATATGGGTGGAAATGATATAGAAGATTGCTTTTTAAACGTTCACTATATAAATATCGACGATGAGATGGGAATTATAGCTCTATATAACAAACAAGTTAAATATATAAACCGGCATAATTATTCTAAATGGATAGGGCTTGAAGATATTTTAATTCCGGACAACAGGGAAGAATCGTTTAAAATCAATAAGAGTGATATGTTCGGTAGATTTCTATCGATTTACATGCCTAATGTCGGATACGATCAAGGGAAAACCGTTGCAAAGACTCTAAAAGTGTGGAAAAATGATAAATATGAAGTTGAAGTATTGACCTTTAATGATTATTTATGTTATATGAACCTCAACAAAAGAGAAGTATGGGTTAAAGCGGTAACGGAAATAGATGATTGCCATACCAATATATATCCCGGTGTTACGTTTGTAAATGATAATATTTTAACTTGGGAGAGTAAAATATCCGGTTTATCTTCGGGATTTTTTAAACCTGTATGTAGAATAAGCGGACTTTTAGAAAAGCTTGTAATTCACACAGAAGAAAACGGTTATGTTAATATAATGAATTCAACTAATAATCCGGTAAAACTACAGATAAAAAGTTTTAACGGAGATACACAAGATATTACGATCAAACCGGAAGGATTTATAGACTTGAGATTATAATTTAATTATGATTGTACTGTAAAACTTTATTTAATTGCAGTGAGATTAACCAGTTGGTTATAATTACACTAATGATGGAGGATGGAATGCTAAAAACTAAAGTAGGCCTATTTGGAAAAAAAGGCCATCAT
>CAZJOD010000083.1:2493-16643 GCA_964547525.1 uncultured Clostridiaceae bacterium
GGAGGATGGAATGCTAAAAACTAAAGTAGGCCTATTTGGAAAAAAAGGCCATCATATAATAAGAGAGCTAACAAACAATAATAGAGCTGAACTTATAGGAGTGTGTGAGATACAGCCCGGTGATTTACCGGCGGAGTTAAGAGATAATATTATCTATTACAATACATTGGATGAGATGCTTGATAACGATGAGATTGAATTGATCTCGCTGTGTTCACCCGTTAGAGCCGAACAAGAGAACCATGCAATAAAATGTATGAAGAAAAAGAAGCATGTATATGCCGAGAAACCTTGTGCTTTGACTGAAGAGGGGATTCTAAGACTCCTAAAGACGGCTAAAGAAAACAATGTATATTTTCAAGAAATGATCGGCACCACCTTTTTACAACCGTATAAAGAAATGAAAAAAATTATCCGACAAAAAATGATAGGGGAAGTGGTCCAAGTATTTGTACAAAAATCATACAGATCATTGTTTGCTCATCGTCCTCAAGATGAGAACATTGACGGCGGATTAACAGTGCAAGTAGGAGTTCATGCCACTCGCATGATAGAGCATATATGCGGACTAAAGATCAAAGAAAGTACATGTATAGAAACCGGACTTGGAAATCCTGTGCCGGACGGCGGTTTAAGGACTGCGTCTTCGGTTATGGGAACATTGGATAACGGTGGAGTCTTTTCGATGGTAATCAATTATTTGAACCCCGGTGGATTCGGTCTGCATGGAAATGAAACCGTCAGGATTTTCGGCACAAAAGGCATGTTAGAAGCAACCGACGGAGGAACCCGGACACGATTGATAATAGAAGGAAACGATTATGGGCCTTTAAACATACAAGAGCCTGATGATGATTATTTTGAGATTTTTTTAGACGCGGTAAAAGGAGAAGGAAATCTTCCGTATGATGATTTTACGTCGATACATCCTACCATCGCAATAATAAACGCAAAGAAAAACGAAGGAAGGTGGCTTTATAATGATTAAACTTGTTTTAGCCGGAACATCCGGTTACGGTGCGGTGTATTTGAAATTTCTACTTGATGAACCGGTTCGTTATGATTTTAAACTTATGGGGGTAGTGGATCCGTTTGTAGAAAAGAGTCCGTACTATAACCGGCTAATCGACATGAAGGTTCCAATGTATAACAATATGGAAGATTTTTATAAAGAGAATGAAGCGGATTTGGCCATAATATCATCTCCTATACAATTTCATACAACTCAAACAGAAATAGCATTGATAAACAGGTCTAATGTTTTATGTGAAAAACCCATGTGTGCAGGACCCGATGATATCGAAAAAATGATCTCCTTTAAAACGAAATATAAAAATTTTGTGGAGATAGGCTTTCAATGGTCACATGCACAGCCTGTCTTGAGTCTGAAAAAAGATATTTTATCAGGTTTATTCGGGAAAGCGTTGCAATATAAAACTTTGGTTTTGTGGCCTCGTAATCATGATTATTTTAACAGAAACAACTGGGCGGGAAAAATTAAGTATAAAGACGGTAGTTATATTTTAGACAGCGTAGCGAATAATGCGACCGCTCATTATTTACACAATATGTTTTTCTTAGCCGGGGATACAATGCAAAATTCCGCTTCGCCGGTATTAAGTCAATGTATATTAGCTAAAGCTAATAACATAGAAAATTATGATACTATAACGGTCAAAGGGAAAATAGGTGATAATATTGATATGTATTTTGTCGCAGCTCATCCGGTGTCGGAAAACATAGGACCTGTGTTTGAGCTTAAATTTGAAAAAGCGACAGTATCGTATCATGCACAACAGCAAAGCGAAATAATCGCGGAATTTACTGACGGTCAAATAAAAAATTATGGTGATCCGACCTTAGGTGACTCTAATAAATTATGGATATGTATGGATAAAATATTAGATCCTGATATTGAATTACCCTGTACTGTAGATACCGCATCAAATCATGCAAAATTTATATACGAACTTTATAAAACTTACGAAATTAATAGTTTTAAAGAGGAATCGGTATTTATAAAAAACATCCGCAATAAACCTATAACAATAGTGGAAGGATTAGATAACGCGTTATTAAATTGTTATTTTAAAATGGAAATGATACCTGATTATTTTTTGAAAGTGTAAAAATATGAGACAAATTATTTACCATGTTGATGTAAATAACGCCTTTTTAAGCTGGGAAGCCGTTCATAGGCTGTCTAAGGGAGATATATCGGATTTACGCGATATCCCTTCGGCGGTTGGTGGTGATCGTGAAAAAAGGCATGGAGTTATTTTGGCAAAATCAACACCTGCCAAAAAGTATGGTATAATAACAGGAGAACCGGTGGTTTCCGCACTGAAAAAATGTCCTTCATTGGTTATTGTTCCTCCTAACCATGAGTTATATCAAAGGTGCTCGGACCGGTTGTTTGCATTACTGGAAGATAAAAGTCCGATAGTGGATAGATTCAGTATAGACGAATGTTTTATGGATATGTCCGGAATGGATAAGATTATTGGAGATGCTGTTGACGCGGCATACAAACTAAAAGATGAAGTCAAGGAGAAGTTTGGGTTTACGGTAAATATAGGTGTTTCGGAAAACAGACTGCTGGCTAAAATGGCATCGGATTTTTCAAAGCCTGATAAAGTGCATACTTTATATGTAGACGAGATTAAAGAAAAGCTATGGTCGAAGGATGCCGGATTTTTATTCATGGTAGGAAAATCCACTTTAAGCAAATTAAAATCTTTGGGTATAAATACCATAGGTGATATTGCAAAGTTTGATCCTGATTTGCTGAAGTATCACTTGAAATCCGCGGGAAAAACCATATGGAATTATGCACATGGAATAGGTTTTGAGGATTATGAAAGAGATGCGGGTAAATCCGTAGGAAATTCCACAACCACCGCATATGATATAAAAGACAGAGAAACCGCTTGTAAATACATATTGGGACTTTGTGAAAATGTGGGAACAAGATTACGCCGCACTAAGCTGAAGGCTCATGTTGTGTGTGTAAATTTTAAGAATAATAATTTTGTGTCATACTCGGTACAAAAAAAACTGGACAAAGGAATAGATTCCACTAATGAAATATATCAACAGGCCGTTTGTTTATTTGATAAAGGATGGAAAAAGGATTCTATTAGGTTAATCGGAGTAACGGTATCTTCGTTAGGACATGATGACACCGTTCAATTAAGCATACTGGAAGATTCCGGCGATTATGAAAAAACGTCACGGTTAGATAACAGTATTGATCGCATCAGGGAAAAGTACGGTAACGATGTGTTGCAAAGAGCAATATTTATAAACAACAAGGAGAAGCTTTAATAATGGCAATGACTTATCGTTTTCATTATTCCAAAAATATGTTTATTACAGTGAAATTATATTATAATTCTATAGGGGCTTCACCTGTTAATACTATTAATAAGAAAGTGGTGTTTTAATGAAGGTAAAAAGAAGAACGGTAATTATTGTTATCACAGTAGTTATGCTGTGTTTGGGAGGTACACTATGGTATTTTTCAGATCGGCCCACAACCGGTAAATCTGTTAATGTGGCACCGGTAGACAGAATTCCGGTAAGAAGTTATTTCATGGATATGTATAAACTACACCGAACTTTGGAAATTGTGAATTATGAGCAAAAACAAGGGCTTATGACATTAGATGAAATATCTGAAAAGTTTGAATCTATTCTTCGCGAAATGGAAGGTTCCGATTACTACAATGATTTTTTGCCGTATATTAGTATGACACAAAAAGGTGAAGTTTGCGGAGCCGTACCGGATGAGAATCCTATAGGAGGGGGGTACGGTTACATAGATATAATTAAAAAAGGTAAATACAACGTATCAACTGCCGATGAATTGGTGGAAGCGTTACAAAAATCCAAATCGGGAGATGTGATTTTCATTTCAAGTGATGCAAAGATCGACATGACCGAATACATATTAGCTGAAAATTATATTATAAAACTAAAAGACGGCGTTACATTAGCTTCAGACAGAGGGTATGAAAGATCAAAAGGCGGGATGATATTTACTAAAGCCGCAAGATCAAGACCAATGATTGAAGCCGGTGAAAACGTGAGAATAACAGGTCTTTGTATTCAAGGTCCCGACCCTACTACCAGAGACTGGAATAACTTTGCGCAAGGATCCGGAATTACAACGTCAAGCTCTAATGTTACAATAGATAATTGTGAAATATCGGGTTTTAATTATACATCCGTCGAAATAACCGGAGGGGAAAACCATCATATACACCATAATTATATACATCATAACGGCGCAATAAATGCCGGTTATGCCGTATATGTAAAAGGTTCTAAAGCGTTGATTGAACATAATCTTTTCAATTATAACCGCACATCGGTGGCCGGGGACGGAAGAGCAGGAACAGGATTGGAAATCAGACATAATATAGAAATGGGAACGTCTTACGAGAATTGCATTGGAATGAAGGCGGTTAAACAATCGGGGAATACGGTTGGAGGCGATTATCTTAAAATATATAACAATACTTTTTTAACCGGAGCACAACCTTATAATATACAAGCTTTACCCTCTAAAGACATGATTGTAAGTAACAATTACTTTTACAATAATCAAAGTGACTATAAACAATTATACGGTGACAATGATATTTATAAAGGCGAGTTCACTTTTAATAACAATGCTTTCGGTCTGTATTCCAAGATAAAAATTTCTGTAAAAAATGATGATTATATAGGAAAACATACTCCTGAAATGATGCTTACTCCGGTTACAAGCAGAAGTTTTTACGGTGATACTGAAAAAGTATTTACAATTTTACTGGAATTATTAAATAGATTAAGCGAAGAATCGGAAGATGTCGATATACAAGAATACATAATAAAAGCTGTTCGTGAAATCGAAGGGTATGACAGAGCGTATGATTTTCTTGAAAAACCCAACTTTACAATAAACGGTACGGTTTACGGTGCAATACCGGACGATCAACCGTTAGGAGGCGGATACGGGTATAAACAGATATACACAACAGGTGATTATATCGTTGAAACGTTAGATCAGCTTATAGACGCATTATCCAAAGCAAAAAGCGGTGAAATCGTATTTGTAAAAGGTGATGCGGTTATCGATATGACTACCTGGCAAAGAGGTTTGACTATTAATAACGGTGTTACGTTAGCTTCGGACAGGGGTAACGGAAGTTCTCCCGGAGCTTTAATATTTAGTGATTCGTTTTATACACCTATGTTCAACGTAGGTGAAAATGTTCGTATAAGCGGTATCAGTCTAAGGGGTGCCGACCCTGAAAGCAGAATTGCTTTTCATGCCAGAAGTTTTTATGGAAAGAATCCTTTAGGCAGTTCCTATTATTATCGGTTGCTTACAACCGACGGGATAATAACTTCAAGATCGGGTCTGGAAGTGGATAATTGCGAATTATCAGGTTTCAGCCATGCCGCAATAAGTATTACAGGTGGATCAAATCATTATTTTCATCATAATTACATACACCATAATCAAAGAAACGGTTTAGGTTATGGAATATGCCATGGTAAATCGGTGTCATTGATAGAGTATAACCTGTTTAATTACAATAGGCATGATATAGCGGGAACCGGGGTTCCGGGATCGGGATATGAAGCAAGACATAATCTTCAAATGGGGGCATCTTTAAGCCATTGTTTTGATATGCATGGAGGAGCTGACAGACAAGACGGTTCAAATATTGCAGGTGATACCGTTTTAATGCATCATAATACATTTTTATCAGACAAATATCCTTATTGGATAAGAGGAATTCCTCAAGATATACAGGATTTTTATAACAACGCCGTATTTCCGGCATTGGATTCATATGATTTAAAAAGGCTTTATGGCAGTAACGACGCTCAGAAAGAAAAGTTTATTGTCAGAGATAATCTGTTTAATCTTAAAAAAGAACCGGTTGTAGTACCTTGAAAATAATATGACATTTTGTTACTGTAGACGTTTAATTGCATTTATAAAGTAGTACTTTTATATCAAATATATCTTTTACGGGAGATAAAAATATGAAAATAAAAAAAGTTATAATTTTAGTTGTTTTTTTAGCGGTTTTAAGCTGCATTGGAGGAGTTATGTGGTATTTCACTTCAAATCCTGTCTCAAATGATGATGTGAGTTATGATATTGACCTTAAGATTACTTCAAGAAGTATGTATGTTGATGCAGACGAATTTATCCGTTCATTGGAAGTATTGAGTTACGAATATGAAAAAGGAATAAAGACAAAAGAGCAAATAACTGTTTCGTTACAAAACATTATGTATCAGATGGAAGGAGCGGATGATTTATATGAATATCTGCCTGATTCCAATACAAAATTGAAAGGTGAAATTTGCGGAGCACAAAGAGGAGACAATCCGGTCGGCGGAGGACAAGGTTATGACGATATCATAACAAAAGGAACTTATATCGTATCAGATGCGGATCAACTTGTTAATGCGATAAAAAAAGCGAAATCAGGTGATGTGATATTTGTGCAAAACGACTCAAAAATTGACATGACCGAATACATGTATGCTGAAAACTACTCGTTACATTTAAATGACGGCGTCACACTGGCAAGTGATCGAGGCTACGAAGGTTCAAAGGGAGGTTTAATATATACCACAGCCATTAAAGATATCCCTATGATAAGAGTGAGCGAGAATGTTAGAATCACAGGTCTTTGTTTACAAGGACCCGACTCGGAAATGAGAGAGTGGAAAAACTCCTTAGGAGCCGGAATTACAATAGAGAATTCAAATGTAACAATAGATAACTGTGAAATATCAGGATTTAACTATACTGCCGTTGAGGTAAAAGACAGTGACAATATTGTTATTAAAAACAACTATATTCATCATAATCGTGCGTTAACAGCAGGTTATGGTGTATACGCCAAAGCAGGGGTTGTTCTTGTCGAATATAACCTATTTAATTATAACCGTACATCCGTAGCGGGAGACGGTTCGCCGGAATGTGCATTAAATATTAGCAACAATATATTTATGGGTACTTCGTATGACGCACCTGTTGAAATGAGAAAGACAGAGGCGGACGGAAAAGTATTTTTCGGAGATCACATTGTTTTACAGAACAATACTTTTATAACAGATCAATTTCCCTATCATTTTATGGGTCTACCTAAAAACGGTATACAAATTATAAACAATTACTTTTTTAAAAAAGCCGATGAATACACAACCGAAGAACAGTTAGAAAGTTTAAGATCTGAACCGGACTTTATATTTAAAAATAATGTTTACGGACTGTCCGATAAAGTACAATCAACGTTTCTTAATGAGAATTTACATGTGGGGCACACTCCTGACATGCGGTTCGCCAATATAACCTCACGTATATATTACGGTGACCTTGATAAGGCTTATGATATTTTATTAAAATTAGAATCAAAACTCCACACAGAGGAAATGGTAGACGAGGAAATTATATTATATATGAAAAATGCCGTTGCAGTAGTGGAAGGATACGGTATTGCATACGAGTATTTGGAGAAACCGAATTATACGATAAACGGTACGGTATATGGTGCGATCCCGGATGATCAACCTTTAGGCGGCGGGTATGGATACAAGAATATTTATACTACCGGAGACTTTGTTGTTGAAGATACAAAAGAATTTGTAAGAGCGTTGTTAAATTCCAAAGCAGGTGATGTAATTTTTATTAAAGGAGATGCTGTTATTGATTTGACAACGGTAAAATATACGTTATCTATAAAAGAAGGTGTGACCGTCGCAAGTGACCGAGGTAACGGTGGCTCCAAAGGAGCGTTAATAAAAAATGATTCTTATTTCTCACCATGGTTTAAGGCGGGTGCGAATGTTCGAATAACAGGAATATGTTTTAAGGGTCCGGATTCGGAGAGAAGGATTGCATTTCATGCCAGAGCGTTTTATGGTGAAAGTCCTTTAGGCAGTTCATATTACTATAAGCTGAGTACCCAAGACGGCATTGTAACGACGGGGTCAAACCTTGAGGTCGACAATTGTGAATTGGCAGGATTCAGTCATGCTGCAATTAACGTATCAATGGGAACGGGACATTATTTTCATCATAATTACATACATCACAATCAAAGAAATGGTTTAGGTTACGGGATAGCTCATAATAACTCGGTTTCTTTAATAGAATATAATCTTTTCAATTATAATAGGCATGGTATAGCCGGCACCGGTGCGCCCGGATCCGGATATGAAGCACGGCATAACGTTCAAATGGGAGTTTCGTTAAGTCATTGTTTCGATATGCACGGAGGGAGTGACAGAAAAGACGGTACAAACATTGCGGGAGATACCGTTTTAATGCATCACAATACATTTTTATCGGACAAATATCCATATTGGATAAGAGGAATCCCTCAGGATATACAGGATTTTTACTTAAATGCGATGTATGCACCGTTAGAATCCTATGATAAAATAAGATTATACGGAAGCAACGATGAACAAAAGGCTAAATTTATAGTACGTGACAACCTGTTTAATCTGGAAAACGGACCTGTTGTAATACCTTAGTCAGATTTCGAAATTACGAAAGGATGTAAAAATGAACATAAAAAAAAGAACTTTGATATTAGCGACAATAGCGGTTTTGGTGATAGTATCGGTATGTGTTTGGTATTTTTCCGGTACAAATACTACCGGGAGTGATGACGCTATATATATGGGACCCGGTCTTTATACTAAAAGTTTTTACCAAGATCCTTATGAGTTTCATAAATCTTTAGAAGTTTTATATTATGAATACAAAAACAACTCAATAAGTAATGATGATATCAACACTTACATAGATAAGATAGGGCGGGAGCTGGAAGAAGCGGATTTATATTATGATTATCTACCGCTGTTGAATGTAACTAAAAAAGGTGAAATCGTCGGAGCAAAACAAGATGATAATCCAATCGGCGGAGGAGAAGGATATATAGATATTAAAAGAACAGGTACATATTCGGTTCTCAATGCCGCTCAATTTGTATCGGCTGTGCAAAAAGCAAAAGAAGGCGACGTAATATTTATAAGAGGTAATGCGAAAATCGACCTTACCGACTATATGATCGCTCAAAATTATACCATAAGGTTAAGAGACGGTGTAACTTTGGCAAGTGACAGAGGCAAGGACGGTTCACGTGGAGGGATGCTTTACACTACTGCCGTAACAAGCCAATCCATGATCGTTGCCGGAGAAAATGTAAGGATTACAGGTTTGTGTATCCAAGGGCCGGATTCTAAAATAAGAGATTTAAGTGAGATTAACCCCGGAGTTGGTATATATACCGATAAATCGGGATTGACAATCGATAACTGTGAGATTTCCGGTTTCGGCTATACGGCAATTGAACTAAAAGGTGGCAGTGACCATAAAATACTTAATAATTATATTCACCATAACAGAAATATAGGTTCAGGTTACGCTATTCATGCGAAAAACGCCAAGGTACTTATTGAATCTAATCTTTTTAATTATAATCGAACATCAATAATCGGTGAAGGTGAACAATGCGGGCTTATTATTAATAATAACGTTGAAATGGGAACGGCATATGATTTTTGTATAAAAATGGGGATTACCGATAAAAACACAGACATAACGGTCGGAGATTATATTACAATTACAAACAATACCTTCGCTACCTCACAGGCCCCTTATATGATATCTGCAGTACCCGGATCAGGCTTGGAAGTATCAAATAACTATTTTTATAAAAGCGAGAAGGAATATACAACTGAATCTTTATACGGAGAAAAAAATATACTAAAATCTAAAGGTAATTTTAGTAATAATGTTTTTGAGATGAAAAAAACTATAAAATCACCGGTGACCGATGAGAAATATTATGAAAAACATACTGTTGAGATGAAAACTACTAACGTAACAACCCGAAATTTTTACGGTGATATTGAAAAAGCTTATTCCGGTTTGAAGCAACTTCAAAACTTAATTGAAAATGATGATGTGGATGAAGATACAATAGGAGTCACCATTTTAAATGCAATAAAAGAAATCGAACAATATGACAGATATTACGATTTTTTAGATAAAACATATTTTGAAGTAGATGGACATATTTACGGAGCTGTTCCGGATGACAGTCCGTTAGGGGGAGGTTTCGGTTACAAAGATGTATTTGTAACAGGTGATTATATAGTAGAAACTGTTGACCAATTTCTGGAGGCTCTTGAGAAAGCTAAGAGCGGTGAAATTATTTTTATAAAAGGAGATGCGGTTATTGATCTGACCTCAATCGGGAAAACATTGGATATAAAAGACGGTGTGACAATAGCAAGCGACCGTGGTAATGCAGGTTCAACAGGAGCTCTGGTTTTCAGTGATGCATTTGTAACACCTATGTTTAATGCAGGAAAAGATGTGAGAATTACAGGTATAACTTTTAAAGGTGCTGATGCCGAAAGACGAATAGAGTTTCATGCAAGAACATTATTAGGGCCTACGGCTTTAGGAAGAGACGTATATTATAAATTAAAAGCGCTGGATTGTATTATGACCGTTAATGATAACTTAGAAGTTGACAATTGTGAGTTCTCCGGATTCAGCCATTCTCCTGTATTTATCAGTGGTGGTTTAGGACATCATATACATCATAATAATTTGCATCACAATCAAAGACACGGTTTGGGATACGGTGTATGCCTTGACAAAAGTACCGCTTTAATAGAATATAATCTTATGAATTGGAACCGTCATGATATAGCGGGAACAGGAGCTCCGGGATCCGGGTATGAAGCTCGGCATAATGTTCAAATGGGTGTTTCTTTAAGTCATTGTTTCGACATGCATGGAGGGCGCGACCGTGGTGACGGAACAGATATAGCAGGTAAATATGTATTCATGCATCATAACTTGTTTTTATCTGACGAATATCCATACTCATTAAGAGGAACGCCGACTGATTTACAAGATTTTTATAATAATGCCGTATACAGATCGTTAGGTTTTTATACGAAACAAAGACTTTATGGTACGGCGGAACAACAAACCAAGATTAAAGTCAGAGATAACTTATTTGGTTTGGGGAGCAGCCGGACGGTTGTTAAATAAATTTAAGATGAGGGATACTTTCATAACGGAAAATATGGATACAAATAACTTGAAGTACTGTGTGTGTATGTTATAATTAAGACAAGCCGAAAGTGAAAGGATACAACAATGGTCATAAAACAAAAAAGAGATGCCGAAGTTACAAAAAATAAAATCTTAAAAGCGGCTGAAACCGAGTTTGCGGAGAAAGGGCTTTATGGTGCCCGTATCGATGCCATTGCAGATAAAGCAAATGTTAATAAAAGAATGATATATCAATACTTTGGAAATAAAGAACAATTGTATATTACGACTTTAGATTTGGTTTACGGCAGGTTGTCTGCGGAGGAATTACAGACCGAGTGGCAAAGTATGTCGGCCAAAGCTTCCGTACAAAAAATTATAAACTTATACTTTGGTTTTCTTGAAAACAATACTTCTTATGTGAAACTGATTTTGTGGGAGAATCTTAATGAAGGTAAATATATTAACCAATTGGATTTTTCCAATACAAAATCATCGGTCTTTCATATATTTGGTAATATAATTGAAAAAGGGAAGGCAAACGGAGAGTTTAGAAAAGATATGGACACACAGCAAGTCATTATATCGTTATTAACATTCACTTTTTCATATTTTTCTAATAAGTATACTTTAACAAAATTACTTGATTATGATTTTGCCGACAGCGGCAATATACAAAAAAGAGCCAAAATAGTCACCGATATGTTATTGGGATATATTAGCAATTAATAAAATGGAGGATCAATATTATGGCGAATTTAAACAATTCGGGGTGGTATGAAAAGCTTGAAACATATGTAGCCGGAGGATCGAGTACCGGTTCTAAAAGAGCTTATCTTCTGCCGGAGGAACCGACTGTTATTGTGAAAGGTAAGGGCTGTAGAGTTTGGGATGCCGACGGCAAAGAGTACATCGATTATAAAAACGGATTAGGTCCCGTGTCTTTAGGTTATGCACATCCGGTAGTTGACCAAGCTGTTACGGAGCAGTTGAAAAACGGTATTGTTTTCGGACAGCCGAATTACTTGGAAGCCGAGACCGCAGAACTCATTTGCGAAGTAATACCTTGTGCTGAAAAAGTACGCTTTTTAAAAACAGGTGGTGAAGCTTGTTCCGCCTGTATTAAATTAGCCAGAGCTTATACGGGAAAAGATCATATAATCCAAATCGGATATAACGGATGGCTTAATACTTTGGCAAGCGGAGCGAGAATCAATCCCCGTGAGGAATCAAAGGGGGCACCTAAAGGAATTCCACAACCCATCAGTGACCTGTATCACTCTGTCGGTTGGGGCGATCAAGCTACTGTTTCCAAGTTGTTTGAAGTGTATAACGGAAAGATCGCCGCTGTTATTGTAGCGGCAGGTTATGCCGACATGGGAAAAGGAGCTCAATTCTATCCCTTCCTACGTGAAATTACTAAAAAGAATGACACCTTATTAATATATGATGAGATCGTAACAGGTTTTAGGGTTGCAACGGCAGGGGTGCAGGAATATTTTAATGTGGTTCCCGATCTGGCTGTATTTGCTAAAGGAATGGCTAATGGCATGCCTATATCGATCTTCTGTGGGAAAGCCGATATTATGGATTTAGTGGCAAAAGGTGTAGTAATATCTTCCACATATGGTGGAGAAACATTATCTTTAGCGGCTTGTAAAGCTGTAATAGAATTATATAAAAAAGAAAATGTCACTGCATACTTGTGGAAAGCCGGAGAAAAAGTATGGACCGGTTTAAATAAGTTATATGAAAAATACAATGTTCCTGTGGAAATGAAAGGTTTTTGGCCGTGTCCAACTTTTGTTAATAAAGAAGGAGCACCTAAAGATTTGACCACGCGTATATTAAGAGCAGGTTTCAAATACGGGGTTTCCTTATACAGTACTGCATATGTAACTTATTCACATAAAGATGAAGACATTGATGAGACCATAGTTCGTATGGATAAAGCTGTAGCCGAAGTTGCAGGGACACTATAAATTCTGTATACGGCACCTCATATATATGGGGCGAAAGGTGAGAACAATGAAAAAATATGATATGCATGTTCATATCTGGAATGGCCACCAAGACAAAGATATGAAAGATATGGCAAAAGCTTGTGAGCTCTATAATGTCGACAAAATATTTATATCCGGGTTGGCAGGAGAGTTTCCAAGCTTGGAAGATATAAATAAGATAAACGATGATGTGTTAAAATGTATGAAGCAATACCCTGATTTGGTGGAGGGTTATTGCCATGTCAATCCCCGTCACGATAAATGTATGGATACACTGAAAAGATGTGTAGAAGACGGTGGCATGATAGGTATGAAATTATGGATAGCGACTCTGTGTGACGATGTTATAAATAATAAATTTATTGAAAAATGTATTGATTACGATATACCCATCCTGCTTCATGCTTGGAGAAAAACCGTTGGACAGATGCAATGCGAATCCACACCGGAAAATATTGCAAACATTGCAAGAAGGTATCCGGAAGCCAAATTTATAATGGCTCATATAGGCGGAAATTGTTACAGTGGTGTAAAACCGGTTTTGGATTGCAAGAATGTAACTATAGATTTTTGCGGTTCGGTATTTAGAGCCGATGATTTAGAGTATACTGTCAAGTGGGTTGGAGCGGAACGAGTAGTATTCGGTACTGATATGCCCGGTTCATATTTGGTTAATGAAGGACAGGTGTGGGAAGCCGATTTGACACAAGAAGAAAAAGAACTGATTATGTATAAAAATGTCGCCAGGCTTTTCTATAAGGAGGTGGATTAATATGACAGGATTTGACTTGAATTGTGCCATAGGAAATTGGCCTTTTAGAAAATTGGGACATAACAAACCGGATGATATTATCAAAGTTCATCGTCAAAATAATATTACAGGTGGTTGTATATCTTGTTTGGATAGCATCTTTTATAACGATCCGTATGAAGGGGACGAAGCTTTTTCCGATATAATAAAAGATATGAATTATATGCACATACAGTCTGTAAATCCTATACTCTCCTTTACATTGGATGACATTAAAAGAGGGGTTGAATTCCTT
>CAZJOD010000084.1:0-12152 GCA_964547525.1 uncultured Clostridiaceae bacterium
GAACTTAGGCAAAAACAAGGTCGAATTGATTAGAATTATCGGTTATATCCATGACATAGGTAAAATAGTTATACCTACCGAAATATTATCAAAGCCGGGAGTGTTAAGTCCTCTTGAGATGATGATGATTAAGGATCATCCTGTTAGAGGTTATGAAATGTTAAAAAAAGTTGATCTGCCCGATATAATAGGAGAAGCGGTTTATAGGCATCATGAGCGTTTTGATGGCAGCGGATACCCGGCGGGATTGAAGGGTGACGATATAATACTCGAAGCTCAAATTTTAATGGTAGCGGATGTAGTTGAAGCAATGGTTTCACATCGCCCATACAGGCCCGCTCTAGGTTTGGAATCCGCATTAGACGAGATTAAGACAAAAGCAGGTCTTTTGTATAACGAAAAACCTGTTCATGCTTGCCTGGACCTTTTTAATAAAGACGGTTATTCCATTGAAGATAAGGAATATAAAATTTATTTCCCCATATAAATTATTTTTTATAGGGGCAAACCTTTATGCAAATGCCGCAAACCGAACCCCTACCTATATGTTTGAACTTTTTATTCATATATTCGGAACAAGCTTTAGGATCGACAATTTCTTCCCGTGACATACCGTACTGCCAAGTTTTACCTGTTAAAGCGTTTGCAGGACAAGCTTTAACACAAAGCTCACATCCGGCGCATTTACCGGTTAATATTTCATTGTTCACCGGAAGCGGCATATCAGTTAACACGGTGCCCAGCCTGACACGAGGTCCGAATTCTTTGTGTATAAACAGTCCGTTTTTTCCAATCCATCCCAAGCCTGATGCAATTGCGGCGGTTTTATGAGGAAACACTCCGCTATACGGAACATCGGAATCGGGTATACTTTGTGATGCCGCAATAGTATATGCGTTATATCCTAAGCTTTGTATACGGAGCAATATTTTCAGACCGATCTGATCTATTAAAAAGTTTACAGAACGATAATGATTAAAATATGTATGAGTAGGTTCTTCCATATCTATTTCATCTATAATGGCATTAGATAATTTTATTCCGAAAGAAACGGCATAAGAATATTTTTTTAACTTCTCGGGTAAAGTTTCCTCTACATTTGAAAAACCCGTAAAGGTGCCTCCTGATTCTATTATTAAATCATTAACAATCCGGGAGTTTTCTATAATTTTACTATTCATTATTTACCTCAAAATTTATTATACGGGCTCTACCGGCTTAAAAATCTATATACATACATCTTTTGCAGGTAGAGTCCCGTAATAATTTATTCTTTTATTCATTAATATAAGCCCGGGGTCAGACCGGCAATGTTTTAAGCTCTAGGAGCTATACGACTTGCAGATACAATCGATCCGTAAAAGTTGCCGTATCTAACCAAGCCAGGTCTACCGTTAAAGCTTAATCTTTCTTGTTCGAGTTCTTCAATATGATCGGTTTCGCCGTTTATATAATCCTCCAGTTGCTCAATAGCACTTTTTATGCGGATTAATAAAGAACCGTACCTCATATCTAATATATCCCAGCCTAATGCTTTGTTGATTGCAAACCATTGTTTTTTGTGTACTTTACGTAGCTGTGTAACTCTATTTTCAAGCTCAGGCAGCTCTGTTTTTGCATAATATTTCAATGAATCGATGTCTTTTTCCGAATAAGCTTTTGTAATGTTAAGACCTATTTCAGCTTTGATTGATAAAACATGACTTACATTATATAGATATTCAAATATAAAACCGTATTTACCGTTTCGGTTCATAGCTTCTTTAAAAGTCAGACTTAAATTTTCATAATGAGAATTTAAAGGAAGATCTTTAATATTGTAGTCTAATAATCCTGATAGAATGTCTTGCCACATGATATATTTACTCGGATTACAGTTTCCGGGATTGTCTTTTTCGTTTCCGGGAACTTCATCAAGATACTTTATTGATATAAAGTCGTCATAATTACATCCTGTACAGAATTCAAATCTTGTTTTTAATTTCTCCGAATCAAGTATGTTTGAATATCCGTGTTCTGCATATAATTGCAGTCCTAAAAGATTGGTATAGACATTACTTTCGGTTCCGTTGTCTCCCCATATTGTTACAAAAACTTCTTTTATACCTTCCTTTTTGCATGCATTTAAAGCAGGATTTGTATTATTAAATGTTTTACCCCAGTTGGCGGCAAATCCTGTCCAAGTCCAAATGCCACCGGCAAATATGGGCTCGGATCCGAATTTACGATGAAGGTTTATAAAATCTCTGTAAAATTGCTCATCATCATGATAATAATCCCAATAAACCAATTGAGCTCCTTTTGGTACGGTATCGATCAATTCTTGGGTGATGTTTGATTTTGTGTCATAGTAGTCTCCGCTTTTTGAGGCCGCTCTGAAATACATATCACTCCAAAACATGGGTTCAAGATTATGCTTTTTAACTATTTCCAAAACTCGTGTGAGATGTTCGTTCATGATATCGAACTTTTTCCTGAAACCGTTTTTATTAAAATATGCACCCATTCCCAAATGCCATGCTTCATCCATACCTATGTGAATACGTTTTGTTCTAAAAGGAGCTGAGGCGGCGACGATCAGATCTTCTACGAACTTATATGTCTTTTCCACACCTACAAGTAAAGTTTCTTCATCGTCACGCATATCGTAATAAACAGGCCATTTTAGTACATCTATCAAATGGGCGAGAGTTTGAATACACGGTATCATTTCAATGCCGAAATTATCAGCATATTGGTCGCATTCCTTTATGTCGTCATATGAATATCTGCCTCTCATATATCCGAAATAAGGTTGTTCTTTCACCTCATAACTGTCTTCACAATAAAGCATTAACATATTAAGTCCCATAACAGCCATTCTAGTTAAATAGTTTTTGACCGTTTCAACTCCCATAACCGCGTTCCCCTGAGAAACGTCAAACATAGCTCCGTTCATTGTAAATTGAGGCTGTTCTATAATTTCAAAGGTCTCTTTATTATTTTGCACAGCTTCGACCAATAAACCCAAAGCTCGAAAAAACCGGATTTTTTCAGAATAACGAATAATTGCGTTAGTGCCTGTCCTCCCCACATAAATGTCGGCATTAACATAATTTTCCACTAAAACCTGTATGGTACCGGAATTATCGGTTGACTCACAGCAAGTTTCGTCAAAACACGCCTCAAACCCGAAATCCTGTGAAAGAATTTCTATACCTTTTATTAAATCGTTAACATCGCCTTTAAAACAAAGCTTCATATTGCTTGCTCCCTTCGCACAAAAATATTTATGAATTAAAATTTTTATATTATTAAACAGATTCTTGATTAATCTTTTGAACAATCTTGTTAGTTACAACATATAAATGTAATCATTATTTTAACATACAATATTCGGGAATTAAAGCTTATTAAAAATAGTTTTCTCCCGACTTATAGCTGCGACGGATTTTATGGTTAATTAATCTTGATTATGCCGGGGACAGCTCATTTTGCAGGGAATCATATTGGTATATTATAGTTTGAATATAAACATTACTGTATGACGAACCGGTGATAAACGGATAAAAGGTAAAGAAATTTACGTAAAAATTTCCTTGATTATGCATATTACAAATGGTAAGATCAAAAAGAATAATTATAATTTAATATAAAGTGCATATAAAAGGATATATGACTAAATAAAAACTTATGTAAGATTTCACTGCAATAATCAGCTGTGAACCGGTGTCCTTATCAATACGGTTTGGTTTGGGTTTTCACTTATTGAGGTAGGGATACTCCGGTTCAATGTTGTTCGTTTATTGTAATAAAATTAAGTTTTTGCAGTAGAATCATGAAAAAATTTCAGTTTACTTAGAATCGTCAAGCGGCTGTACATATTCTTTTTAATAATGTAAACATCAACGTCTTGTTAGTTTCGGTAGCTGAAAACAAACCTCAATATAATCTTTAAAAAGAATTAAAGGAGGCGCGCAATAAATGGGTTATCGAAATTTTTCAACAGGTTTATCAGGATTAAAGAAAGTTTTAGTTTTCTTAATTATTACTTCGTTACTATTGAATAATATAGGTGATTTGACAGATCGGACCAATGCTGCATCGGTACCCGATGCTTGGGCAAAAATAATAACCGGACCGGCTATGGGGGCAGCCATAACACAGACCGGAGAAGTTTACGGCTGGGGTGCCAACGGGTCAGGCGGATTAGGTGACGGTACGACACAAACAAGAAGTCTGCCGGTACCGATAACCGGTTTTTCGGATTGGATAGTATTGTCCCTTGGGGGACATAGTGCGGGGATAAGATCGGACGGAACACTTTGGACGTGGGGCGGTAATACATACGGTCAATTGGGAGACGGGACGACAACTGATAAATTAGACCCGGTCAAGATCGGTAACGATTTATGGAAAGCAGTCTGTGTTTCCGGAAATTCAACTTTCGGTATAAAAAATGACGGTACCCTTTGGTCGTGGGGATTTAACTACTACGGAGATTTAGGAATAGGAACAAGTGGAAACACAGCTCACAAAAACACCCCTCAAAAAATAGGAACGGCAAGCGATTGGGTTTCAGTTCATCCCGGAAACTTTGCAATAAATGAAAAAGGCGAATTATGGGGATGGGGTTATAATTACGGGGGTCAGCTGGGAACGGGAGATAAGTTAAGAAAGACTACACCTGTTCGTATTGGCTTGGATTCATGGATAACAATTACAGGTGGTGGTAATCACTCTGTAGGTATAAAAACGGATGGGACGTTATGGGCTAGCGGTAGAAATAATTACGGTCAATTGGGAACGGGTGATTATGACGATACAACTGTTCATGTCAAAGTTGGAACCGATAATTCATGGAAGACTGTGTCGGTTGAATTCGCCGGTTCAAATTTTTCTGTAGGTCTTAAAGCGGACGGAACCATATGGTCGTGGGGTGATAACTCGAACGGCCAGCTTGGTATCGGAACAAGGGATATTCAAAATATACCCACACAAATTGGTACGGAAAACGATTGGAAAGATATAAAATCAGGTGTATCTCATGTTTTAGCTATAAAGAACAACGGTGATATAATGACATGGGGGTCAAACATAAACAATCAATTGGGTTTAGGTATGACAGGTATGTTCAGAACTTATCCTGTTAAAATAACCGGTGAAAAAACGTTTATTGATGTTGTATCTTCTTATCCGTCACCTGATCAGATCAATGTACCACCGGATAGTTCGATTACTGTGACATATGCTGATTGGATTGAAACTATCGGGAATAATTATACAGGTATAACTCTTAAAGATTCATTAGGAAAAGAATTACCTGTAACAAAAACAAGCAAAGAAAGAGACTTATATCTAAATACCGGGTTTATATTATTTAACAATACCGAATACACGGTAACGGTTCCGGCAGGAGCTATTTCCAATACGGAAGACTATAGCTATAAATTCACAACCGGTATCGCACCGTTTAATTTTAAATCTTTTGAAGAGTATACGTCTTTTTATCCGTATAATATGGTTATAGCTGATTTTAACGGAGACGGCATACAAGATATCGCATTTACAAGATATACTCAATTTGACGGCCCCGGTATCGGAATACTTCAGGGATATAGCGACGGTACATTTCAAAATGCAATATATTATTCAACCGGAGCATACCCTACTGGAATTAAAGCCGAGGATTTTGACGGTGACGGTATTATCGATCTGGCTGTTGTTATTCATAATACCAATACCGTTTTAATATTGAAAGGTATAGGGGACGGTACATTTCTTACCGGTGTGTCTTATCCGGTAGGTTCTAAACCCTTAGACATTGCAACCGGCGACTTTAACGGTGACTTTAGCATTGATATCGCTGTGGCCAATCGTGATTCCGACAGTCTTACGATTTTAATTAACAACGGAAACGGTACTTTTTCGACTGAAGGTGTCTTAGCGACAGGCAGGCGGCCTTATACGGTTGTAAAGGGTGATTTCAACAATGACGGTATAGTCGACCTTGTAACGGCCAATTACGGAGAAAAAGGTTTATCACTTTTTATAGGTAAAGGTAACGGATCGTTTCAAAATGCTATAAACTTAGATATACCGTATTACCCTTATTATATCGTAGTTTCGGATTGGAATAACGATGGTAACGACGATATTGCCGTAACTTGTGAAAACGACAATTTGATATACGTAATGTACGGGACCGGTAGCGGTGAATTTAATACAAGTATAAGCCGGCAATTACCGCAGAGTCCGACTTTCGGAGTTGCCGCGGATTTTAACAAAGACGGATGTACGGATATAGCCGTTAGCTGT
The DNA here is from genome assembly GCA_964547525.1 of uncultured Clostridiaceae bacterium. Lineage (GTDB taxonomy): Bacteria > Bacillota > Clostridia > JAAYHZ01 > JAAYHZ01 > CAZJOD01. The sequence goes on from CAZJOD010000084.1 coordinate 6,298, forward strand.
CAGTGGGCGGATAAAGTGACCGTTATGCTTGGAAACGGAGACGGAACTTTTTCGGACAATTTAAATTTTTATGCGTCAGGACCGCTAGGATTAGCTGCAGCCGATTTCGATAATGACGGATACACCGATCTTGCAGCCGCACAAAACGGTAAATCCAAAATAGGAGTATTCATATACGGTTCTGGTGACGGTACGACGGAGGTTCCTCCCGCTTGGCCGGACGGATCCAAGTTGGAGGCATTTAATATCGGATTATCTTATCTTACACTGAGCTGGTCAGAAGCGGAAGGTTTCGGATATACGCCTAAATATAAAATAACAATGAATGATAATGTATTGGGTATAACAAACGATACGCAATATACCGTCACAGATCTAAAAACTTATATGGATTATAATTTTAAAATAGAAGCTGCGGGACCGTCCGACAATTTTACAGATTCGGGCCCTGCTTTGAAAGTAACGATTATACCTTCGGGAGATTGGGAAAAAGTCAGTGCGGGACATGATTTTGCAATAGCTATAGATAAAGACGGCAGCTTGTGGGGTTGGGGAAACAACTCTGTAGGGCAAATTGGTGATTATACAACTTTTACAAGATATGAGCCTGTTCGGTTGGATGCCGGATACGAATGGGTATCGGTTGAATGTGGAGAAACTCATACGTTAGGACTACAAGAAAATGGTACTTTGTGGGCTTGGGGGTTCGGAGATTTGGGTCTGACACCTATGTATCTGCAAAAATCGCCTTTCAAGGTGGGATCGGATAATAACTGGTCGGTCATAAATGCAGGATATGGATTTAGTGCGGGTATTCGAGACGACGGAACCCTTTGGTTATGGGGTAAAAATGACAAAGGACAATTGGGTGTAGGAGATACTGACGACAGGGAAGAGCCGGTCATGGTAGGTTTTGACGAAGATTGGAGATCTGTCTCATTGGGTCAATACCATGTATTGGCCATAAAACAAGACGGAACATTATGGGCTTGGGGGAATAATAATTGGGGTCAGTTGGGAACAGGGGATTTTGAAGGTCCTATAACGGCTCCTGTTAAAATAGGTACTGAGGATGACTGGAAAGAAGTATACGCAGGAATTGATATTTCATTGGCGCTTAAAAACGATAATTCATTATGGGCTTGGGGAAGCAATCAATATGGATTGTTAGGAAAAGAAGAAAGCGAAATGCTTTGGTCTTCCGTACCTGTAAAGGTTAATTCGGATAATGATTGGTTAACCGCCTCAACAGGATATAATCATATACTGGCGGTAAAACAAGACGGATCTTTATGGAGCTGGGGTAATAATTATGCGGGACAATTGGGATCTTTACCTATAGAGGAAGCCCGTTGCATACCTACCCGAATAGGTGATGATAACAATTGGTTAAGGGTTTCTGCGGGAAACAGAAGCAGTTATGCAATTAAAACCGATAACACAATGTGGTCTTGGGGACAAAATTCTATCGGACAGCTAGGGGACGGTACGGAGGATAATCATATTTACCCTTCGCCCATAGGTAGGGTTATAATACCGGATCCCGGCAATGTATGGATGATATCTTATGAAGCGGTCACAATAACACAAACCGGAAGTATCTCCGGAGGGGATGTACAATATAAAAGCGCTTCGGAAGTTATTGCCGCTCTCCCTACATATATATGTGTGACGTTATCCGATAGCACAGTGGCAAATATACCGGTTGTCTGGTTTGATACCGATACATATAATTCCACAATACCGGGTGATTACAAATTTACGGCGTCATGGGGATCTCTGCCTGACGGTATTGATAACAGATATGGTTTGATCGCTCCCGTTACAGTATTAGAAGTGTCGAGTGGCATGGATACACAAGCTCCTACATGGCCGAACGGTAGTGTATTGAACTTTACAAACGTTACAAATAACAGTGTGTTACTGACATGGACATCTGCAGTTGATAATGTTGGTGTAACCGCATATAAAATATATGAAGGCAATAATTTAATAGAGGATTTGGACGCTTCCGAACAATCCTATCAGGTAACAGGTTTAAGTCCGGATACACAGTATATTTTTAGAATTGAAGCGGGTGACGGCGAGGGTAATTGGAGTGAGGACGGACCGGAAGTAATAGTTAATACAACTTCGGTTCAATCACTACGGATTACTCAGACTTTAAAAACGGTTAAAGCGGGTGAAACTGTTCAGTTTACAGCCAATGATACGGTAAATTGGTCAATTGCCCCAATACCGGGAGTTGATGTAGGTAACATTGATGAAAACGGCTTGTATACCGCTCCGTTGAGGGTACCGGCATCAGGAGAAATTTTCATATATGCGGAATCGATTTCCACAGGACTAAGTGTTTTAAGTGGGTTGAAGATATATCCCAAAGAGTCTTACGACAGTTATGTTGAAGGAATGAGCCTGCCTGTGCCTTCCGGAGAATCCGGAATGAGTCGGGGTACATATCGATACGGTGACATGGACGGTGACGGCATAACCGATCTGATGATATTTGGTATGCATATGAATGACGACGGGTTATTCTTGTATAAAGGGCAGGGTGACGGTACATTTAGATTATCAGGTTTTTTTGAAAGTTATAACTTGCCTGATAAAAAAATGTGGATGGAAGAGCTAAACGGTGATAACCGGTTGGATGTTGTTGTTATGATTGACAATGACAATGACGGAGGATACGACGAGCTTATTGTTTATATAGGAGACGGAACCGGAAAATTCACAAGATTATGGGGAGATAGAGACGGTTACTCAAATCCTGCTACAGGCGGGTTACCGTCACCGGTAGTTTTGTTCACCGATGTTAATAATGACGGGTATAAAGATTTGATACGCTCGGGTCCGTCCGGAGCATTGACAGTAAGATTTAATAACGGTTCCGGAGCGTTTTCATCAGGAACACGAACTTATAATCTAGGAATAACAAACCCCTATATATTCGTACACGATCAAAATATGGACGGACATCAAGATCTGATAATATTTACTCCGGCCGTATCGGGGTCATCCAATGTAGGTGCGACTATGAAAGTACTTTTAAACGACGGTTACGGATATTTTGAGCAAGCATCGTCTGTAAAACCGTGGGGAGATTTGGACATTGCCAATAAAATACCTGTGTTAGCGGATTTTGACGGAGACGGTATCGGAGATATTTTAATCGGCAGGTACTACTACAATAACATGCAGATATTTAAAGGTCGAGACGACGGAAGCTTTTCGGATCCGGAAGAGGTAACGGTGACCGGTGATGTAAGAGCCTTAATATATGCAAACCAGGACGAGTATATCGATCTTCTGACCGTAAAAACCGTAAACAGGTCCGGTAAAAACACCGATGTGCTGGAGCTGTGGTACGGTGACGGGAACGGCGGTTTCACATACGGCAAAGAGGTGTGGTCAACAGAACGCAGAATATTGGAAGTAACGGTAACCGAGCTTAACGGTGACGACGTTTACGATCTCATATTAAAAATGACACCTGCAAACTCGGCGGTAGGGTATGTGATAGGCACATTGATCGGAGGAGAGCAAAACACACCCGATCCGGAATTGATACTGTCAAGCGATCCGAGGCGAATTGTGAATTTAGGAGAACCGAGTGTATCGTATCTGAATTATAGCGCCAATATCACCGGTGTTGTAATTCCCGATTTGAGATGGTATGTAAACGGAGTGGAAGGTGGCAACTCGGATTTCGGTGTTATAGAGGCCACAGACGATTATTCGGCGAGATACCTGCCGCCTAACGACAGTTCGGACGAGACTTTGACGGAGGTGACCGTAGAGGTTCGAAACGGAGCGGGGACCCTAATGAAGTCGGTTGATATAGAATTCACAAGATACAAATGGAATAAGGTTTCCAATATTACGTTGACCGAGTCTTCGATTAAAAAGCTTGCGTTTTCCGCAGACGGCGGCAGGCTTTACGCAGCCGGTACCAATAAATTGTTTGTAAGCGGAAACGGTGGTGTGGACTGGAGTTCCGCCTCCGGAACGGGAGAGAACGCATTACCGGGAGGAACAATAAACGCACTTATAACCGATTATGACGATCCGTTGACGGTATATGTGGGAATACAAAGCTTTTTCGGAGGTCAGGACGGAAATCAGCCTTACGGAGGAGTGTACAAATCCACCGACGGAGGATTGACTTGGTTTGAGTCTAACAACGGATTACCTCTTGTAAATGTGGGAAATTCGCCCGCACCGTACTTTTCAATTTGGGAAAATACGTTTTCTTTCGGTGAAACGGTAAACGGAGAACCCGTATTGTTCGCAAGTGCGGTAATGGGTTCCATATTAAGCGACGGTTTGTTCCGCAGTGAGGATAAAGGTGAGAGCTGGAACAAAGTTTCGGTGTCCGGAGGATACGGTAAAGTGGGGAATGTGGAATACAGCCCCGCAGTACAGTGGTATGATTTGGTGACTTCCGTGGCAGGTACTAAAGGTTCGCCGGTGGTATATGTGGTTTCACGTATGGGAATAACGTCTTCGGACGGGTATTTATACGGCGGTTCCCAACTGTACAAGAGCGGCGACGGAGGACTTACGTTTGTAAACATATATGATAAAATTGCAGCGGCTTCGCCCGATTATGTGTTTGTACCGACATATGTGGCCGTAGATCCCAAAGATCCTTACCATGTTATGGTGATGGGAAGCTACTCCGGTATGTCCGGATGGGCAATAATGGACAGCAGGGACGGGGGAGAGACTTGGACCGAAACGGGACGTACTTTCGGAGTACAGGGATATCCTTTTGTAATAAGTCCGGTTGACGAGGGAACCGTGATAACATCGGCCGCATATATTTCCACCGATAACTTAAATACACATTGGCATAGAATAAGAGCGGGGTTGGTACAAGGATCGATATCTTTATCTCCTGTGGCGGTAGTGGTCGCTCCGGCCGGTGCCGCGGCTCCGGGTGAATTTTATGCGGCCACAGCGGCAGGAGTTTTTTGTACCCGGGCTATCGGTGAAACCGCACCTTTATTGACAGGAACACAATCGGCATACAGGGTGCAGCCGGGCGGAACGGTCTCATTTAACGCGTCTGAACAGGTGATATGGTCGGTGAGAGCCATAGCCGGAACGGATGTGGGGAATATCGATCAAACCGGTTTGTATACCGCACCGTCGAGGGTACCGGTTACGGGAGAGATTACAATTTACGCGCAATCTCAAAATACAGGAAAACGTATATCGTTTAAAATAGAGATGTATCCGGGAACGTTCGATGGAAATTTTGTTGAAGGCACAAGTGTTCCCGTACCATCCGGAGTGACGGGGATGAGTTTGGGCGGTTATCAAATCACCGATATAGACGGTGACGGTATTACGGATCTTTGGATCATAGGAATGCATAAGACGGGAAACGGTATGTTCCTGTACTCGGGTCAAGGAGACGGAACCTTTGAGTTAACCGAAACGATTGACGGATATAGCATACCGAATAAAAAGATGTGGGCGCAAGAACTGACGGGAGATATGTATTCGGACTTGGTTATAATGAGAGATAACGACAATGACGGTGGATATGATGAAACAGTCATATATAAAGGAGACGGAACCGGTAGATTTACACGCATATGGAGTGATAACGACGGAATTGCCACTCCTCCGACAGGCGGTACCGCATCACCGATTTTGATTTTTGAAGATATCGACAACAGCGGAACAAAAAATATCATAAAAGCCGGATCAGGCGGTTATGTGGTTGCAAAAGGTCGCAGCTATTATATCGGCGGTAATTTTTCATATGTGTTCGCACACGATCAGAACCTGGACGGACATCAAGATCTGATAATATTTACTCCGGCCGTATCGGGGTCATCCAA
>CAZJOD010000084.1:12252-16422 GCA_964547525.1 uncultured Clostridiaceae bacterium
CATATATTTCCACCGATAACTTAAATACACATTGGCATAGAATAAGAGCGGGGTTAAAACAAGGTGCCACAGTGCTTTCAACAAGTGTAATTGCAATTGCTCCGGAGAATTCCCATATCCCGGGAGCAATATATGCAGGAACCGGTTCGGGTATATTTAGCTTTGTGGACAGTGATGCAATTTTATCGGTACAGGACAAATATGCTCCTGATTGGACTGTTAATGCAAATATTTCAACTCCTTTTATAGGTGAAAACGGAATGGTTATAAGTTGGACGACTGCATTGGATAATAAGCGAGTTACCCAATATAAAGTATTTATGAACTCCGCTTTGCTGGCAACAGTCGAAGGAAATGTTACGGTATATAATGTTACAGGTTTAGAACCGGATCGTCAATACAACTTCAGAATTGAAGCTCTCGACGAAGCAGGCAACATGAGTACCGACGGTCCTGTTAGAAGTGTCAGAACAGCAGATTTGACAGCTCCCGGATGGAATTCTTCCGCAAGACTTGATATTACACGAACAACCGAGACGGGGTTCACCGTTAATTGGCCATCTGCTATTGATAATGTCGGCGTTACAGGATATAAAATATATCTGGACAGCAATCTAATTTCAGATGTAGCCGGTAACATGAATTCATTTGATGTCACAGGACTAAAACAAAATACTATATATTATGTAAAAATTACGGCAATTGACGGTAGAGGAAATGAATCTTCGGTCGGCCTTGAGACAACTGTTAGAACTGAAGCCTCAAATGAAACAGGGAATATTTTTGTTCCGATTAATACGGGTATACGTAGAGATAATGATAATCGCATAACAACCTTTATTACTTTGGATGAAGATTTGGTTGAAAATACCATAAAAAACAACCCCACGAGCAATACTTTTGTTATACAGTCAACACAAACCGCTGATATAGTTAATATCGAGTTGACAGCCGGTATTATTAATACTCTGATTCAATCATGTCCTAAATTGGAGTTGAATACACCGTTAGGTGACTATATAATACCCACAGAGGAGTTGGATATACAAAAGCTTATAGGTAAAACCAATACAAAGCCGGAGGATATCAAAATTAATGTTATTGTATCCGAACCCGACCCGAGTGTTACTCAAATGGCAAAGACAGCTGCACAAGCGGCAGGCTTGGATATGGTAGTAACACCGGTCAGTTTTCAAATTGAGGTGACAGTTGGTAACGAGACTTATTCAATAACCAGATTTGGCAGCTATGTTACGAAAATTATTCCCTTGGGGAACAATATAGATCCCTCGAAATCAGTCGGCGGTGTAATTAACCCGGATGGTACTTTTACACCGGTACCTACACAGTTTACTAACATAAACGGGGTATTTTCCGCATTAATGCTAAGAAACGGAAACAGCCTCTATACAGTGGTAAAAAACAATCAAACACTAAACGGTCCTAACGAACATTGGGCGTGGCAGGATTATAGCTTGTTAGCGACAAAACTTATAATTCAGGTAGAGAATAACGAATTATTCGTACCTGATAAACCGGTTACGAGGCAAGAGTTTGTAATCTTAATTTCCAGGGCTCTCGGATTAGTTTTTTATCCTGAGGGAGCTGTATACAGCGATATAGGCATAAATTCTCCAAGTGCAGGATATATCGGTGCGGCGACCGATGCAGGCATAATCACAGGTTACGGAGACGGCACTTTCAAACCGGATAAACCGCTAACCAGAGAGGAAGCGACTGTTATAATTATAAGGGCCTTAAAGTATGCGGGCATAGATACATATATTGAAGACAAGGATAAATCGTCATACTTGGCGTGTTTTCAGGATAGATCCAATATAAGTGTGTGGGCTGAAAAAGAAGTAGCCGTTGCAGTAAGAGAAACGATTGTTAAAGGTTATACCAACGGATATTTTGCTCCCATAAAGATATGTACATTTGCCGAAGCCATAGTAATGGTAAGGAGAATGATGGAAAGAGCGGATTTTTTACAATACTGACGTTCTTAACTTAATTAAGATCCGTGTCCGCATTGAGCGTCCCCGGGCCGGGATACATTTTTAATAAAAGACGGGAATCTTTTTAATATAAATAAAACTTAAGGATTCCCGTCTTTATTTGTATATAAATGTATGGTACGATTATGTAAAGCAAAGTTTATAAATATTTGTTCCATTATTAAACAAGCTCAATAAGATACTTAATTTTTAACATATCGTGGAGGTGCTTATGGGTGGAAAATTATCAGCAGGAACTGCAAGGGTGGACATATCGCCGGATAAAGGTATTGAATTGGCGGGGTATCCACACCATCCCAGGTATAACACAGGGATTAACGATCCTTTATATGCGAGCTGTCTTTATTTAGATGACGGAGTACAAAAGGTTGCGTTTGTGGCGTTGGACTTATTGTTCTTTTCAAAAAGATATGTTTCTATTGTCCGAAAAAAAGTCCAAGAGGTAACCGGAATACCTGCAAAAAACATAATGATATCTTGTACACATACTCATTCCGGACCATGGGCATCAGGACGATTAGATATTGAAGCTTTAGAAAAAGGTTTACAGCCTCATAACGATTTTATCACCAAATTGATCGATAATGTTATCCATGTCATTTTGGTTGCCGTTAATAATCCATTTGAAGCTCAAGTAGGAATGATGACAGGTTTATGTGGTAAAGAAAAAGGTATAGGAGGTAATAGAAGGGATATCTACGGACCTTCAGATCCACAGGTAGGTGTTTTAGGTGTTATGGATACAACCGGGGTTTTAAGAGCTTGCTTAATAAATTATGCATTGCACCCCACCGTATTACATGCGGACAGCACCGTAGTTTCAGCTGATTATCCGGGATACGTAAGAGAATATCTTAACAAAGTTCTACCCGGAATGAATGTTTTATTTACGCAAGGCTTTTCAGGAAATCAAAGTACCAGATACTTTAGAAAAGGACAAACTTTCGATGAGGCGAAAAGAATCGGATATGAAATCGGTAAAGAATGTAACAGAGTTTTATGCAATATCCAACCTGAAAATAATCCGAAGCTTTCTGTTAGAACGATTGAAACCGGTATTAAGACCAGAATATTTCCTGCCAAAGAAGATGCTATACATTGTGTTGAAAAAGCAAAACAAGAATATGAGAGTTTAAAAAAATCCAATGCTTCATATATTGAATTACAAAACTCAAATTTGAAGCTTTTGGGCGCAGAGGATATTTTAGGATATATTCTACTTATGGAAAAAGGGTATAAAATTGATTTGCTTGAAGATGAAGTTCCGGTAGAAATTATGTCTGTAGGTATAGGTGATATTCGTATTATAAGTATGCCCGGAGAAATATTCGTCGAATTCGGACTTTTCATCAAAGACCAATGTCAAAATGATAAATTAATATTAATAGAGCTTGCAAACGGCTGTCTGCCCGGGTATGTATATACAAAAGAATCATTGGAAATCGGAGGTTATGAAACCGATACTTCCATGCTTGCTCCTGTAACGGGTTACATATTTACCGATATCGCTTTGAGGTTACTTAAGAGATAACAGACGTTTTACATAAATATTTGACAAAAGGGTGTTATATGGTTAAAAGATATTTAATTGGAATTGATCTTGGAACAACCGGATGCAGAAGCGCTGTTTTTGATGATAAGTTAAGAATATTAGGTGAAGCATATAATGAATACGGTTTAATACATATATCGGGAACGCAGATTGAACAAGATGCAAACCTTTGGTGGAAGCTGACAAAAAAAGTCATTATTGAATCAATAAAAAAATCAAAAGTAGATGCACAAATGATTAAAGCCATAGGTGTAAGCTCCCAGGGTATTTCAATTGTTCCTGTTGATATGAATTGTAATCCGTTACGAAATGCTATAAGCTGGTTGGATACCAGAGCTGTCCGGGAAACAAAATCCATTACGGATAAGTATGACAGTTACGATATCTATAACGTAACCGGTAAAAGAATAAATGAGGCTTATACTCTTCCTAAACTAATATGGATTAAAGCCTATGAACCTCATATATATGATAATGCATATAAATTTTTAATGCCTCATGATTTTTTAATTGCCAAACTGTCAGGTGAATATGTTACCGATCATACCATGGCGTCCGGTACTTTAATGTATGATGTAAGACAAAGAAGATGGTATGAGA
>CAZJOD010000085.1:0-16384 GCA_964547525.1 uncultured Clostridiaceae bacterium
AACAACTCCTGTAAGCCTGCTTTATAAACCTTATCCAAGTATGTTAACCATTCCGCTTTAATATCCGATACCTTACCACTCCACACGCGTTTAGTAAAGTCTTCGACAAGATTATTAATATCGGTATTAAACTCAAGTATATCTTTTTTATAAGATTCATACATTTTATTTCCCATGTTTATATTATCTATGTATTTGTAGGGTTCAATGCCATATTTTTCAGCACCTTTAAAATTTATATGAAACAATAAGACCTGACGGTATCCTTCGGATAGGTATATAGGCAACTCATTACTGAATTCCCCTTTCCAGAACCCTCCTCTTCTATATTGAGGTGGAATACTCTCATCCGACTTATATAATATGGCACTATTCCAAGGTGTACCCGACCATATAAAATGTACACCCTCTACTCCTGTAAATACTTGCTCACTAAAATAGCTTATAGGGTCTGAATAATAATCATTCCAAATAGTTAAAATTCTTGCTAATTTTTCGTCACTTACAGTATTGCCAATGATAAATGTTCTGTGACTTCCTTCACCGAAAGCATACATTTCACTTCTGCGATTGCCCCACGACCCGTCAGGTCCGGGACCTTTCAACGCCGGCATAACAACAAATTTTGCATTTTCTTCTCCGTTTAACCAAATGCTTTGAGGGATATTTCTGTCATGTACTTGTTTGTTGTCATAACTACAAATGAATTGTCTTTGAGCCGTAAAAAAACCTACCTTACCTGTCATCCATGTAGAAAGTAACATTTCATGACTATTGTAATCAGGTAATGTTCTCATGTATCCTTTAATATTCATTTCGGTAGCCCAAATCATATAATCTCTGTAGCCTGTAAAAGCATACCAAGGTACTATATCGCCTGTCCTAAGATCTCGGTAAAGAAAGTTCTCATCAGAAGAAATCAGGCCGAATTGACCCCATAATAAGTCAGCTTGCCTACCCCTCCAAAAATGAGGCCATATAATTCCGGCAAACGTGTCATGCTCACCGTTTCTATCCGGATCATTTTCTGTAAATGCTTTAAAGATGGCATTAACCTCATCATGTCTGAACATATATCCTGTAATATAACACTGTTCATTGTAAGTACCAAGCTTTTCATCCGTTAAGGTGATAGGAGTTAACAAATCTTCCGGGATTGTATATCCTATATTTTCCAACCAATCCAATCTAAAAACAGGACTATTGTCAAAATTCTTATAGGCGGGATCAATCGTAGATATCCCGTAATATTCCTCTGTTCCTGTAATGTTATTGTATTGAAAAGACGAAGGTCTGTTCTTTAACATAAGATCATAGTAATAAGGAAAAAATTGCTGAAACATATTTAAATTTATCGACCTTGTGTATCCCTCATTATACAACTGTACCGGGTTCATCGGTGAATGCGACATAAGGCCGATATCGGGTATATCTCCCGCAGCCAACATCATCTCCAACCCGACATCATCGTCATGACTGATGTTCCATATCTTAAAATCAACATTATACCTTCCTTCTAACATCAGTTCATCAAACGCTCCTTCATCATACAACCCGCAATCTCCATACAACCAACTAATTTCAAAGAATTCGGGAAATGCACTTTCTTTGTTAACAGTTGTTGTTTCAACTATAGTTGTTGTTTGAGGAATTGTTTCTTCGATAAATGTCGTTGTTTCAGTAGTCTCTTCCGTTTGCTCGGTTTCATTGCCGCTCTGCACTATCTTTTTATCACAAGCTGTCGTTGAAACAGTTAAAGCCGATACAAGCAACAAACAAAATAAACGATTGAAACGTTTAATCATATGTAACCTCCTTTTTAAATTAAATTTATACTCTAAAAACGAATACCTGTTAAAACACTGTTTGTACTTTAATATATGTCAGTACCAAAAAAGTGTTTACATCTATATTTAATATTATAGCACGAAAATATGCGATTCTTATAAAAATATGTCAATAGTTTTGTTTTTAATTATTTTATAGGATAGATTTTTTAAATGTACTTTAAAAAATTTATGCCAAGCCTGGTATGTTCGACGCATACAGGGCGTTTTTGTAGAACAAGTGAAATTTTCACAATATTGCAGCTTCAAATATTTATATGTTAAAATTCATATTATAATCAAAGGCAGTTTAGTTTTTTATGTTGTTGGTAAAAGGATTATTTTATAATAAAATATAACTTGTCAGTAACATAAAAGCACAGAAACTCTCTGCCAGACGATAAAAATACTTAAAGTAAGAAGGTGAACACTCATGTATTTTTCAAGTTTCTATGAAAACGACGTTACTCCGCCTTTAGGTAGCATTATACCGGGTGATTTTAAAGCCCGTTACAATGAAAGAGTTGCCGATAAACTATATTCACGTGCATTTATTATTTATGACGGTACGGAATATATAGCTGTAATTTCCATTGATGCGTGCGGTTTAACAAAAGATATCACAGACAGCATAAAGAAACGTGTAATGCAGTTTATACCGTTAAGTTATGATCAGATTATGATAACCGCAACTCATACCCATGGAGGCGGACCGACATTAAATTGGGGCGAAGAAGTTATAAGAAACGAGTTCTATATTGATATGTTAATTATAAAAGCTGCCGACTCTTTGATATGTGCATATCATAACATGAAACCTGCGGAACTAAAAACCGGTGTTAATGAACTCAACTCAATGTCTTATATACGTATATACCGAATGAAAGACGGTAAATTAAAAACGAACCCCGGTGTCGGAAATCCGAATGTTATAGAACCTATAGGAGAAATCGATCCTTCAGTAACCGTATTGACAGTATTTCAAAATAAAAGACCTGTTGGTGTGTTGGTTAACTTTTCATGTCACCCCGCCATTGTAGCTAATGTTGTAACAAGTGCCGATTATATAGGCGTTTTATCTTCGGAATTAAAATTAAAGTATGGAAATGATTTTGTGACCGTATTCATAAACGGTGCTTGTGGAAATATAAATCACATAAATGTATTTGATCCTAAAACTGTAAAACCCGATCGATATATAACGATAGGCAAAGCGTTGTCTGATAAAGTTACAGAAATAATTGATAATTCCGCAACTTTATCAGGAAAGTTAAACTCGCAATCAAAAACGATTAAAGGTAAAATACGAAAACCTTCAGCAGAAGATCTATCCTATGCTTTAAAACATTTTGAATCTTTAGGGGATGAATTATATAATAGTTCACCGGGTACAGTTGGATATATTAACACTTTTTTCGCTCTTCAAGCATTCAAGATTGCATCTGATAAACGCTCTTATCTTGATATATATTTGCAAATTCTTAACATTGGTAGACTCCGAATATTCTGTATACCATGTCAAATGTTTGTAGAATTCGGTCGAATTCTAAAACAAAACAGTACCGCTCCGATAAACATGGTATCTATATTCTCAAATGATTATTTAGGATATGTTCCGACCGCGGAATGTATGACCGAGGGAGTATATGAAGCAAGGCTTGCAACTACAAGTATGTTGCACAGCAACACAGGTTATGAAATATGCAATTCTCTAGCCGATATATCTTTACTTGAATATACTTGAGTAAAAAAACAATGTAAATTTATTTATTTATTATAGATATAATCTGATATACTTAATGAAGACTATATATGGAGGATAATATTTATGTTTAGAGACTTAGGTTCACCGATTAAAGAGGGTATGCTTCAAAGCTTTCTTATAGGTCCGGATATAAACGGTATAAATAATACGGTGTATTTTTCTATTTCACAATGTGAAGATTCTGTTTTATTTATTAAATATAATATCGATACAAAAGAGATACGCGGGTACAGAGCTAAGAATGACTCGGATGTAAAAAGTAAAATGGGAGCATGGATTAGCACTCTTGCAAGCAATAACAGGATATATCTTGGAACATATTATGAAGGACACATATTAAGGTATGATATTAAAAAGGATGAGTTTGTTGATTTAGGACAAGCTTTAAATGATGAAACATATATAATGGGTTTATGTGATGACGGTATGGGTAATGTTTACGGCAGCACATACCCGGGCGCAAAATTATTTAGAATGGATCTTAAAACTGAAACAATAGAAGATTTAGGTAAATTTGACGATGAATCTTTATATTGCAGAAATCCTCATGTATCAAAATCCGGAAAAATAGTAACCGTATTAGGGACAAAACAGGTGAAAGTGGCAATATATGATCCTAAAACCGGTGAAAAAAAAGTATTTCCTTATCCCCAAAAAGCTGCCGGTTCCTTAACAATATTTAAAAATGACGACAAAGACATATTTGTTAAATTAAATGATAAAGATAACGATACATTCATGGTTACAGATGAAGGATTGGTGAAAGTGAATTCGGAATTGGCGGTCCCATTCACCAAGTGGTTTTCAAATGATAGAAAACTTCTAAAAATAACAAATAAATCATTGGAAATTCAACTTCCTGACGGAACAAATCAATTACACAATCTAATATACGAATCCTCCGGTTTAATGTTATGGATGGTTCATAAAGGACCGGACAATAAAATTTACGGCAGCTCCGCTTTACCGTTAAGGATGTTTAGGTATGATCCTGAAACCGACCAATCGGTTAATCTGGGAAATCCGTCTACAACCGACGGCGAAATATATTCTATGACCAATTATAACGGAAAACTGTATATAGCAAGTTATTCGGGAGCAATTATTTCTGAATACGACCCTAAAAAACCTTGGAATTTTGGTTTTGAGAAATCAAACAATCCTAGAGAGATCGGTAAGATCGGATATGGCCAAAATAGACCTACCTCTATGATAACTTCAATAAACGGTAAGATATATATTGCTTCTGTACCCACATACGGAGAGACATCCGGTGCGTTATCTAAATTCGATCCGGAGACAGACGAATTTACAGTATGGCGTGGAATTGTAGGAGAACAATCGGTATTTGTACTGGATAACATAGGAGATACGGGATATATATGTGCGGCAACTACAAATGAAGTTGGTACCGGTGCGGATATTCCCAATGACGATGCAAAGCTGTTTATTTGGGATATTTATAAAGATGAAAAAGTTTCGCAAACAATTCCTATAAAAGGTGCAAAAAGAATAGTTTCGGTTAAATTTAAAAACAATATTATATACGGATTGACCGGAAACGGTATTTTGTTTGCATATAACCATGCCAACAATGTTGTTGAATGGTCTAAAGAACTGCCTATAAAAAATGCCATTTGGCCCGGCATGGATATTACAGATAATTGTGTTATATATGGTGCCGGAGATAATAAATTATTCAGGTATGATTTGTTCAAAGACGCCTATAGTGTTGTGGCTGAAACTAAAGGTTGGAACTTAGGATTTTATATGGATAAAGAAAATAATAAAATTTACTGTACTCCCGGTGCCAGATTATTATGCTATGAAATTAAGGATTGATTATAATTATAATTACCTAGTAATATATTCAAGTGAAATTTTATAAAATCAAAGGCAAACTACATATATAAATAAATATAATTTTAACTATAAAATGCAAAAGCCGTGAAAATAGGGCTTTTGCATTTTATATAATTATATTAGTCAGAAACTCTATAAACTCACTTTATTTTAAACTCATACCGGTAAAGTCGTATATAAAAAATACCCTGTATTCGCTTATACCGATATTAAACTCTTTAATAAGTTTTGTAATGGTATTTCTTATAATATTTGCTCCTTGATTTACTTCCACATACATCTTATCTCCTATTAGTTTAGCTCTTTTTGTCATTAAAGCGGGGTCTGAAGAAAAATATTTTTGTTTTCTTCCGTTTACACGAGTATTATGTTCTAAACCCATAAATTTTTTTTCATCAAGTTCCAGTAATAATTCGCATGTTTTAGCCAGCATATCCTGCCATGAATCCACTCTTATAATTTGATTATTCTTTACTTTAAATCCGTATGGCTTTTTATGAGTAAAATTCTCGTATAACGAATGACCCGGTTCTGTACTTGGAGATTTAATCTGAGTATTAAACGGTACCTTTTGTTCTGAAGCTTCAGGTAGTAAAAAATCCTTTCTTTCTGATTTTTTTTCATTTAAATCTATATCAGAATCATCTTCAATATCAGAATCCTCATCCTCATCTTGGTTTAGGACTTCTTTTTCAAGAATTTCTTTACTATACTCCTCTTTAGCAATATCACTCGCCCTATCTTCCTCCATTTCATTACTTTCATTTTGAAAAGTCTCAAGAATTGCATTTGTCTTATTGTTAAAGGTTTCTACTTCCTCTGCCAAGTTTATGTAATATCTAATTGAAGTAAAATCTTTATCTTTGCGAAACCTCTCAACCTTTTCCCAAATTACTTCTTGTGTTTCGTTCAAAAGACCACTGAATAGTTGCAATCCGGTAATTATATCTTTAGTTTTACCGGGTACCTCCTCCTTGATTTTCCATATAAGCTCTTCACAATCCATAATACATCCTCCTAAGATAATATAAATCTATATCTTGTATACAAATATGTCGGCATTTTTTATATTTTCTACAATACCGGACATATGTGTTACCACATCACTGTAGGCGTTAGTATTTTTATTCAGTTATTCTATTTTTTATTTTATATATTATAATTAATTAGCAAATAATTCTGCGAAAGATTACATTTATCAAAGCCATAGAATCTACCCTTATTTAAAACTTTTAAAATTAATTATAAATTCGTTATGCTTATTATTAATTAATTTACATTACAATTCTCAATATGCATTAATATTCTATATATATATTTCTTTGTCAATAATACAGGAGATATTATAATATATATATTTATTATTGTATGAAATTTTTTGATTGTAATCATCCATATGTAATTTATATCCTATATGTATTCTATCACAATTATTATAAAAAGCATAATAATTTTCATATATTTTAAAAATATTATTAATCATAAAATTTACCTATAATTGTAATGTTCAGTTGGATGATTTATTTTGATGCAAAATACTTGTGAATTCTAATTGATTACATTGATAAATGGAAAATTATCTAGTAGAATAATGTTATAAATTGAAACGGAGTATAATATATGGATCTATATAAAGGATTTATAAGAGAACATGATAATATTACCGATCGTACACTTATTAGGGTAACCACAGGAAATGCATTTTGCTATCCTTTGTATTATTTCATACCCTCGATAACCGAAGACGGTAAATATATTGTTTATCATCGCCTTGAAAATAATGACGTTCAATTGTATGCGACCAACCTTCAATCAGGAGAAATAAAACAATTAACAAATGCAAAAGATGCGGATCCCACATGGAAGATATGGTGTTCTAATGTTGATACCGGTGTTTTAGACCATAGAAGTGTTTTAAATACAAAAACTAATGATGTTGTTTATATAGAAAATAATAATGTTCATAAAGTAAATATAGATACTTTACAAGATAAAATATTATTTACAATCCCAAAAAACCGTATAGCTTCCGGACAAAATTGTATAACTCCTGACGGAAAATGGTTTGTGTATATACATCATGATCTAAACTCATACAAATATATAACTTCCTCGAATAAATGGTCGGATTACGCTGAAAAAAGAAAATTCGTTAAGCAAGGCATAATTGAAGGTTATAACCTGGAAACCGGCGAAAGTAAAACCATACTCATTCTGGATTGTTATTTTCATCATGTATTCGCATATGATAATACACATTTTGTAATCAATCATCCGGCAAATGAAAGTGGAATGCTTTATACAGCTTTAGACGGAAACTGGTATACACATTTAAGAACACAAAATCACGACGGGAAAACTGTATCCCATTGCACATCTACCACCAAAGGTATTGCATACGAAGCGTACAAAGGACACAATAACGTACACGGGGGAATATATAACCCTGTAAATCATAAATATACCGAATTTAAGCTCCCGGAGTTTTTCGGATACACACACACAGGCGTAGACCCGACAGGCGACTTGTTTTTTTACGAAAATATTATCTATGATGCGGATAGAACTATAATTACACATGATATGTATTATTTGAAAGAGATGATAAGTAATGAATGTATTTTTAATAAAATTATTAGTAACAGGGAAACATTCGGACCTTTATGCCAAAAAAGCCACTTTCATCCTCGAATGACTGACGACAGAAAGTATATAGTTTTTACATGCGGATGTAGCGAGACAAAAACAAATCATATCTATTTTGTTGATATAAGTGACTTAGATAAAACTAAAGGTTTTATATATCCATAACATAAATGTGACTGTACTATAAAATATAAAAGACAGGAGGATTTTTTTTTATGATGACATCTAGAGATAGAATATTATGCGTGCTAGAAGGTGGTATACCGGATAAAATACCGATTTCGCCCAGAATATATTATTGGCTTATGGAACAGAAAAAAACCCATCTTGAATTGAAAGAAATTTTTGATTACGATCCTATGTATGAAATTGGATGCGGCCTGCCCGGAACATGGCAAAGCATATATCATTATATGCATAAAAATTATCCGAATTCAGACTATGTTAAGAACGTAAAACTGGAAGAAATTTATGAGACAAAACCAAATGATGATAAAAAGTACCTTACTAGGATTTTTTATACTCCTACAGGACGACTACAAGAAAAGTTAGCTATAGCTCCTCCGGGAAGAGAATACGGTATGGCTCCAAATCCTCACTATATTGAACATATGATAAAAGACAAAAGTGATTTGGAAAAAATGAATTATTTATTATTAGATAAGAAATACTTTCCTAAGTTAAATCTAAAAGAAATTGACGAGAGCTTAGGGCATGAAGGTTTGTTAATGTTCCGACCACATTCGGGTGTTGACGCTATGTTGGCCGATTCTATCGGTGTGGTGAACATACTAATGTTATACTATGACGATATTAAACTTCTTAAAGACGCTATTTTATTCTTTCAGAATTTTTACAGTACATATGCGGAATATGTACTTGAGCAAGATATAACAATGTTTTTTGAAGCATGGTATAATGCCAGCCTGAGTACAGGTTGGTCACCCGATATGTACCGTGAATTATTTTTACCTCATATTAAAGAAAATGTGAAATTAGCTCATAAATATGGTGCCTATTATCATTTTTATGATGATGGAAAAATAATGCCTTTAATAGAGGATTTTAAAGAAGCCGGTATAGATATGATAACAACTCTTACTCCCCCTCCTACAGGTGATGTTATTCCGGAAGTAGTTAAAGAAAAGATTGGTGACAAAGTCGTTTTAAGCGGTTATGTGGATTTGATAAAGATGCGCTTCGGAACAAAAAACGAAGTAATTGAAATGACTAAACATGCAATTGAAACCATGGGTAAAAACGGCAGATTTATATTAGGAACCAGTGATTCCATACGGGACGGCACCCCATTTGAAAATGTAAAAGCATTCTTTGAAACCGGGCGTAAATACGGTAATTATTAATATGATTCTACTGCATAGACTATAGGTAAAGGTATATTCAATGACAAACGACAGGATGCCGTTTAAGCGGCATCCTGTACTGTAATTCAAAGCGAATGAGTTATTGTAGTAAAAACTGCTAATTTTAATTATTTATCTTATTTATCAGTCTTTCTAATGCCGAAGCTATTGCTTCGGCTGTTTTGGGGCCTAATGAATTAGTTTCTTCATAATGTCTTCTTCCGTATATATCTCTGGCATTTTCTATATAAGGCATCTTCTCGTCTAAAACAAAATCATTAGGGGGAATTATGTATCCGATTTCATCATTACTTAAGCCGAACACCATTAAATCTTTTACACCTACTATATCGCATAATGTTAGGGGGTTAATTTCGGATTTATTGGCTGCAAGAAAATTTTCATTACCTCCGTATGCAAGTTCGGGAAATAGCTCTCCCGGTACAAATACGGCTTTTATATCACCTATCTCCACATATGACACTTCGGTTCTAGCGGCAAGTTTATATTGGCCCTTGCTTTTTACCGCTTCTGTTGACAATATACCCAAGAATTTTTCAATCAAGAATACTTTATTTTCTAAAGGTATATCGAAAACTTCAGTAATAATATTAAATGACGGAATAAGTTTTTTTTCTTCTTTTATACCAAGCGCTGCATCGGCTAAAATTTCACCGGTTTTTCGCGTAGATGTAACAACATCAAGTTCGACACCTCGATCATCTTTAAGAACCGGAGTGCTAATAAGTCCACCTATGGCACCGGGGAAAAACACAAATTCATCTCCTGTCACCTCTTTTATTCTTCTTCCCATATAACAAGGAAAATCCGCACTAACCAGGCTGTTTGAAGAACGTAGGGCTTCCGGATGAGCGGCGAAATTTATTATATGTAACCCTTCACTATTGTCATTCGGTTCAAATCTTAATCTATAAATTGTTTTGTCATATATTTGAGGATCTCTCGAATCTTTTTGTATGCTATCTACTTCCACAGAACCCGAATATAAGTCACCGTCTTTTCGATTCTGATAAGCACCTATTATTGCTTCTGTCACACCCTTATACAATATATTCATAAATTTTTCCGATTTTCCGGAAATCATAATCGGGCCCCAAAGACCTAATGTATCTATCCCGGCATGAGTATGCGTACTAATTATATTAATGGAACGACAACCGCTATTTTTTTGAAAATCCGCCAGCAGCTTTCTCATGTTTTCAACATCCGCTCTAGATAGCCCTATGCAATCTACGGCAACCATAACAACACCACCTCTACCGGAGTTATCGTCGATCCATATAGCACGTACATATTGCGGATCTAAAAGTCCGGTAGCCGGATTATCAGGTTTATAACCTGCTATATAATAGGTGCCGGTATCAAGGTCATCCGGTATTATTTCTCTCTTATCAAACCCTATCGTCCATATATGTCCCTCACCCCTGAACGACTCCGTTTCAGTTTTTGTACAACCATATAAAGAAAGTATTAAAACAAACAACATAATAATAACTGCGATTTTCATTTTACAACCTCCTAAATGATGCCGGTTAAGGCTCCACTATTTACAAGCGGAAACAAAATGCGCAAAACGTTATCAAATCTAATACCGTTCACTACAGAAAAGTAAACAGATGTTAAAATTGTTAATATTATAACAGGTATAGTAATAAATACCCATATAAAAACTGAATAATGTCGTTTGCGAATATATGCTTTTCTTATTTTTGAAAATATTATAATTATAATCATAGAAGATAAAAGTGTTATGGTCCAGGGAGGATTTATTACTGCAAACTTTAATTGAGATAATATGGCAAAAACATCAGATGAATCGAAAAATAGTCCAATTATTACTGCTAAATTATGTAAAAACAACCGTGCAAGTAATCTTAAAATTAGTGTTATAACAGCTATAAACGATATAATTAATATCAACTTGCGCGTTTTATAATCTATAACATCCGTAACGTTTAATTCTTTAGGTCTTTTATTAGAATTGATAAATTTTTCGTCCATAACATTCATTCCTTTCTAAATAACAATTACATCCGTCTTTGTAAATTTATATTGTCATAATATAATTCTACTATTTTTTATCTATCATTACAATAATACTACCGTAAACAGATTTAAAAATATGATATAATTAAAAAATAATAATCTCTTTTTTAACTCAAACTCAACGGGAGAATTATCATGAATTATATATCAGCAATAAATTTTACAAAAAAGCAAAAACCGGAAATTATTTATTTAGAAAAAGCAAATCCTGCATGTAATCAACTTGGTATAAAAATAATTGCATCTTCTTTATGTAATCATTCTGAAATGAGAAGTTTTTTCGGTAACAGTGAACCCGGTTACGGATTCTCGTATCCCATGAAACCAGGTGAGCCGGGGCATGAAGCAGTAGGTGTTGTCACTGAAAAAGGATGTTTTACAGATGAATTTAATATTGGTGATATTGTTGTAATGACAGGTCATGGTGGTGATGAATGCCACCGATCTTTTGTCATAAAAGAGAGCGGTTGTGTTGCAAAAATATTTCCGCACGATAGAAATCCGGCTCATGCCGCAATGCTTGAAATGTTCGGTTGCGCATATCACTGTACCAAAGTGTTGTTAAAAGATGCCGATTATGAAAATAAGAAAGTAGCTATAATAGGTTTGGGTGCTATCGGTTTATGTGCATTACAATTGCTTAAGCTTTGGCCTATAAAATCTTTAACCGCTATTGATGTTTCACAAGATAAACTTGATATATCATTTAAAATGCAAGCTGATAGAAACATATTGATTCATCCAGAAATGAGTACATCCGAAATAAAAAATATAACAGGAGAATTTGATGTGGTTATAGAATGTTCCGGTAGTGCGAACGGTCATTTGCTTGCATATGAATTAGGTGTTCAATCTATCATATTTGCAAGTTATTGTCCGGTTCCGGTAACTGTAAAACAATCGGATCTTTTTAATAAAAACACCACAATTTATAACCCCGGTATTCTCACTACAGCGGATTTAAAAGCGGTTGCAACTTTATATAATAAAAAATTAATTGACCCGGCTCCTATGATTTCAAAAATGATTTCTCCTGATATTGAAAAGTATATAGAAACAATTTATGAGATAAAAAGCGGTAAAATCATAAAAGCTTTAATAGATTGGAGAAAACTATGAAGCTTGCGGTTGATACATATAGTTATTATACGCATTTGGGAAAACATCAATTTAAGCCTAAATATCCTAAAGATTTATTATGGTATTTGGAGATAACTAAACGAATGAAACTTGACGGTGTACATATTGATCCCGCGCACATAAACTACAATCAAGATCTAACATATATTAAAGATTTTGTTAATGAAAATCTAATGTATATAGAGCTCGGAGCTATGGAAATAACTGAAGATAGTTTTATCAATTACTTAAATACCGCTAAGATATTAGGTTCTAAAGTTCTAAGAACTTTTACAGGAGGTTCTTGTAATGATGATAGAAATACTATAACCGATAAGGTAAAGACTGCGAAAAATAAACTGCAAAAGATGCTACCAATAATTGAAAAATATAAGATTTGTGTTGCCGTTGAAAACCATATAGACATATTTGTAGATGACCTGTACTACCTGACCGATATAGACAGTCCGTATGTTGGAATCTGTTTTGACAGCGGTAATTTTGCAGCGACAGGTGAAAATGTATTCGACGCTTTAAAAGTATTTATGAATCGTATTGTTTGTACTCATATTAAAGACGCTTGTTCTAAGGAAGCTTATGATGATGCGGTACCTTTTGGAATTTTAGGAAAGGAAGTTCATTTTTGCCCGTTAGGTGAAGGTTTTATACCTATTCCTCTTTTAATTGGAGAATTAATTAAGGCAAAAGGATCTGATATGAATATAACCTTGGAAATACCCGTAACATTACGATCATACATGTCCGAAAACGAAATATTGAAATTAGAATTGGAAAATATAAAAAAAAGTGTTGAATATATGAGAAACATAGATTCAATAATATAACTAAACTGTCATATCGCTTTTTTTATTTGTCATTATTATAATTAGGAGGTACTTATGAAAAACAAACTTAAGTTTAAAACCGACGGTTCTTTTAAAATAGTACAGTTTACCGATTTACATTATGGAGAAAATAAAGAAAATAATAAAAAAACTTTGGACTTAGCATATAACGTTATAAAATTCGAAAAACCCGATTTAATTATATACACAGGTGATGTTATACGCGGACAAGAATATGAATCCGCACGCAATCTATTAAATGAAGCTATATCTCCTGCCGTTATATCAAATATACCTTTTGCGATGGTAATAGGAAACCACGATACCGAGCAAACCGATCCCTTAACAAAAGTTTTAACAAAAGATCAGTACATCGATATTCAGCAAGAGCACAGTTCCTGTATGACACAAAAAGGTGACCCGACCATTCATGGTGTAGGTAATTATACGATACAAATATTCGGGAACAACAATAAATTACAATGGGTACTTTTTTGTATTGATTCCGGTGGAGTAAGCACACATCCTAATATAAAGGGATGGGATTATATAAAAAGAGACCAAATACAATGGTATACAGAAAAAACTAAAAAACTGGAAAATAAGCACGGTAGTTTCCACTCATTGATGTTCTTTCATATACCGCTACAGGAATACAAGGAGGTTTGGCACACACGCGATTGTTACGGACACAAGAATGAAGCTATAAACGGAGCGGAATTAAATTCCGGATTATTTTCAACAATGTTGGAAATGGGTAATGTTCGGGGTGTATTTGCAGGGCATCAACATACTAATGATTTTTGGGGAGACCTTTACGGTATAAAGCTGGCATACGGACGTTGCTCAGGTTATAATGCATATGGAAAAGACGGATTTAAACGAGGTGCGAGAGTAATTGTTTTAGAAGATAATGTTCCCGACTTTCGAACATATTTAAATCTGGAAGGGAATGAAACGGTATTAAATCAACCATTACATACTCCCGAAGATATTATCTCTCCTTGATGACTAAAATTTTTAAAATCATATTAATACAATAATAACAAGCATGTTTATTTTAATATATAAAAAATGCGCAAGTACTACTTTGGGTACCAAACCACCAAAAACGCTTCTGCATCTTCATTTTCGGTGTTTTCAATTTTATGTTCCCGATCTACTTTGTACCTTGCGGTATCACCGGTGTAAAGAATTTTTTCATGACCGCCGGCGGTTACTTTAAGTGTTCCCCGAATTACAGTTAAAAATTCCTCTGCATTAAAAATGTGGGCATTTGATATGTTTATACCCTTAGGGCTAAGATACATATGATAGAGCTCCAAGTTATCGGTCATATGTATGGGAGAATTTATTTTTATTTTACAAGAACGGTCATCGGAGTATATCACAGGAGTATCATCTTTTCTTAATACTTCTATTTGACCGCTACCGTTTGATTCTAAGAGTTCTTCAACCGGTATGTCTAAAGCTCTGGAGATTTTCCATACTGTTGTAACGGTTGGATTAGCTTTCTCTTGCTCAATTTGAGATAACATGGATTTAGATACACCGGATCTTTTTGAAAGTTCAGAGATGCTTATATTTTTTTTCTTTCTTAAATTACAAATATTTTCACCAACTTTAGGCGGCTCAAGCATACATCTACTCCTTTTATTCCTTTCTTCTTAGTATAACAACATTCTCTTAAATTTGTCTATAAAATAATGTAGAAAATGTGTAATGGCATTAACAACGGCCAATTAAAATCATAAAAACATTATATTTTTGATAAAGTTTTTCTGTTGACACCTTTTTATTCGTTTCATATAATGTACAATATAGAACAATATATGAAACTAGTGGTGAAAATTTATGAAAGCTCTTGTAAAAAAATTTGCAAATGAAGGATTAATATTAGAGGATGTTCCCATACCGGAAATAGGAATCAATGATGTTCTCATTAAAGTCATAAAAACAGCCATATGTGGAACAGACATACATATATACAATTGGGATGAATGGGCATGTAAGACTATTCCTGTTCCTTTAATCATAGGGCACGAATTTGTAGGAAGAGTTCATTCAATTGGAAGTAACGTACATGACTTAAGTATTGGCGATTTGGTATCTGCAGAAGGGCATGTGGTTTGTGGCAAATGTAGAAATTGTCTTGCAGGTCGACGTCATTTATGCATGAACACTAGTGGAATAGGTATAAACAGAAACGGTGCTTTTGCCGAATATGTTAAAGTTCCGGTATGTAATATATGGCGATGCAATGAAAAAATTCCTTTAGACATATTAAGCTGCTTCGATCCCTTGGGAAATGCCGTACACACAGCTTTAGAGTTCGATTTGTTAGGAGAAGATGTTTTAATAACCGGTGCAGGACCTATAGGGATCATGGCTTCTGCAGTCGCTCGACATTCCGGGGCTAGAAATATTGTTATTACCGATGTAAATACTTATAGATTGGAGCTTGCGAAAAAAGCCGGTGTTACCAAAGCGGTCAATGTAAAAGAAACAACACTTACATCCGTTATGAAGGAGCTAGGCATGAAAGAGGGATTTGATGTGGGTATGGAAATGTCGGGCAACGGAGCGGCGTTCAGAGATATGACGGATGTAATGTGTCATGGTGGAAAAATAGCGTTACTTGGCATCTTAAATTACGAAACAAAAATAGATTGGAACAAAGTAGTGTTTAACGGAATAACGATAAAAGGTATATACGGTAGAGAAATGTTTGAAACATGGTACAAAATGAATTCGATGCTCGAATCGGGATTGGATATATCAGGAATAATAACACACAAATTTCATTTTAGTGAGTTTAAAAAAGCATTTGAAATAATGAAAAGCGGATTGTCCGGTAAAATAATTTTAGATTGGGAGGATTAGTAACAT
>CAZJOD010000086.1:0-14321 GCA_964547525.1 uncultured Clostridiaceae bacterium
TTTCAAGGTTCAATAGCATTATCTTTCGATAACATAAAACTTTCGATAAAAATATCCCATAAAACTTGATACACTAATTTTGGGCGGAATACTTAAAAGCATATGAACATGATTTGGCATTAGATGTCCTTCTATTATTTCAACTCCCTTATAATTGCATAATTGCTTTAATATATCACGTATGCTTTCCCGGTATTGATTATAAATAATTTTTCGTCTATACTTAGGAGTAAATACTATATGGTACTTACACATCCATTTTGTATGTGCCATGCTATTAGCTTTATTAGCCATTAAATCACCTTTCCTTTCGTTAACATAGTAGCTAGACAACTCTATTTTAACGGAAAGGTGATTTTTTGTATAACTTTTTTCGCACACCCGCATAGCGGGTGGTTTATTGTTTCGCATGGCTCATTTCTCTTAGGAGAAACTCGCTTCATGCTCAACAGGCTAAAGCCCATAATAAAAATCTACCCAAATAGGATAGATTCAAATATAAAAGTATCTATGTTTTCCTCTCCTGATACGGAAAGGGGTAAAGTTGGTGGAGGCGAGGGGAGTTGAACCCCTGTCCGAAACCATGTCCACATGTGTTTCTCCGGGTGCATTCCGATTTTAAATTCCTTCAAACGTCGCTACGGACTCGCTACACTTGAAGTAGCTTTCATTTGTCATGCACGTTTTAGAAAGCAATTACCGTGTCACGTTCACCGCTAATCCACGCTCTATCTACGTCCGCGGTCCTCCGTAGTAGAACGGCTGCCTAATTAGGCAGCGTATGCTACATTATTGTCAGCAGTTAATTTTTAAAGTTCTCGTTTTTATAGAGGCCCACGAGAATCCTCTACCCGCTTCACAAGTTTCAACAATCCCGTCGAAACCGGTTCGCCCCCATGAATTAAAAGCGCTCTTTCATATTCTTTTCAATTTCACGCTTTGCGTCACGGGCAATCATGTCCTGACGCTTGTCATAGGTCTTTTTACCTTTGGCAACGCCCAAATCTACCTTCACTTTACATCCTTTAAAGTATAATGATAATGGTATAAGTGACATTCCCTTTTCGCTGACCATTCCGGCAAGTCTTGATATTTCGTGCTTATGCATCAACAGTTTTCTGTCTCTGTCAGGATCCTTGTTAAAGATATTGCCTTGTTCATATTTACTGATATGCAATCCTCTTATAATCAATTCTCCGTTTTTAACAAAGGCATAACTGTCTATAAAGCTCGCTTTTCCTCCTCTTATTGATTTTACTTCGGTACCGGATAATACTAAACCGGCTTCCATTGACTGCTCAATGGAATAATCATGTCTTGCCCTTTTATTTTGGACAATCGTTTTAGTTTCATTTTTATTAGCCATACCGAACTGTTCACCAATCTTCCCTTTTCTTCAATAATAACGAGTTAATAATCTCAACTTCCCTTTATTGACCGTATGAGTATTATAACATGTATATTATAATTGTCAACCGTTACAACTTGGAAAATTCTATTATATACATTTACTAATTTAGCTCTTTAAGGTATTAAATATTATTACCAACTTAAATTATAAAACAACAAAATAAAAGTATCATAAAATTAGCTTATTTACTCAACATATCTCTCGTTTTATGATATAATTTGTTTAATAAATTTGTAACCGGGAGGTTTGATATAATATGGCAACTAAAAAATGTTCCGCTTGCGGTGCAAGAAACAAAGTTGATGCTAAAAAATGCGTCAAATGTGGTGAATCATTCGAAAGGATCGGCTCATCGTTTGTGCAAGGTACCGCTTGGAGTGCCGCAGATCAATATGAAAATCCGGATGACCCCAAAAATGTAGTTAATAGATCTGAAACCGAACCATTTTGGCGCACCATATTAATTATAGGTATCATATTTACTGCTACACTTTTTTTGATCGGTTTCGGAGTACCTATGTTAGTTATGGGTATATACGGTATAAAACAAAGAATATCCGAAAGCAAACCGCTTATCAAATTGGGTATCGTCGCAGGTTCAGTTGTTCTGGGTATAATAGTATATAAGTTCGTGTTATTCCCATTGTTTACATAAAATTTTGCTAAGAGACGTATAATACTCAACGTAAAAGTAAATTATATCATTATAAAAAATCGGTGGCCAATCCCCCGATTTTTTAGTATCCAAAATATCGGTAAACACTCCTATCTGTAATTAATATTTAAATCATACAAAAAGATTGAAGTTTGATGGAAATATTTCCATTTACGTCAACCTGTTATTGACTTTACTGTTATATTGTAGTTATAATATTACCAAGGCAATACAAAAAAGGAGTACTACTATGAAAAATACTGCAACTTATGGATTTACTACAGACGATTTTCAGTTACTGGTCAGCGATATGCTGTTTAGAAATAAAAGTGTAATGGATGCACTGACAAAATATCAACAAACTTGTGCCAATGTATGTAATTCTATCGCCAAAGCGGCCACCACTTGCGGGTGCATCAAAATCAACGTTACAAAACAAGATTATTCCAAGGGAGCGACTCTTTATGAAATGGCCAATCTTTCTAAAACTCATATTGAAGGGAAACTATGTGAGAAATGTATAGAGCATCTCGAAAGAGATATAGGCTCAAATCTGTTCTATATGACTTCATTATGCAATATCTTAGACCTAAATCTTTACGACATTATGTTAAAAGAGAGTAAGCGAATAGAAACTCTAGGATATTACAGTTTGAAATAAAATAAACTGCCGCTAAAACACGGCCATCAGTTTATTCGAATAATAAGGATATTAATGTGTTAACGTCGGAAACGCTTTCAATCATAATCTTTCGGTTTGATTTGTTTTCCAACAGATCAAAATTAGATTTTGGTATTAAACATCGCTTAAATCCGATACGGGTACATTCGGCAATTCGTTTTTCCATGCTTGAGATAGCTCTGACTTCGCCGGTTAACCCTACCTCACCCATTACAACCGCATCCGACGGTATATTTTTATTTTTTAAACTCGAAGCTACAGCGGCTAAAACAGCCAGATCACATGAAGGCTCGGTTACTTTCATGCCTCCTGCTATATTAACATATACATCCTGATCGAATAAAGGAACACTTGCTTTTTTTTCCAGAACAGCCAGCAGCATGGTAATCCGATTGTAATCCAATCCGGTTGCCATTCTCCTGGGCACTCCGAAAACTGTTGGCGATACTAACGCTTGTATTTCCAGCATCATAGGTCTGGTTCCTTCCATAGCGGCGGTAACCACAGAACCCGCTTTATCTATGGCACGTCCGGACAGCATAGTGGCCGACGGATTTTCAACCTCAATCAAACCTTTATCACACATTTCAAATATACCGATCTCGTTTGTGGAACCAAAACGGTTCTTTACACCACGTAAAATCCTGTATTGGAGGTGACGTTCTCCCTCAAAATACAAAACGGTATCAACCATATGCTCTAATACCCTAGGTCCTGCAATAGCACCTTCTTTGGTCACATGGCCTACAATAACCACAGTGATACCCTTTTTTTTGCCAATAGACATCAACTGCGATGTAACATCACGAACTTGAGATACACTACCCGGTGCCGAAGCCATCAAACTGTTATACATAGTCTGTATGGAATCGATTATTAATAATTTCGGATTAACATCATCTATTACAGGGACAATGGAATTAAAATCGGTCTCGGCTACAAGCAATATATTATCATTTACAACATTAAGCCTGGATGCTCTGAGTTTTATTTGAGATGCGGACTCCTCTCCCGACACATAAAGTATATCTCCGTCCACATTCGCGGATTGACATATCTGAAGCAGCAAAGTGGATTTTCCGATACCGGGGTCTCCTCCCACCAATACCAACGATCCTTTTACAAAACCACCGCCTAAAACACGATCAAGTTCGGTCATGCCGGATATGTAACGCGGTTCATTTTCAATACTTAGACCGGACAGTTTAACAACATCGACCGGGCCGCTCTCCATAGAGATCGACCCGACCTTGTCATTTTGCTTTATATCTTCGAGCATCGTATTCCACGAATTACATCCGGGACATCTTCCCATCCATTTTTTCGTTTCATATCCACATTCCGAACAAACATAAACGCTTATTATTTTTGCCATATACTTCTATACCTTTTCAACAGTAACTTTATTTGTAAACGTTAATGTGTTATTAATAAAATCAACCGTAACGTTATCATTTTCTTCTATTTCTCCGCTTAGCATTCGTTCAGCCAAAGCATCTTCAATGTGATTTTGAATTACTCTTTTTAAAGGTCTGGCACCGTATGCTTTATCATATCCTTTGTTTATAATATAAGACTTAGCGGCATCGGTCACTGTCAACGTTATATCTTTTCCTTTTAATCTGTCTCTTAGGTTTTTTAGCATAATCTCTATAATGTGATTCATATGCTCTTTAGTCAGATGATGGAACACTATGATATCGTCAACACGATTTAAAAACTCCGGTTTAAAGTTCCTTTTCAACTCTGACATAATTTTGTTTTTTATTGTCTTATAATCGGTTTCCTCATCTTGTTGGAAAGAGAATCCCAATTGTTTGTCTTCCATTAATTGTTGAGCTCCGACATTGGATGTCATTATTACAACCGTATTTCTAAAATCAACGGTTCGACCTTGGCTATCGGTGACTCTACCGTCATCTAAAAGCTGCAACAATATATTAAATACATCCGGATGCGCCTTTTCAATTTCGTCGAACAGTAATACCGAATAGGGATTAGTCCTCACCTTATCAGTCAACTGCCCGCCTTCGTCATAACCTACATAACCGGGAGGAGATCCTATAAGTTTTGATACGTTAAACTTTTCCATATATTCGGACATATCAATTCTGATCAAAGCGTTTTCATCATCGAACAACGCTTCGGCCAGTGCTTTACTCACTTCTGTTTTACCTACACCGGTAGGTCCTAAGAAAATAAACGATCCTACGGGTCGCTTCGGATCTTTCAAACCGGTCCTACCTCTTCTGATAGCTTTTGCAAGGCTTTTAACCGCTTCTTCCTGACCTACGACACGTTGATGTAATATCGACTCCATATCCAATAATCTTTGAGATTCTTCTTTTCCCAAACGCTTTACAGGTATACCGGTCCACTGTGAAACACATTCTGCAATTTCATCTTCATCAACCGTTCCGTTTGTTTTCTGAGTGGAATCTTTCCAATTGTTTCGTATGGTATCTATCTGAGCTCTTAAGTTCTTCTCATTATCCCGAATTTCAGCGGCAATTTCAAACTCTTGACAATTGATTGCTTCATTTTTTTGATTTTCCAATTTTGTCAATTGAGCTTCGAGTTCTTTTAGCTCCGGAGGAGTCGTATATGAAGCAAGGCGAACTTTTGACGCCGCTTCATCCACCAAATCTATCGCTTTGTCCGGTAGATAACGATCGGTGATATAACGAACAGATAATTTTACAGCTGCTTCTAAGGCATCATCGGTGATTTTTACTCCATGATGAGCTTCATATCTGTCTCTTAAGCCTTTCAAATACGGATTGACGCCTCTTCACTAGGTTCACCTATTGTAACCGGTTGGAATCTTCTTTCCAACGCCGCATCCTTTTCAATGTGTTTTCTGTATTCGTCTATAGTAGTAGCGCCTATAACCTGCAATTCACCTCTTGCCAAAGAAGGTTTTAAAATGCTTGATGCGTCTATGGATCCTTCGGCTGCACCGGCACCTATAATAGTGTGCATCTCATCTATAAATAAAATAATATTTCCGGCTTTAATGATCTCTTCCAATGCACTTTTAATTCTTTCTTCGAATTCCCCGCGATATTTTGAACCCGCTACCATTGACGACAGATCAAGAGATACCACTTTTTTATCTTTCAATAGCTCAGGAATATCACCGTCGGCTATTTTTTGAGCCAAGTATTCTGCTACGGCGGTCTTGCCCACACCGGGTTCACCAACCAGACAAGGATTATTTTTAGTTCTCCTGCTTAATATTTGTATAATCCTTTGCAGCTCATTTTCCCTTCCTATAACAGGATCGAACTTGCCTTCTCTTGCCATTTCGGTTAAGTCACGACTATATTTTTCCAATGTTTTTCCTTTACCTTTTCCGTCGCTTTCACCTTCACCGCTTTTCATCATTTCAACCAAATCCTTCATGAGGATTTTTAATTGCACGTTCAAATCTATCAATATACGTACCGCAACCGAATCACCTTCTCGTACAAGGGCCAGTAATATATGTTCCGTACCTATATATTCCATATTCATTTTTTTAGCTTCACGGGAACTCATTTCCAGTATCCGTTTTGCCCTGGGTGTGTATCCGGTCGTTTCCTTACCCGGATTTATACCAAAACCCACAAACCGCCTTATACCGTCTTCTACACTTTTTGCAGTAACGTTTTGTTTGGCAAGAACCTTTGCGGCCAATCCTGTTTCCTCGGCGGTCAACCCGTACAAAATATGCTCGGTGGCAATTTGGTCATGGCCGAACTTGGACGCTATGGTATTTGACAATTCTATACACTTACCGGCTTTTTCCGAGAAATTATCATACATCATTCATCACCCTTTCGTAAAAAATTTATCCATTTTGTGGCGTATCATCTCCGCCCTGGTTATATCTTTTTCCTGAGGCATCATAGGTCTTCCTTTGAAATGTTGCACATGAGCGGGTTTAATTATAACCAGCAACTCATTTAACGTTTTAAAACCAAAGTTTCCTATCATACCGGTAAATACACCGAATCTTATGTCATTCATCAGTACAAGACATTCTTCATATGATATTATTCTGGCATTTAAAAACGTACCTAAAGCTCTAAACACCCGGTCTTCCATTTTATTTGCATTTTGTTTAACCAATATCTGCCTTAATACTCTTTCCTGGTCGGATATTTGCTTCGCCACATCTCTGATACCGTTTATAATACTTTCTTCCGACTCCCCTGTTGTTATCTTGTTCGACAATATATACATGTTTCCCGGTAGTTTCTTACCGTATTCATAAACACTCTTTAAAGAAACGTTTAACTTTTCACATGCGGCGGTTATGTTTTCCATATTACCTGTCATCACCATACCGGGTAAATGTAATAAAATCGATACAATCAAACCCGTACCTGTTACGGTGGGATAAGCGGTTAAAAAACCAAAGTCTTTATCAAAAAGATACGGCAAATGAGCAGCGAGAAGACGATCGGTGCTCACACACGCTTCCCACGCCTCGTCGGTTTCAAGTCCGCAAAACATGCTCTGGATTCTTATGTGATCTTCCTCATTAATCATTACAGAGGTTGATTCGGTTTTTTCAAGCATCAATCCACATGATAAAGGTGAATTGACAGATTCGTGAGTGATCTGATTTTTTTCAACAAGCAGTCTTTTATCCATATCGGGTATTTCATCCGCAATTAAAAAGTTAAATCTTTTTTTCAATTCGTTATCGCTATCATATGCGGATTTTACTTTTTTCAATAACTCCGCCGAATCGGTTTTATCCATCTTATTTGGAAATAAAAATCCTTTTAAGTTTCTTGACAACCGGATACGGGTGGATATTACCACATCATCTTCTCTTCCTTCATTTAAATACCATATCATAATACATTACCTCCGGTCGGCCTATCTTCCATGATTTTAATCATATCACGTATTTTTGCAGCTTCCTCGTAATCTTCCTTTGCCACCGCTTCGTTCAGCGCTTTTTTAAGATTATTTACTTTCTCAAATAGACTGTCGTCATTTTTGACTTCTTCTTTTTTCTGCATGCGTTGTTCATTATTTACCTCGACTGCCGGAGCTAATACAGGCTTATCTTCATATGACAAACCTACATGCCTGTTATTTCCATGAAGTCTTTTTAAAATCGATTCCATTCTTTCGCGAAATACATCGTAGCATTTGCCGCAACCTATAACCCCTTTTTTTCTAAAATCTGCAAAAGTCATTCTGCAATCCGGACATGTTAAGTTATCACCTGTCATTTCGGTATCAAACAAATCTCCCGACCCCATTATTCTCATTAGAAGATTGTTAACACCTGAAATTTGCTTTTGCAAACCGGGAGTAAAATCTTTGGCGCATTCAGGACACAGATGCATGGTAATCTGCATATTATTTATTAATTTTGTTATAGTTACAGTCGCTTCCCTTACTTTACACTTTTGACAAATCATTTTATCATCTTCCAATCTGTTAATATTTTATTTTACTCTTATATACGCCAACATATTCTTCATGATAGAAGCTCTAGTTTCATCACGCAAAGGCTGCGGTATCATTTCAAGTGCACGATCACTTACAGCCGCTTTTATCAATTCACCCGTACCGGGAGATATGATTTCGTAATCAACAAAATTGTTAATAAAAATCTGAGCGGATTGCTGAGAAATTGAATCTCCCATGGATGCAACAATATGCATTAAATAATCGCCCGGGCTTTTAACATTTACTCGGGTAATCCGAATATGGCCACCTCCACCGCGTCTGCTTTCAACATAATAGCCTCTTTCTTGAGTAAATCGGGTACCTATTACATAATTTATTTGAGAAGGGACGCAATTGAACCTATTAGCAAGCTCATTACGCCTTATTTCTATATTTCCTTCAGTTTCATTTATCATATCTTTTATAAAAGCTTCAATAATATCACTTAGTATAGCCAAATCCCTCACCTCTTTTTAATATTGATTTTGACTTTCTTTGACTATTATTATATTATATTTTCTAACAAATATCAACCCAAAAAATATACAAAAACAAACAAAATAATGAAATGTTTTATGCTAGCTGTGAATTAAAAATTCAATATACAAATCATAGAAGTTTGAAAAATCCCGAAAGTGTTCTTTCGGGATTTTTCATTTTCACTTACATTTTTCTTATCTTAATTTAAGGATCTGCTTTTTTAGGGTATATTTCGACCGGTTCTAATATTAATTAAATTTTAGTCTTTGTTTATCGGTCTTTCATCTTTTTTATCAGGCATATATGTTGTGACCGGTGTTTTTTTAGCGCCTGCTTTTTTTAACTTTCTTACGATTAAAATTATAAGTATCGTTACGGTACCTAACACAACAATAACAGGTATGGCAGAGATAATGAAAATAAGGATGTCACCACAAAATTCCACAGCTTTTTCAAAAGATTTTGACAATCTGTCCCAATAAGTATATTCTTTTACAGGTTTTTCACCTGGAACGGTTTCTTTCATGTTTATGGTGATAGTCGATAAACTGACCATATCGTCCCACTTTTGAATATTACCCTTATAACTTTCAATTTGATAAAGCACATCGGTAAGTCTTGATTGAATCTGAAATATAAATTGTGCATCTTTCGTTTCATCAGTTAAATATTTTTCCAACCGTCTCTTTTCATCTTCAAGCAATACAATCCTGGCCTTAGTGTCCACATATTTATATGTAATGTCATCCGAGCCTCTTTTTTCATCCATAATGGTACCTATACCGGATAGGTTCTCCATAGTCTGTTCAAATTTATCGGCATCTACCCGAATGACGATAACACCGCTTGTTATGTATATAAATTCATTTGAACCGGAAGGATAATATTTATCTTTCCTTATGGATGTTTCTTGTACATAACCGTACGGTGCGATCATTGTCTTTATATTGGTGTACGCACCGTTAAAGTCTTCCACATCTAACGAAACCCATGCGTTTAGAATAACTTTACGGTTACTTAATGCACTGTTTGTGTCTAAATCATCAGAAAACAAATTGCTTTGTGATTCGGTCAGACCCATATCTTTTGAGTATGCTCCCGCCGATGTGGTTTGTGCGGTAGTGGTATATGCAACATCATAATTGCCAGCCTTGCTTTCATTGCTTTTTGATGCACAACCGCTTAGTAATACTATTGTAAACATTGATATGAGAATAATTGTTAAAATCCTTTTTTTCACTTTTAAACCCTCCTTCGCCTACCGGCTACTTATATATATAAGACGTATATAATATTGTATATGTTCCATGTTCTATAATATCATAAAATTAAATACAAAATCTTGATTTTAATTATTAATCCCGATACGAAGCCATAAGACGCTGTAGTTATAAAATTTATAGCGATTAACCGTTTTTTTCCGGTAAAATATATTAAAGGACATAACCGTCCCGATTCAAAATGAAAGGAACCAATATAATGAATAATAAAAACTTTACAGTCGGTACATATCCGACTATGATCACACCGTATGATTCCGACGGACATATCGATTACGACGCCGTAGACCGTTTAGTGGAATGGTACTGGAAAAAAGGTTGCGACGGCATATTTGCAGTTTGTCAATCAAGTGAAGTTTTTTATCTGACATTAAATGAAAGAGTCAACCTGGCAAAACGAGTTAAAGTAAAATCCGATCAATTGGCATCTTCTGATAAAAGCCGCCAACCTATGACCATCGTGGCATCAGGTCATATATCGGACAGTATCCCGGATCAAACCTATGAATTAAAACAAATGGCCGATACCGGGGTGGATGCCATAATCCTTATAAGCAATCGTTTGGGTGAGAAAAATACCGGAGATGACGAGTGGATACTAAATGCGGAAAAATTGCTCAAAGGACTAAACGAGGACATACCATTAGGTATTTACGAATGCCCTAAACCGTATAAACGACTCTTAACCCCAAAAATATTAAACTGGTGTTCGGATACAGGTCGATTTCGTTTTATAAAAGATACTTGCTGTGACGGGTTATTGATTAAAGAACGCCTTTGTCTTCTTGAAAAAACGGACATTTATCTGTTTAACGCCAATGCACAAACTTTGCTGGAAACATTACGTTACGGAGCGGCAGGATATTGCGGAGTCATGGCAAACTTCCATCCGGAGCTTTATGTAAAGCTGTGCCGTGATTTTAATAAAAATCCCGAACAATCCGAACTATTACAATCGTTTTTATGTATCGCTGCTTTTACCGAAAGTTTGGCTTATCCTGTTACCGCAAAATACCATCTTAGCTTTTTGGAAAACATAAAAATGGAAGTTATATGCCGGTCAAGAGACACAAATGAATTAACTGATTACCAAAAATCATGTATCAAACAATTGAAACAAGCAGCCGATTATTTTGCAGCTATATTTTGTTAAATGATGAAGCGAACAGAGGAATAAAAAACGAAGGATTTATACAAGACAGACGAATCCTTCGTTTTTTTATTTTGTTAAAATTTATTTTACTTTAATAACGCTTCTATCTTTTCTAACTCGGTGTTATCAAAAACGGTATTGTTACCGGCAGCCGCACAATCTACAACTTGTCCGGGTTTACTGGCGCCTATTAAAACCGATGTGACGCGTTTATCTTTCAAAAGCCATGAAAGAGCCATCTGAGCCAACGTTTGTCCACGTTCCGAAGCAATTTGATTCAAACTTTTTACACGTCCTATAAGATCTTCGGTAATGTTTTCGGGTTTTAAGAAAACACTTCCGCCCGCGGCTCTTGAATCCGAAGGTATGCCGTTTAAGTACCTGTCGGTTAGAATTCCTTTTGCCAAAGGTGAAAACGCTATGCATCCGACACCTTCTTGTCCTAAAACGTCTAACAGACCTTTTTCCGGTACTCTGTCAAACATTGAATACCTTACTTGGTGGATAAGACACGGTGTACCGAGTTCTTTGAAAATCTTTAATGCTTGCCGTGTTTGTTCTGCGCTATAATTGGATACACCTGCATATAAAGCTTTACCTTGTCTGACAATAAGATCCAACGCTCCTATCGTTTCTTCCAAAGGAGTCTCAGGATCCGGTCTGTGATGATAAAAGATATCCACATAGTCAAGATCCATACGTTTTAAGCTTTGGTCCAGACTTGATACAAGATTCTTTTTAGAACCCCATTCACCGTAAGGACCGGGCCACATATAAAATCCCGCTTTGGTAGATATAATCATTTCATCTCTGTAACTATGAAAATCCTGCTTTAATATTTTACCGAAGTTTTCTTCGGCGGCTCCCGGAGGCGGACCGTAATTATTTGCAATATCAAAATGGGTAATACCCAAATCGAATGCTTTCTTTATCATTTCTCTACTGTTTTCAAAAACGGTCACCCCACCGAAATTATGCCATAACCCCAATGATATCGCCGGCAGTTTTAAACCGCTTTTACCACAACGGTTATATATCATATTTTCGTACCTATTATCGTTCGGTTTATATTTCATGATAACTCCTTCCTCGTTTTTCAAACCGGTTATTTTATTTAAAATAACTCTTTATAAATTCTATGCATTCTAACGCTTGTCTTTCAAATTCTTTCGGGTCAGAGGGTTTAACGTCAACTTCCAAGCTTAAACGGCCTTTATATTTTATAGTGTTCAACATTCCGAAAAACCTGTCAAAATATTCTCTGTCTTTTTCTCCAATAAAACCTAATTCAATATCTCGAAGGTGAACATGATGTAAATACTCACTACCTGCATCCAATATAATTTTTGGATCTTCATTTTCTTTCATCATGTGAAAATTATCCGCAAGCAGTCTTATATTAGGATGATCCACTCTGCGGCACATAGAAAGCCCTTCACTTACTCTGTTTATAATATTACAATTTTTTTGAAAAAGTGGTTCTATAACTATAGTTATACCGTAATTTCTAGCAATCTCTCCCGCTGTTTTAAAAAACGACACAAGCTGTTCCCATGCCGTATCGTAGTCATAACCTTCAGGCACTCTTCTTGATCCCCCGCTTCCGTATACAATCGTTTGTCCTCCTAATTGTTTACATCTGTTAAGAGAATGATTCAAGTAGTCGACTATTTTTTGTTGCGACACCTCGGGTCCCGTTGTTTTTATATCAGACGGAAAAAATAAACAAAACGCCCTAGCGGGCAAACCCGCCGTTGTAAGCTCTTTTTTAAATAAATTAAATTCGTCTTCCGACATTTTTGAAACATTGTACACCGAAGGTTCGACAAAATCAAAACCTAACCTTTTTATTAACTCCAAACGATCCGAACAACCTGTTATTCCTATTTCCAAAACATCATCTCCCGTCGTTTAATAAAGATGCCGATGCGAATTTTGCCAGACACCTTCCTATATTATACCAAGTAACCTACTATGTTTCAACATAACAATTTATTATTAACAAAACCGGCGATACTCTCGGTACTGTCTTCCCAGTAACGTGAAATAGCTTGATAAAGGTTTTAAATAACGGGACTTGTGGTAAATTTATGCTGCAAGTGATATAATTAAATAAACCTTGAATTAATTCTACCGGCAGTGAAATCTATATTATATCAAGTTGATCGGGTATAATATATAACTATTATGATATAAGCGGAGGATTTTATGAAACCTGTATGTTTCGAAAATAAAAAATTAAAATTAATAGATCAAAGAAAATTACCGTTAGATTTGATCATAAACGAATATGTCGATTATAGGGCTGTTTGTATAGCTATAAAAGATATGGTTGTTCGTGGTGCACCGGCTATCGGTGTTACCGCCGCATACGGGACATATTTAGCCGCATTGGAGTTTGAAAAAGAAAGTCCCGAAATATTTTTTACCAACATGGAAAAAGCTTTAGTTGAATTTTCTAAAACCAGACCGACAGCTGTCAACCTTTTCTGGGCAATCAACAAAATGAGATTTTTGTTATCAAGTAGTAAAAATTTACCTAACTCACACATAACGATTTTAATAAAGGAAAAAGCGGACGAAATCTTTAACGAAGATGTATTACTGTGTAAACAAATTGGTGATAACGGTGCAACGCTCATAAAAAACGAATCCTGCATACTGACTCATTGCAATGCCGGCGCTTTAGCCACTTCCGATTACGGAACCGCTCTAGGAGTTGTGCGTTCGGCGTTTAAACAAGGAAAAGTAAAAATGGTTTATGCGGACGAAACCAGGCCTTTTTTGCAAGGTTCGAGATTGACCGCATACGAATTGCACCATGACGAAATACCTGTAACCGTTATAACTGATAACATGGCAGGATACTTCATGCAACAAAAAATGATCGATTGTGTAGTTACAGGTGCCGACCGGATTGCCGCAAACGGCGATACCGCTAATAAAATAGGCACATACTCCTTGGCGGTTTTGGCTAAATTCCATAACATACCCTTTTATATTGCGGCACCGTATTCGACATTTGATTTTAATATCGCTACAGGCGATGATATCACAATTGAGTACAGGAATCCCAAAGAAGTATCTCATATTAGCGGTATACAGGTAGTGCCGAACGGAGTTAACATTTTAAATCCGGCTTTTGATGTGACACCATCGGAACTTATCACAGCGATTATTACCGAACGTGATATCATTACACC
>CAZJOD010000086.1:14421-16241 GCA_964547525.1 uncultured Clostridiaceae bacterium
TGACACCATCGGAACTTATCACAGCGATTATTACCGAACGTGATATCATTACACCTCCTTATGTTGACAACATCCGAAAATACGGCAGTCACTTATAAATTTTTTTATTAACTGATCCTACCGGAATAACTATTTTTAGGTGAAGGTGTTTTCAATAATAAACATCAGGATGCCTTTTAAGCGGTATCAATACACACCGTTTACTTAATAAGACCCGGGGACGCTCGATGCGACCGCGGGTCTTATTAATATTCTTACATATTTTAATAATTATTCGCTCTCTTTTTCCTTGGCAGCTTCGGCGATTATCTTCTCGCTAATATTCATAGGTACTTCTTCGTAACGCAAATATTCCATCTTAAACGAACCTCTGGCTTGTGTCATTGATCTGAGATCGGTGGCATACTTGAACATTTCGGACAACGGAACTTCAGCGGTAACCTTTTGCAATCCACCTGACAGCGGTTCCATACCGAGAATTCTACCTCTTCTTTTATTCATATCTCCTATAACATCACCCAAATTTGCATCCGGGATAGTTATATCAGCTCTATAAATCGGCTCAAGTAAAACAGGATTAGCCATAGCGATACCCTTCTTGTATGATAAGCTTGCCGCTAATTTAAATGCCATTTCACTTGAATCTACAGGGTGGTAAGAACCGTCCATCAGAATCGCTTTAAGATTAACCACAGGATATCCTGCCAATACACCCTTTATAACGCTTTCTCTTAAACCTTTTTCTACAGCCGGGAAATAGTTCCTAGGTACCGATCCGCCGAATACTTGCTCTTCGAAAA
The DNA here is from genome assembly GCA_964547525.1 of uncultured Clostridiaceae bacterium. Classification (GTDB taxonomy): domain Bacteria; phylum Bacillota; class Clostridia; order JAAYHZ01; family JAAYHZ01; genus CAZJOD01. The sequence goes on from CAZJOD010000086.1 coordinate 15,222, forward strand.
TCAAATCATCCGATACCGCAGGTTCAAATGTTATAAACACATGTCCGTATTGACCGTGTCCACCGGATTGTTTCTTATGTTTACCTTCAACCCTTTCAACCTTCTTTTTAATAGTCTCACGATACGGCACTTTAGGATCAACCAGTCTAACGTCAACACCGAATTTAGCTTTTAATTTACTGGTGATAACATCCAAGTGCTGGTCACCTATACCCTTTATAAGTGTTTGCCTTGTTTCGGTATTTATTTCTACTTTAAACGTCGGATCTTCATCAAGCAATCTTTGCAGTCCGGATCCGATCTTTTCTTCATCGCCTTTTGCTACCGGTTCAACTGCTAAAGACAGAGCCGGTTCGGGGAATTTAATTTTACTTAAAATAACTTTTTTAGCCGATGTGCATAATGTGTCGTTTGTGTTGGTAGCTTGAAGTTTGGTTAACGCACCTATATCCCCTGCAATGATCTTATTAGTATTGATTTGTTGTTTTCCCATAGGGAAAAATAATTGAGAAATTTTTTCGTTTCTTTCCGAGTTGGAATTAAAAAGTTGAATATCGGAAGTCATTGTACCGGAAAAAACTTTGAACATTGAAATTTTTCCCACAAACGGGTCGGCAATTGTCTTAAATACAAGTGCGGATAATTTTTCATTTTCCGAAGCTTCCAATTCTATTACATCTTTAGAATCAACCGTTGTCACTTTGACAGTTTTTCTAACATCGGGAGACGGTAATAAATTTATAATTGCTTTCGCTAACAAATCTACTCCCATTCCGAGCTCCGCGGCACCACAGAAAACCGGACAAATGGTTCCGTCGGTTATACCTTGTGACAACCCCTTATTAATTTCACTTTGAGTAAACGCTTCACCTTCGAAATATTTCTCCATTAACGCTTCGTCGGTTTCTGCGATAGCTTCCATAAAACCTACACGGATTTGTAGAAAATGAAATACCAGGTACGCCGGACCCGGGATTTGTTTGTTTTTACCCTTTACAAATTAGAAGCGTTAATTTTCCA
>CAZJOD010000087.1:0-16228 GCA_964547525.1 uncultured Clostridiaceae bacterium
TATAAACATAACCTGTCTTTTTAGTTAACTCTAATGTTGTATTATAAGCATATAGTTATTTAAAACTCAAATGTATCTGTAAAATCCATCAAAGCGTCAACTCGGCTTTTGCTCCGCTTAGGTCTTCTTCTTCAATAATTTTCTCATACAATTGCTTTTGCCAGCTTGCGGCGGCTAAACTGTCAAAATACATTAACTTAGACTTATATCCTGCTAAAGCCCAAAGGTAAGCGGTACAATTTTCATTTAATGATTTTAATTCATTTGCAATTAGCTTACATTCTTGTTTATTACCTTCTAAATATGCTTTTGCATATTTTAATATCAAATGATAAAAAGTATACATATCGACTCCGTATTCAATATGACTCTTTAATTGTTTTAATCGTTCATATAGTACAGTGTCTTTATTTTCGTCCGCTAAAGAGTTTATTTTACCATAAGCCAATTTTACTGTTTCAAGTCCGCTTATAAAGTCTATTCCGGCATTATCATCAGAAAGTATCTTATCATATTGAACGTGCTTTGATATAAACGGCTTCTCGGATTTTATATTCCTTTTCAAACTGCTTATCACACCGTCTACAAATTGATAATGGAATATATACTTAGCATTAGAAAAACCCTTTTCAAGCAGGTTAAATATCTGTTTGATTTCTGATGATTTACCCGGGTAAAACTGTTCCTGTAAAGTATTTAAATACGCATCAGAATCCAATTTAACATCCCATAACAAAGATGCGTATAAATTATTATTAATAATCTTAGCTCCCCAACTATCGGTTATCATATGCATGAAATTAAAATGTTTGGCTCCTTGATTGAAATAATCGGGTATATCCTTTTTTATACGATCGGCTAATACTATTGGTATTGAAGCGAAAGAGCTGACATTAAAATATTCACCTATAACCAAATCTCCTTTATAATTACGATTTTCTTTTGAAGTCCATTCTCTAATTCTGTCGGCTAAATAAACATTAGCTTCGGTACATTTCCGATCAAACAAGTCATGAACATAACAACGTTCGATGGTAAATAATGTTACTACACACATATCATAATCGAAATCATCCGGTAACGGCATATCCGGTTCCGGTAAAGTTTCGTGATAAGCCGGAACCATCAACATAATATCTCGCTTTAAAAGGCCTTTTTTTACCGCATCTTTGATATATTGCATTAATGTATTCGCTACAAGAAGTATCTGTCGTGTATAGTTGCCCAAAGCTTTACATTCGTCACATTCACACCATTTTCCATTATCTAAAGGCCATACATTAATGATATCAGCATATTTTAGTGAACCGCTGACAATAGATTTTAGATAATTTGTGCAAAATTCATGTACCGCATCTTTATTTGACATACAAAAATTATTACCGGTATAGTAACCTTTGACAGCGGCTTCTTTATTCACTCCCATATCTCTTTTACCGTTTCTGAGTGCAAACCATTCCGGATGCGTTTCAAAGTATGTTTTTTGCTTTTCACCTTCAGCCGGTATGAAATTAGGATCCGGTTGATCGGGAGGTAAGTATTCGTACATTCCTTTGTGACCACCACCACACAGTTTTAATCCCAGCTTACTTACATAGTGATAATCTTCAACAGCCATAGACATATAGTTTAGTCGGTTCGCTAACATCCAGTCTAGAAAGTTTTTATTTTTATCATCGGAATATCCGCTTAGAAAACCTCTTGTAATGAAATCAGGCTGTTCTTGAACTTTTTGTGATACAAATGTCAAATCATCAATATCAGGTATGACAAAACCGTCACAATCAGGGGAAATGAACGAAAATCCTTGAAGCTTTAAATAATGAAACACTGCATACATAACAGCAATTCTCGAGTTTCCTGATAATAAAATCACTCTGTTCTTTCTTGTAATTTCTTGCACTACATAACCGTCAGGTGACTTTAAATTCTTTGGAAAAACATCTGATCTTTCTACATTCAGATGCTTTAAAATATCATCACATGTATTCTTACCGATTACTATAATTGCTATGTCCGATTCGGCAGTCGATTGAATATCATCGACTAACGATATATTTTTTAATCCGGTTGAGCATAAGAAATTATATAACTTGTATGCTGCAAAAGACTCCGTACAGTAATCGCAAAGACGATTATTTTTATCCCACCAATCAATTTCCTTTTCTGCGAAAGCTGCTGTTTGAATAGATGGAAATGTTCCATGTTCCGCATAAATTGCAATAGCTTTATTACTCATTTTTTGCCTCCGTCCTTTTAATATTAACAGGTGATCGTAAAAAAACTACCTAAACACCCGTATAAAACATATCACCATGATAGATAATCGGATTCTGTTTTGTAAACAGATCAACTATATCACATCTTTCATTAATATTTCATCCATTTGTGGAGAGAGTGGCTCGCAACCGGTTTCGGTTATTAAGTATCCTGTTTCAATACGTGCACCATGAAATTCGGGATGTCCGAAAAAGCTTACGTCAACACATACGGTCATACCCGGTAATAATATATCATCGCTATTTGGCCCGAAAAACGGCCCTTCGGCTTCCATTAAACCGATAGTATGTGCAAATGGACAAACAAGATACTTTAACAGACCGTTTTTAATAAAACTGTTTCGTGCGGGAATATCCAATTCTTTACCCTTTACACCCGGTTTTAGCATACTTTTGGTCAACCTGAAAGCTTCACGAAGATAATTGGCACAATCTTTCTGTGCGACTGTATATTCACCTGATACAGGTAGCGTTTCGCCGAACACTCCCGCATAACCGTTAACTCTCGGAGCTATACCTAACATTACCGTTTCACCGGCATTCATCACTTTGTTCAGCGCAGTCGGAACAACCGCTTTCGATCTCTCACCACTTCCGACTATACATGAAAAAGCAAAACTGTTCGCTCCATTTTTTCTACATACATATTCACCTTCCGCTGCTACTTCATGCTCCATGATACCGGGAGCTACCTTTTTAATCATAGCCTTATAAGCCTTATATGCTAAATCAAACGCCGCTCGAACACTTTGTATTTCCCAATCGGACTTAATAGCTCGTAAAGCTTCATACTCAACGGTCATGTCCGAGAGTTCGCTGTTTGAAAATCCCGATTCAAATTGTTTATATACATTATGGGGTATTGACGCCGATCCTACTATACCTATTTTATTAATCGGAATGCTTTTATCTTTTAATTCAACAGCCAAGGATTCAAATGTGCTGATTGTTGCATTAGGATACTCTTCATCCGGAACCATAAAAGGGGTGAAATTTCGAGTTTCAGTTATAGCACTGCTCATTTTTGCAAAAGGTTCGCTTTCAGGTCCACCTAATAATAACGGTTCTCCTATTAAGGGTAAGAAAATACAGCCTTTTTCAAATTGGGGACACCAACCGGTTAAATACCAACCGTTTGCCACATTAATTTCATCGTAATAAATTAAAGCTGCATCCAGTTGTTTTGCTATCATTATTTCCCTTATCTTTTCTATCCTTGCGTTAGTTTCTGTAAGATTATAGTATGACATTTTAACCACCTTTCAAATATGAATTTTATGTATAATAAACAGTAATATAAAATAAACACAAATTATATATCCGCTACATGATTAATTTACCAATCTGTAACTTCGGGATAATCACATCCTACCATGCGAATGTCATCAGAGTGACAATTGTGTTCTTTCGCCGCATTTTCTACTTCGGTTTTAATTTCATTATGCTCTACATTAGTCATAAATTCAACAATTCTCTTTGTGAATATACTTAAATTTTTCAGACGTTTTTCTTTGTCCATATTTATATATCGTATATTTAAAAGATCCAAATATTGATGAGCCATTATATAAATATTCGTATATGCTTTCGTTGTCATATTAAGAAATCGAGAAAATGCAGCTTCGGATAGTGTTTCTTTCACACACTTAACAAACATAGATTGAAAAAATCTTATTGTTGCAATAGTTTCATCCCATATGACATTTTTACTAAAAGCTATATCATACATGTTTGTTTTTGCCAGATTTTTCATTCTAAACCTTACTAATTCATTAAGAGCTATCAGGATATATATCATTTCGGGATACAGATAATTAACCTTGTAATAAACGTTACTTTTAGGAACAACAATTTCATGATAAATCATTTTATGCTTATCCATTCCGTTTTCTACAAATTCAACTTGCCTGTCACCTTGATAGGCATGTCTTACATCATAACATAAACCTAATACACGGGATGATATTTTAGCATACCTTTCATCATATGCATCATCATATTCATTTACAGTAATTTCATGAAACGCTTCGACTAAGTTGTACAAGTCTTCATAATCACCGCTAATACACACACCTGTTAGATTCTCCGTATTCTCTATTTTTAACATCATAAACTCCGCTTTTTATTTATAGTATAATTGTTCTTTCTAAATTATGGCCGTTCCGCCTGCAAACCCTTGATATTCATCCAAAAACCATTCGGCTGTTTTGGTCATTAAAACCGAAATATCATTTCCTTTAAATGAGAATGTTATCCTCAAAGCTCCCAAGTATATATCGGTTATATAAACCAGCATATTCAATTTATACTCTTCGACCCAAGCGGCAGACGCAAGACATTTGTATGGCTTACCCGGAATTGTTCCTATTTTCTCACCAAAATAATTAGCTTGTGGGAAAAAACCTGAAACCGTCTTTCCTATACCAAAAGCAAGTTGTTTTAATCCGGAAGCATTTTCATACTCCCAAACTCCTTCAGTTCCATTAAGCGTAAAGCGCATACGGGATATAGCCATAGGATTTTCATTCATCCTATACCACACACCGTTTACCATACCGGTACAAGTTGAAGTTAGATTTCCGTATTGAGGCAATATTTCTAAGTTTTCGATTTTTTGTTTTAATAATTTATTGGTTTCGGGATCTTCTTTTAATGGACCGTCTGACAGATTACATAACACTTCTTCGCGAAAAATATCTGTTATCCCTGTCCCGGTAGGGCCGGTACCCTGAGTATCCGATATGCATGTAAATATAAAATCTTTATCGGGAAAGCAAAGAGCCAATTGACTACCCATACCTCTGAAAGAGAACCCGTTTTCTTTTTCACGCCAAATTTGATAACCGTAACCATGATTTCCACCAAGTGAATTGTCTATTTGTTTGGAAGTCGCAGCTTTAATATAATCCTCGGATATTAGTTGTTGATCTCCCCATTTACCTTTATTCAAACAAACATATGCCAATTTAGTCATATCACGTAATTTACAGATAACTCCGGAGCCTCCCCAGGACGATCCTTCCGGAGTTTTAATGCACCAGGCTTCTTTTGTAAAACCTATAGGATCTAATAAGCCGGAACGCATATATTCCAAAAAAGGTACTCCGCTTATTCTTTCAACTATCGTATTTAGAACAACTGTTGCCGCCGTATCATATGAAAAAATCGTTCCGGGCGGGTGTGAAGGTTCCAAATTGAAAAATGTGGCGGCCCAATCGTCATCATAACGACCATATGAATTTCTAGAATGAGGAGTCGACATCATCAAAAGATCACGTATGGTGGCTTGAGCTAAATACCGATGAATATCATTAGGTAATTTGTCAGGGAAAAAATCTATAACTTTATCAGATAACTTTATTTTTCCTTCATCAATCATTAAACCTATAGCCAAAGAGACAAAGCTTTTACTTACAGAATACATACGGTGCATACTTTCTTCCGTATAGGGCTTCCAATAACCTTCTGCCGCTATCTTTGCATACCTTAAAAATAAGAATCCGTGCATACATGTTCTGTCTTCATCGATCCTCTCAATAAACCTCAGTATAGCCGATGAAGGTATTCCGATACTTTCAGGTGAACATGCCGTTGTAAACAATTGATCAGTATTCATAACATACCATCCTTTCACTCCATGATTTTAAACTGGAATTTATAATATAATTATCGTACAATAAACTTTCTACGGAGATCTTGAACATCCTTTATATTATACTAATTTCCATGCCGTCATACGACACCGAAAAACCGTATTCCTTTGCAACCGGAACAATTTCATCGTATATGAACAACCCGTTATGGGAAAAGTGGTGAACACAAAAAACTGTCTTTTGATCTGCACATCCTATAGCAATTAATCTTTCTTTAACTTCCGCATTAGTGCTTAACCCCATATGGCCATGTCTACATTCTTTTATACCCGTTGTACAATCTAAAGATACAAAATTAAGATAGGGTTTGTTTTTCTCTAAGTAGTCCCATGTTTCATCCGGAAAATATCCTGTATCATTGGCATACATTATGTTCTTTTTATTATCGCCGATAATATAGAATACCGGGGTGCAATTAGGATCATGGTCTGCTTTTAATGCCGTTACAGTATATTCTTCGACATTAAAAGGTACAAAAGGTGTAATAAGCTCAAACACCACTCTGTTTTGGTTGGATAAATTACATGTATTTATAGTATTGGTAACTTTTTTGCATGTAGCTTCAGTACCATATACAGTCAGGGTCGTACCGGGTTTAAGATATGCAAATCCCACACGTCTCATTCCGAAATCATCAGAACACAAATGGTCACTGTGATCGTGCGTCATAATCAAACTTTTAACTTTACATAATTCAAGTCCGGTATATAGAACGTGCATATATGTATCGGGTGGGAAATCAATTAGCAATTTATCGTCTACGATTGCCTGTGAACGTGTTCGTATATTTTTACCCCCTGCTTTTAACGCTTTTTTACAGCTGTCACATTCGCAAAACATTGCCGGAAAACCTTCCGCCGCCGCAGTTCCTAAATATTTAAATTTCATATGAACCTCCTAAAGCAAAAAAATGAATATACAGTATTATTGTAACAGACTTATATGAAGTTGTTCAATAAAAATAAGTTATTTCTGATTCATACAAAAGGTATTGAATATAGAGCAATATTTCAAAGTATAAATTGCTTCTATAAAAAGCCTGAAAACCTATTGCGAAGTCTTCAAATACAAAACTTAACTAAGAAATAATGAATAAGTAAGTTATATATGCGAATAGAATATTTATAGATAAATCCGGTAATTAAATAAATTGCATGCTATGTAAAAAAGGAAAAGATGTAAACAAACACCTTTTCCTTTTATGATATAAGTAATCCAATGATTACTAATAAATATTATTTACCATAATACGCTTTCTTATATATCTGTTCAAGCTCACTCACCAAAGGGTATCTGGGGTTAGCTGTAGTACATTGATCTTCAAACGCTCTCTCGGCTAATACAGGAACTTTTACTAAAAATTCTTTTTCATCTACACCACATTCGCGTATGGACATAGGTATATTTAACGATTTCATCAAATTCCGTATTGCATCAATTAAGGCTCGAATCCGGTCTTCACGAGTTTCTCCACCCAGATTCAATTGTTTAGATATTTGTGAATATTTGTAATCTGCAATAAATTTACCGTACTTCGGGAATATTGTAAATTTCGAGGGTATCTGCGAATTATATTCGATAACGTGCGGTAGAAGTACAGCATTAGCTCTTCCGTGAGGGATATGGTATTCACCTCCCAATTTATGAGCCAAAGAATGATTAACTCCCAAAAATGCATTAGAAAATGCCATTCCTGCAATACAAGAAGCATTATGAACTTTTTCTCGTGCAACGGTATCATTAGGATCGGCATAACTTCTCGGCAAATATTTAAAGATTAATTCTATTGCTTTTATTGCCAATCCGTTGGTATAGTCCGAAGCTAATACCGAAACAAATGCTTCTATAGCATGTGTCAATACATCCATACCGGTATCGGCTACTATTGATTTCGGCATTGTCGCAACAAACTGAGGGTCAATTATGGCTACATCCGGTGTTAACTCATAATCTGCTAAAGGATACTTTATGTTTCCTTTTTCTTTATCGGTTATAACAGAAAAGGATGTAACTTCACTACCTGTTCCCGATGTAGTAGGTACAGCCACCATCTGTGCTTTTTCCCCCAAATTGGGAAAATGGAAAGCACGCTTTCTAATATCTAAAAACTTTAAACGTAAACCGTCGAAAGATGTATCAGGATGCTCATAAAACAACCACATACATTTTGCAGCATCTATAGCGCTTCCTCCTCCTATAGCGATCACCACATCCGGGTTAAAGTTGTTCATGGCATGAACACCACGTCTAATAGTCTCAACCGAAGGATCCGGCTCAACCTCTGAGAATATTTGATATTGGCAGGGTTCGCGTCTTTTCCCTAAATAGTAGATCGCTTTATTTACATAACCCAGTTTAAGGATATTTTGGTCGGTAACTATAAAAGCTCTTGAAATTCTCGGCATGCTTTCTAAGTATGAAATAGCACCTTTTTCAAAATATATCTTGGGTGGGATCTTAAACCATTGCATATTGACTCTCCTTTGAGCTATACGTTTAATATTGACCAGGTTCACAGACGATACGTTGGATGTGGTTGAATTTCCACCAAAAGAACCACAACCTAAAGTCAATGAAGGTGTATTTGTGTTGTAAATATCTCCAATGGCACCTTGAGATGAGGGTGCGTTTTCTATTATTCTTCCGACTTTCATGGCTTGCCCGTAAAGTTTGCATAATGCTTCGTCATCACAATGTATAACGGCGGAATGACCTAATCCACCAAGCTTTAGCATCTTATCAGCATATTCGAAACCTTGTATATGGTCTTTACATACAAAATATGCCAATACCGGTGAAAGTTTTTCTAATGACAAAGGATATTCCAATGAAGGCTCTAAAAGCTTCGCAATTAATATTTTTGTTTGTTCAGGAACATCAATACCGGCTGACTTGGCGATAAATGCGGCGGTTTTTCCTACTACAACAGGATTTACAACCATCTTTTCCCTATTGATTACATAATCGCTTACAGCTTGAGTTTCTTGTTCATTTAGAAAATAGCAACCGTACTTTTTCATAATCGATTCAAATTCTGCACTTATTTCAACATCAACAATTGCAGCTTGTTCGGATGCGCATATCATACCGTTATCGAATGTTTTTGATATTATCAAATCGGTACATGCACGTTCTATATCCACATTTTTGTTTATATAACAAGGTACATTCCCGGGCCCCACTCCAAGAGCCGGTTTGCCTGCACTGTATGCTGACTTCACCATGCCCGTGCCGCCTGTTGCAAGAATTAACGAAACTCCCGGATGCTTCATCAACGCATTAGTAGCTTCTACAGAAGGTGATTCGACCCATTGTATACAATTAATTGGCGCTCCGTTTTTTTCCGCCGCATCTTTTAATATTCTTGCAGACTCAACCGAGCATTTTTGAGCCGAAGGATGAAAAGCGAATATAATTGGATTTCTGGTTTTTATACAAATTAATGATTTAAACATTGTTGTTGATGTAGGATTGGTAACCGGTGTAACTCCGGCTACTACACCAATCGGTTCCGCAACCTCGGAATATCCCTCCAAATTGTTTTCATATATAACTCCGACTGTTTTTTCATCTTTTATACTGTGATAAATGTATTCCGTAGCGAAAATGTTTTTAATAACTTTGTCTTCGAAAACTCCCCTGCCCGTTTCTTCTACAGCGAGTTTCGCAAGCATCATATGATTATCTAAGCCTGCCAAAGTCATAGCATGAACAATTTTATCCGTTTGTTCCTGATTCAATTTTGAGAATTCATCCAATGCTATTTTTGCATTTTCTACTAAGACGTTAACCGCTTCTTGTATCGATCCGTTTACTACTTTAAGTTCCTCATTGTTTTTCATTTTCCATATCTCCCTTCTTTATAGATGATTAATTTTTAAAACTAATAATTTTTCCGTTACTATAGATTAATATTTTTAGGTATGTCGAGATTTGTTTTGCTTATTTTTTTGCTTCAAATGTTTTGACAAAACCGCCAATGACGCCGCCATATTTTCATTTTGAACCAATACACCTTCCGGCACCTGTAAATGAACAGGTGCAAAATTCCATACGGCTTTGATACCACTATTCGTTAGCAAGTCGCATACTGCTTGAGCATTATTTACCGGTACGGTTATTATACCGATTTTAACACCGTGATCTATGCAAGTCTTTTTTAGTAGTTCCATTGAAAATATCGGTTTGCCGGATATCTCCTTATTAATTATATCCACTTCTTTATCAAAAGCCGCTATTATATCCAAACCGTAATTTCTAAATCCTTCATATGATATAAGCGCCTTACCTAACCTCCCGGCTCCAACAATAACAGCTTTTTCACAGTCGTTATATCCTAAAAAGTTTTCAATCTGACTTATTAAGTCGTGTGTTATATAACCTGTTTTCGGCTTTCCGCCGGTACTTACCGCCGCCAAATCTTTTCTGACTTGTACATGGTTTAAACCTAACGCTTGTGCAATAACAGTAGCTGACACGGTATCTAAAGAATTTGTTAATCTTTGCTTTAAAAATGTCAAATACATAGGTAACCTTTGTAAGGTTTGTTTAGAAATTTTCTCCACCTATTCACCTCCTCATAATCGATAATTATTTATCGATATAATGATATCAATATAAATAAAGATTGTCAATAGTTTAACAATCTTTATTTTATGATTTTATGGTACTTTTCGCTAGTATAAATTATTAAGACTTCAAATATTTACCCAAATGGGGCTTGACCAACACCAAGGTCCTGCTGCCGGAGCTATATTGCTTTTCAGATGACACCAAGAAGCATCCGATTCTGAAGTTACATAATAAAAATGTTTTCCGGATCTGATATTACTATCAATATACTCGATATCAACATTCTTTCCGTTGCATTTAAATGTTTGTATTACTTTCCCATCACGAATTAATCGTACGTTTTTAATCATATTTTTGGATTCCACATGTATTCTGATTATAGGATTAATATTTGATTCAATACACTCTCCCATAAAGGAATCATTTATCCAAAAATTTATTACCGTACGATTACCGTCTGTAGCAAAACATCTTCTCGCCAAAAGAGCTTCTAAAATTGAATGAAGAGATAATTCCTTTGCATAAATGCCGGTCAGAGCCCCTCCCACACCCGGATTTCTACGATGATTGTCACTTCCGGCTATAAAACCGAATACACGTCCTTTCAAAAGATGTTCATGGATATTTTCCGATTCGTTTATATATTGTGCCCAACCTGAACACACTTCAACATTGGCGACATCGGCAGTATTATCATATAACGTCCATTCGGCATGGTGTGGGTGTAAAATAGCACCATAATGCTTTACATATTCATCAAGCTTTTGCATAACATCTCCGTATTGCTCCGCATAACGAATCAAAGGTTTATGATAATCGTTTAGAATAACCGATCTATGGTTTTGTGTACCGTTAGGCTCAACACAAGTCCACTCAAAACCGGGCAACAATATAAATTTACCGTCTAATGAGTACCGTTTTGAGAACTCTTGATTTATTCGCCATTCATATTCAGTTAATGCCAGATTGTAATAGTCGTTATCTTGAAATGCACAGACATCCAGTTTGGCTTTATCTCTTGCATAGTATACCAATTCATCGATCTCTCCTTCCGCATCTGCAGATAATCCGCTATGAACGTGCAAATCTCCCCAAAAAAGTGTGTATTCAACATCATTACATACAATCTTATTTCTAGTGACCTCTATCTGATTTTTCCAATTAACCGATTTCCATCCTTCTGTATGTTTATTTAAAAGTATTCGTTCGCATATTTTAATTTTTGACATAACAAGGTCATAATGAGATATTTCATGACTTTCCCTAGCCATAAGATAAAGCATATTATTCTGTTTAATACCCGATACATCAGGTTCATAAAATCTTTTACCTTCATACAAACAAAATTCCGCCGACCAGTTAAACCCGTCCCATATTCTTCCACACAAGGTTCCTGATGTAATTTTGGTGCCTCCGTCCCATTTTGATTTCCTCTCCCACATTAAAAGCAATTTCCCGTCGGGCATCATTTTTACCATAGGATGCCTGCGTCTTCCCAAATAGCCCCAAACCTGATCAATCGGGACCAGACCCCATTCCAGAGCGACTATGTGATCATTTTGGTTGTCAGAAATGGCAAAAATCGTTCCATCTTTAGAGATCCGAGCAGTTTGTATGGTGTTCAATTGATCAATTACACCATCTTTATTTATTATGTCTTTGACATTTAACCAGGCGACATATACATTACCTGATTTATCCGCAGTTATCGACGGGCTGTGCTTCCAATCTTGCCCGGTCGCTATTGTTAAAATACTTTTAAAATCTGATTTGTCATAGTAACAACCTTTTACTGTGAAGCCTTTATCATTAGTATATTCGTCCCAAACAACAAACATCTTATCATGTCCACAATTTACGACTTTTGGCCTCATACAATCATAATTAGATTGGGAAACATCAAACGGACCTAACAAAACCTCTCCATCCTTTATATGACAAAATACTCTTCGGTTATTTTTAGTGATCGAACTGTAAACTATAAACAATTTTCCAAAAGCATCATTCGCTAAATCAATCGACATTATAAATTCACTTTTTTGAATTACCTTTGGTTGACTACATATTCCTTCTTTTATTTTTACAAAGTACACATTAGTTACATACTGATCTCCCGACAGCCAAACTAAATCAAATACACCGGGGCTACAAGAAACAAGTCGTGGTTCACCACAGGAATGCTCTGTGCTATATATATTTATAAGATCGATTTTTACGTCATCTTTAATAATACATACATAAATACATTCATTTTTTCCTTCATAAGCCGACCATGCACAGCAAACGTTTCCATTCCCGTCGGATGCAATTGCCGGATGATGATCTTGATAAGTTTTGTTTCTTTGCGATACTGAAATCCATTTTTCATTCATATAAACATTTACCATCCTATGTTTTTTTCTATTATTCCATGATAATTAAGATTAAGATCTACTTAGAGCTTCAATCTATATATAATATTATTTTTATATCTAATATTGCTTTTTTCATCTTAAGATATAGCTTGGTATCGTTCATATACGAACCGGTCGTTTTTACCCTCCATATAAAACATACACTATTCATATCTATTGTAACATAAGAAAACTATAAAACCGTCAATTAATAATCATGATTACATATATAAATCTTTATTTTACAGCTACTTACAAAATCAAGTATACTTTTTATGACCTACAAGTCCCCAACTTGTAATTTTTTCTTATTTTTTGTCGATCTTTGTAGTCTCTTTATATCAATATATTATGGTATCATTTATATATAACAAAAGAAATTTCTTGAACCGGAGGCCAACCATGAAATATATAAAAATCTTTTTAATTATCTCTTTTATATTCTTTTCTTTAATAATTATATCAATCCTCTCAAATTATGTAGGATTTATATCCGCTAAGATAACCAGGCAATCTAAAAGTGGTGTATTATTAGAAATATTACACCCTGTAGAACCTTCGTCAAATCACTTAAACGACGCTTCTGTCGTTACGAAAATTACATTTGGTGAAATTAGCTTTGTGTTTACCGGCGATGCCGAACATGCAAGTGAAGAACAAATTCTAAAAGGAGGATTTAACTTAAAGTGTAATATCTTAAAAGTCGGACATCATGGAAGCCGAACAAGTACATCCTCTGTATACCTTGAATCTTTATCCCCCGAAACGGCAATAATAATGTGTGGTATAGGAAATTCATATAATCACCCTCATGAAGAGACACTGACAAAACTTGAAAATGCGGGTATAGATGTATACAGAACGGATCTTCACGGAACTGTAATAGTAATAACCGATGGGTTAACTTATGAAGTAAAATATGAAAATAATAGGAAACAATAATTTATTAACATACCGAAAATCTAAAAAATCATTGGGAGGATTTAATGAAGGCTGTAATTGATCGTTTTGAAGGTGATTATGCTGTGGTGCTTTTTGGAGATGAAGAAATACGTGTGGATATACCAATAAAACTTCTTCCTGAAAAAACTATGGAAGGAAGTCTATTGACAGTTAACTTTGAACTTGACCAATCGGGGGAACAAACCCAAAGAGAAAAAATCCAACGGCTAATTAATAAACTCAAAAATAAAAATTATGAAGAGAATCAATGAATTCTATACTTATCCTTCCTCATAATTTTTATTAGCATAATCAAGCAATACTTTTTTACATTGCTTACATATATATGCTTCGAAATTTGCACCTTTAAACACATTATTTTCAAGCAAAACTTCACCTTTTCCGGGAAGCAAAGAAACTTTATGTATTTTCTTTGTCCAAGCAATTCTTGTTCCGGTTTGTACATAACCCGATTCCATTTCTTGATTGCAGCAAGGACACTTCATATTTTTCTCCCATCTCATTATAATTAGTATCTATATTTAATTATATAGTTCAACGGTTACCTGTAATTTCCCTTTTAAAAAATTAAAGTCATAAATATTTTAAAATATTATTGTACATTTTACCTGTAAAAGATGATATTGCGCCTACATCCGATCCCATATTTATAAATTGGTAGCCCATATCCACCACCATATCTAAAATACTTTCATTTGCTACCGTTCCTGTAAATTTACCATATTTGCGTGCAATTTGGGCCACTTTTCTCCAGGCATCTACAACGGAAGGTGCTGTCAACTGTCCAGGTATTCCTAATGTGTTTGAAAAATCTCCCGGCCCGAAAAATATCATATCAATACCTTCTACACTACATATTTCTTCAATTTCTTCCATAGGCTCCGGATCCTCAATTTGAATGATCACAAATTTTTCTTTTAATGAATGCTCGATATATTCTTTTGTCGGCACCATACAAAAAGCACCGTCAGCATTGCCGCCATCTAAAGGTCTTCTGCCGACAGGTTGAAATTTTGTAGTTTGCACGACTTCTAAAGCATCTTGTTTGCTCATTACATGAGGTACCATGATACCGGCAGCATCCATTTCAAAAGGTCTGACATAATCACTGTAACTACCCCTTCCTATTCTGACGACACAATCCACATCATACGCTTTTGCAGCTAAAACTTGATGCTCTATAGTTTCCATATTATTCGGAACATGTTCTAAACAAGTCCAAATACAATCAAACCCGGATAAAGCTGCAATTTGAACAGTTCTTACATCAGCTAAATTCGTTTTAAAGCAACAAGCTATCTTCCCTTTTCTCAACTTATCCAAGACTCTACTTTTTCTTAATGTAACCATATATTCATATCTCCTTCTGTATCTTTTATAAAAACAAAAGCCGTCCCGTTGAAGTGAACGGCTATTGTTTGGGTCTTTTTTATTATTTTAAAAGAGATTATTTTTTGCTATTATAGTATGCAAATGTTTTTACCTCGTCATTGTTAAAAATGCGTACCCAATCTTTAATTCCTGCAGCATAAATCTGTTCTATGTACTGTGCCCATTCAGTATTAAGATTTGCAATCTGTCCTTCCCATACTTTTTTTGTAAATTCATTTCGAACGACATTAATTTCATTTATCGTTTCATCTCTTATTGTTTTGAATTCTTTAAAAAGATCTTCAGGCATGGTAACTTCAGAATGCAATTTATCAGGTCTAATCCATAAACTATCGTCATGATAACCACCCGGATTATGGATATCCCAATAATCCATAACTTGAATGTAAAATGCATCAAAACTCATATAGACTTTATTGTCGTTGACAAAATGAAGGTTCCCAAATTGTCCAAATCCTTTTGTTGTACCGATACCTGCATATTTAGGAGGAATTTTAGTCTCATCCGTTATAATAATTGCACTGTTCAGCCGCTCTCCCGACCATTTATAATGAACACCTTCAATTCCCCATTTATAACGCATGAAGTTTTCTCCAAAATATGCATACTCCAATAAATGAAACAATCTTTCCAGTTTTTCATCAGTCACATTAATGCCGATTGTATAGCATTGATTGCCTGTAGTTACCCAATTAAACGTTGCATATGGACGAAATTTTCCGGATTCCGGAGGTCGAGTTACCACGAATCTTGCATCATCCTCATTGGCCAATATAGAAGCAGGAGGCCAATCCTCGGAATTTCCACCAAAGCCCAATACTCTCGGGGCGTTTAGTGTGTTCATGTAACCGGTTTTTCCGGTACTCCAAAGTGCCATAAATTCATTATTAACACTTTGTTCGCCCGGTAGTCTTCTTATATATCCGGCATCCAACATCTCTGTTAAAAATCCTAACATGTCCCTATAAGGTGTATA
>CAZJOD010000088.1:0-8037 GCA_964547525.1 uncultured Clostridiaceae bacterium
CACAGAGGTCTTTGTATAGAAGGTTCCAATTCTATTGATAATATTGTAGAATTAATCGACTGGTTGCCTAAAGTGGGAATGAATTCTTATTTCATACAATTCCGTGAAGCATTTACTTTTTTCGATAGGTGGTATTCCCATACACACAACAATAACCATGAAAAATCGGGTTTTTCTATAGAAGATGCTCGTCATTTCATTAAAGTAATCGAAGATGAACTGGAAAAAAGAGATTTAATATATCATGCGGTAGGTCACGGGTGGACATGTGAACCTTTTGGAATATCCGGTATGGGTTGGGACAAAGTGGATGACAGTACAATTCCGAATGAAGCTTATAAATACTTTGCACAGATTGACGGGAAGCGCGATTTATGGCATAATGTTCCTTTGGATACCAATCTTTGCTATTCAAATCCTGAAGTACAAGAAAAAATCGCCAATAGTATTACAGAATATTTAAAAGAACACTCTAATATAGATTTATTACACTTTTGGCTTGCCGATGGTGCAAATAATCATTGCGAATGTGAAAAATGTAAAGACACTCTACCTTCGGATTATTATGTCCAAATGTTAAATCTTGTAGATAAGTATCTCACCGAAAATAAAATAGAAACAAAGATTGTATTTCTAATTTATGTTGATTTGTTATGGGCTCCTCAAAAAGTAAAAATTAATAATCCCGATCGTTTTGTTTTAATGTTCGCACCTATTACAAGAACATATGCAGCCTCCTTTTCTACAGACCTTCCTTTGCCTGAGCTTACAGAATACCGGAGAAATAAGTTAAAAATGCCTAAAAGTGTTGAAGAAAATATTGCTTTTTTAGAGTCATGGCAAAGGCTGTTTAAAGGTGACAGTTTTGATTTTGATTATCATATGATTTGGGATCATTATCTGGATCCCGGATATTATTTTAACGCCAATATACTATATAGCGATCTTAAAAACCTAAGATCCATCGGTTTAAACGGATTCAATAGTTGTCAAGTACAAAGAGCGTTCTTCCCTACCGGATTTCCTATGTATGTTATGGGTAAAACATTATGGAATTCTGATATTAAGTTCGAAGATATCGCTGAAGAATATTTTAAAGCATCTTTTGCAGAATATTCACAACAGGTACAAAATTATATGAAAACTCTATCGGATTTATTTGATCCGCTATATTTAAGGAGAGAAAAGAGCCTTACAGATTGTGAGTCTTTAGAAAAATTTATAAAAATTCCCGATGTTATAAATGAATTTTTACCTACCATAGAAAAAGGTATAGGGATACCTTCTTTGCCCGTATCCGAATCTTTCAGATTCTTAAAGATACATGCAATCGGCTCGCTTTTATTTGCCCGTTGTTTATTTTATTCGGCATCAGGCGATATTGAAAATGCTAAAAAGCTTTTTGATGAATTTTTAAACTATTATCGTGAAAAAGAATTACTGATTCAGAATGTATTCGATGTTTATGAATTCTGTGTTACTTTGAGCAGAAAAAAATATTGGTAATAATATAATTGATTGTACTGTAATAAAAATTATTACAGTACAATCAATTACTTTTTTAATTTAAATCCCGTTTCTTACAATATAAAATACTATTATCGATATATTACCGATCCGAACGGAATAAGAGATAATTTGGCCATTTTAAAATGTTGTTTGCCGAAAGGAATGCCTATTATTGTTATAGAAAACAAAAATCCAATTATTAAATGTATAACCGCCAATTCTATGCCTAATAAAACTATCCATATTATATTGCCTAAAAGACCCGCTACCCCAAAATTGCCGGCATCTATTTTTTTTCCGAAAGGCCATAATACGAAACCTGCTATTTTAAAGCATTGAAATGCAAATGGTAAACCGACTATTGTAATTGAAAGCAGAAAACCTGCTATGATCCATAATAAGCATGTAATTAATCCACCTAAAAAAACCCAAATCAAATTCCCTATAAATCTCATTTTTAACCTCACAACCGTTTTTTATAATAAAGTTATATTATTTTCTTCACAATTTTTTTCTATTTGTTCAGACCAAACCGATGCTTGCACTTCCCCAATGTGTAACTTGCCCAAATAAAACATACATATCCTTGATTGACCGATACCTCCCCCTACGGTGTAAGGTAGATTACAATTTAATATATCTTGATGAAATTGCATTTTTAATCTGTCTTCGCAACCTGCCGATTTTAATTGTGATACCATTGAGTTCTCATCAACTCTAATCCCCATTGAAGAAACTTCAAACGCACAGCCTAAAACAGGATACCAAAAAACTATATCTCCGTTTAACTGCCAATCATCATAATCCGGCGCTCTTCCGTCATGCTTTATTCCTGAATTAAGTACATCACCGATTTTCATTATAAATACGGCTTTCTTCTCTTCACATATCTTATTTTCCCTTTGTTTTGGTGTTAGTTCGGGGTATAAATCCTCCAATTCTTGAGTGGTGATAAAATAAATATCATCAGGCAAGAATCTTTTTAAAAACGGATATTTGTCGATTACTTTGTTTTCAACTGTTTTAAACACACTGAATAACTTTTTTACTATCTCCACTAAAAAATTTTTAGTTCTTTCTTCTTTTATTATTACCTTTTCCCAATCCCATTGATCAACATAAACAGAGTGTAAATTATCAAGTATTTCATCTCTTCGTATTGCATTCATATCTGTATATAGACCTTCGCCTCGTACAAAGCCATATCTTTTCAATGCCATCCTTTTCCATTTTGCTAATGAATGTACAATCTCTACATAATTGTTTCCGTCCTTTATATCAAAGGAAACAGGTCTTTCTATACCGTTTAGATTATCATTTAAACCGGTTTCCGGTCTGACAAATAAAGGGGCCGATACTCTTGTCAAGTTCATTTCTTTTGCTAAAGATCTCTCGAATTCATCTTTAATAAATTTAATTGCAACTTCGGTTTCTCTAATAGTCATGTTTGGCTTGTATGTTTTTATCTCACTCAAAGTAAATCCTCCTCATCAATATCTATATTTTCAGATTATAACATTAAACATATACACTTTAAAGGAAATTTTACTACATTTATATATATTAACTTAACCTATATATTTAACTGCATTAACTTACTTTTTGAGAATCGATATTGATATCATTTTGTTTGGATTTTAAATGTCATGACATAAGATCCTCCGGTTCACCTGTTCGTTTATTGCAATAAAATAAAGTTTTTATAATAGAATTTAATTTTATATTTAAATAATTCAACTGTCTAATATATTCTTTTTCGGAAACAATAGAACTGTTACGTTTTATATAAGAAGGAGTGATTTATAATATGAATAAACCCAAGCCGGATGACAGAAGAGATAACGTCAAAAAAATCCAATATAATATAGGCAAAACCATACAAAATATGGAGCTTGCAGATGAAATGATTGAAAAGACAGACGATGAAAATACTAAAAAAACTCTGTCGGAGAAAAATGATAGAAGAAAAGAAGCATTAAAAGGTATGAGAGAAGAGATAAGAGACGAAGCATTGGACAGAGAAAATAATTACGAGTAAAGATTAATGGCATTACAATCAAATGTAGTGCCTTCTCATAAATTTAATACATTTAAAACCAAGTTTTTTAAAATGTTTATCGGCCCGAGGACGCTCGATGCAGCCAAGGGTCTTATTTTTTTAACACATTCTTTTGCAAAAAAATATAATATGATATCTACTTTTATCCGTTTTGTAACATTATCACTTTTCAAATATTAAATAAAATGTATAATAAAAGTCATACATTATATTTCCACTGTAATATTGGTTTGTTTTTATATTTTAACAGAGACGGTGTAGATAAAAATTTGCGTAATAGCGAACTTTATATCATAGTATAGATCAAGCATGTGTAGGATGAAGAATTATTAAGAAAGGGAATAGATATGATACGATGAATACAAAAATACTTGTTGTTGACGATGAAGTAAAACTATTATCAGTTATTCATGACTATCTAAGTAAAGAAGGATTCATAGTTTATACGGCATCATTTGGTGCTGAAGCGTTAAAGTTGTTTGATACAACAAATCCTGATTTTGTTATTTTAGATTTAATGATCCCGGATATAGAAGGTGAAGATATATGTAGAATTATCAGAGAAAAATCGAATGTTCCTATTTTAATGTTAACAGCAAAAAGTGAAGTCGAAGATAAAATTAAAGGGTTATCATTAGGTGCTGACGATTATTTAACAAAACCTTTTAGTGTTAGGGAACTTGTGGTTCGAGTGAAAACTATTTTAAGAAGAACAAACAGCCATAAAATTACAAGACATATTATGTCGTTCTCTAACGGAGACCTCGAGATTGATACCGATTCGCATTTATTATTAAAAAGCGGAAAGCAAGTATCCGTTACACCAAACGAATATAAAATTTTACTGACACTTGCTGAAAATGCAGGACATGTTTTTTCTAGGAGTCGGCTTATTAATACTGCGATGGGTTTTGATTTTATTGGATATGACCGGACTATAGATAGTCATATTAAAAATATAAGACAAAAAATTGAAGATGATCCTAAAAATCCAAAATATATCCAAACAGTTTATGGTATTGGGTATAAATTTATAGGAGAGAACACACATGATAAAAATAACTAAACAATTGCGTAAATATTTTATTTTAATATCATTGATTTCAATGTTGCTTATTGCATTTATTTCAAACATAGGTATGAATTATATCTTATCCGATTATATAAAGTATTACAGGGAATATAGGGATTTGGAAGTTGTTCGCTTTGTGGAGAATCTCTTTGAAAGTGGTGAAATAGTAAGAAATTCTTCATTAATGAATATTCTACAACTAGCTCGTATGAATGACATGGAAATAAAGATTATTGATAATAATGAAAATATTATCTTTAACACAGAAGGATTACATAGAGGTAGAGGTCATAACACCGGATATTATAATCAGATAAAAAATATTGAATACAATATTTACCCTATTATCATAAATGATACCGAAGTAGGCAAAGCAGCCGTTGGAAGGTCCTCTGATTTGTATGCAACAGATTATGATAAAAGATTTATTTATTCGGTTAACGGTATTTATGCTGTGGCTTTTGCCTTCTCAATCTTTATTGCAATCGTAGTAAGCTTATATGTTTCAAAAAAATTCTTAAAACCTCTATTAATAATTAAAGAAAATGTTATAAAAATCAAAGAAGAGAAGTACGATTCATTATTACGAATAGATACTAAAACTTTTGAGCTACACGATTTGTATAACTCAATGATTGATCTTTCTACACGGTTAAAAAATCATGAAGCTTTAAGAAAAAGATTAACTTCTGATGTTGCACATGAACTAAGAACACCTTTAGCCACATTACAAAATTATTTAGAAGCACTAATGGATGGTGTATGGGAACCGACTCAAGAAAGATTGTCAGGTTGTTATGATGAGGTATTAAGACTAACAAAATTAATAAAGGATTTATCTGATTTATCCGGATTTGAAAATAACAATATTCAGTTGATAAAAAAACAAATAAATTTTTCAGAGTTATTAAACACATTGGCAAACAATTTACTTCCTATGGTTATAAATAAAAATATTTCAATAGTAAAAGACATACATCCTAATATATTCATATATGGTGATCAGGATCGAATAAACCAAATTTTTATAAATTTAATATCAAATTCTTATAAATATACCAATCCAAACGGGTGGATAAAAATAACGCTACGATCTAACAAAATAAATGTTATAGCTACTGTTGAAGATAATGGACAAGGTATCTCGGAAAAAGATTTACCTTTTATATTTGAAAGGTTTTACAGAGGTGAAAACTCAAGAAATAGAGATACCGGAGGAACAGGAATCGGACTTACTATTGCAAAAGCTTTGGTGGAAGCGCATAATGGCACCGTAAACATTGATAGTATTGAAGGTAAAGGTACAAAAGTTATCATTGTATTGGGTATTAATAATATCAATTAAATAACACAAAACTTCCACATTTTCTCCATAAATTCTACACATTTGATAATTATAATTAGATTATCAAAACAAAACGAAAGGAGATCAAAAATATGAAAAGATCAAAGAAAACATTAGTTTTGGTATTGTCAAGTATTTTAATACTTGCTTTGGGTACAACAGCGCTGGCTGCTTCTGTAAACTCACCCGCGCAAATTTATGCGGCATTAAAAGGTATCTCAGTTGATGAAGCATACGAATTAAGGCAAGCCGGTACCTCTTTTGGTAAATTAGCGGCTAATGAAGGTTTACTTGAGGAATTTAGAGCTTTAATGTTAGAAAATAAAATAGCCGGAATTGAAGCTAGGGTACAAGAAGGTAAACTGTCTGAAGAAGAGGCTAAAGCAATTATAACCACAATAGAAGAGAGAATGCAATCTTGTGACGGTACAGCTTCCGGTAGAAACGAATGCCTTAGTTTAGGATTTGGTAGCGGAAATAAAATGCAATCAAGAAGTGGTGAATGCGAAAACAACTATCAAACCGGCCAAAAAATTCGTGGTGGTAATTCGGGCCAATCACAGGGAAAAATGAATAGAAGAGCAGGTTAAAAAGTAGCCAAGTAACTAAAGACCCGGGAATCTCCCGGGTCTTTTTAGTCTTCGTAAATAATTCTATTTTAAATGCTTTATTGAAGAGATCATATTTATAAAATAACTTAAAATATATTTTCTTAATTTTCTATACTCATTTAGACATTTTTATATGGACCTAAATGCTCTCGCTTAATCCACATTTTGTTTTGAATAATGATGGTAATTAACAGTATTAATGCTATAATCACTAAAATTATACCTGATCTTTGGGTTACGGGAATAAACATTCCAACTGTATTGATGCTTGTATGTAATAATGTAACATGAAGCAAACTTCCCTTGGTTTTCATATATAACCATGTAAAAAATATGGTTAACGGTATATTCCAAAGAAATCTTGTTAAAAATGCAGCAAAACCGGCTTGGTAAAACCCGTTAAAATGTAGCGGCGCATGCCATAGAGACCATATAAACCCCAATATTATACTTGCAACAATAGGATTAAATTTTAGCAGCAGTCTCGGAAGTGCAAAACCCCTCCATCCCGGCTCTTCATTTAAAGACCCTCCAAAAATAGTTAACGCAAAAAATACTAGAATACTATTGCCGGTAAACATATACCATGGTTCTGAGTAAAACCCCGTCTCAACACTTCCCCCTAGTAATAAATCAATAGAAAGACTAATCAAAGTTAATAAAGGTATAAAAAATATTACGATAATATGCCATAAATAATTTACGTTAGCCTTTTTTATATATCGAAGAAGTCTTCTTATCCCTCTGTTTTTAGAAAGAGGACCGGTTAATATAATTGACGATATAAACGATATAATACCGAATAATATATAAATAGCAGTTTTATGAGGAATCTGTAAGATATCCATAGATAAAACTATTAGTGTGAACACAACAAAAAATGATAAACCGAAGACCCACCAATATCTTAAAGTTGGTACAGCTTGAGTATTCAGTCCTATAGTACCTGAAATTATGACTGCAGCTATTGCCGGACCAAATGCACCGATTAAATTTATTATCTTCTGTACATCGGTATCAGGTGTAATAACAGGTGACAATATCCATATAACCCATGAAATTAAAAATGCAAGTACAAAGAAACAAAATAATTGCTTTTCTCTTACTAACCTTACTATTTTGTCCATTTTTCTGTTTACCCGTCCTTTAAAGAGTATTTTGTAGGTGTATATTAAATAATTCCATAACATTGTATCATTATTATGTGTTTTATGAAAGTATAAGGTTCAAAGAATTCGAATAAGTTTATGAGGTTAAACATAATTTTAAAATATGTTGTATCTTACAATATATAAAAATAAGACCCGAGGCCGCATCGAGCGTCCCCGGGCCGGCATACATTTTTTAAAATCAAGTTTTAAAAAATGTATCCTATTATAATAAATAAAAAATAAGACCCGAGGCCGCATCGAGCGTCCCCGGGCCGGCATACATTTTTTAA
>CAZJOD010000088.1:8137-15996 GCA_964547525.1 uncultured Clostridiaceae bacterium
AATCAAGTTTTAAAAAGTGTATCCTATATAATAAATAAAATACTTTAGAGTGTTACATCCTTAAGTGTCTAATTAAGGTTTCTTAGCTAAGATAATATTACATATTATGCTTTCATCTACCTTTCACTAGGAAGTACTTTTGTTTCCATATATTTGTGGAATACCCATTCCCCTATTCCAATTATCACCGATGCTATTAACGCATCCATGACAGTTATAACCGGGTTATTGAAAAGGTAATTGTACATGTATATAGTTATAAAGGCAAGACCAATATCAACTAATGTAGCAACTGTATTGTTTGATCGTGGTAAAACAAATAAATCACCAATCAAGTAAGCTACTATAGTAACCGCAACTGCAATCCATAATATTTCCCCAAAAGTAAGATTGGTTGCTAAAAGTAAAACAAGCTCCAATACAATAGCTATCATAATGAATTTTATTAGTAGTGCAGATATATGCTTCATTAAATAATACCTCCTCTCAGTCGGATATGTTGAATGTTCTATTATATATTAATATAATTTATTATCTTAAAATACTGTAAAACTATACATGTTAGTTTACTAATAAATAAACCATATTTAATGTATATTATTACCTTTTTTAAAATCGTTCCTAACTTTATACTTTGCATATATAAGGCTTAAAAGCATTATTAAACCTGCATAACCTACTAAAGGATACAAATACTTAACCAGATTGGAGAATCCAAAAAGACTGGCAAAAAATGCACCTATTGTTACTACAATTACTACAATTTTATTTTTTCCCCTTAATCTTCTATTTTCATCTACTCTTGCAGTAAAACCGAATAATGAACCTACTGCAGTTGTATAAACTTCAGCAATTAATATAAATGCGTATATTATTTGAATAATCGGACTTATGGATCCTGCTATATATATCATTGGCACTTCGAGTTTCGCTACATATGATAGATTTCCGGATAAAGCCAAATATATTAAAAAAGACCCGAGTCCCAAACCAAAACCACCTAAAATCGCTCCTTTTTTAATACTCTTTTTATTTTTAGCTTGAACTCCCAAAGGACCTAAAACCGCTATGGATATTACCGTATTATATGATATATACAATATGGTAGCCAACAACCAATTATTAACTAAACCTGTTTGTTGTATGTCTATAGAAGCTGATGATATTTGTGGTGGCATTTTTATTATTGAAAAGACACTGATTCCAATAACTGATGTTAATAAAAAAGGGACAACAATACTAATGGAATTAATTACACCGTTAAAACCTGTTAAAACTGTCATAGCTGTAATAACCGCCATAATAATGCTTCCTATTATTGACGACCAAGCAAATTGTTGTTCAAACAGTGCACCGGTTCCGGCAATCATTGCTGTAAATGCGCCAAATAGAAAAAACGTAATTATAATGTCGGTTATTATACTAATAAACTTATTACCGGTATATTTTATTATGTCTAAATGAGATTCGGCGTCTAAATCTTTCCCTAAATCCATAATGATAAATCCGAAATATATAAACAAAACAGTAGTTATAATTAACCCGATTATACCGGGTAGACCAAACCGGGCAAAAAATTGCAGAATCTCTTGCCCGGTGGCAAAACCTGCACCTACTATGGTTCCGATATATGTTGCTGCAATCTTTACTCCCGATATTCCCTCTTTTTTCATAATAAAAAACACATCCTAATTTTTTTACAATACTCACTTATTATGTTTATTAGAGGAATTTTTATGACTGTAAATTTTTATATATAACTATAGTAGTAAAATGTTAATTAGCAATTTTTTCTGTAATGATTCCTATCGTAGTGAAATTAACTTATATTATTAACATAATTCAAAATTGCTTCTTTTAAGAATTCAGCCATCCCGGGTCTTATATCATCATAGAATTTTTTGAATCTTTCATCTTCTACATACATTTGAGCCAACATAGAGTGGGATTCTTTATTATATACATCCCAATAAATCATTAACCATTGGCGGTGTAAATCTGCAGCTCTTTGTGCGATTTTACCGGTGGGATCATTTGTATCCATAGCACTTTTTAAAGTTTCGTATAAATCATTTTCTAGAATTTTGGTCTTTTCGTAATCTTTCTTCGACATATCCATAAACTTTTTATTGGAAATGTTAACGGCTTTATCACCGTATTTTTCCCGTACTTCTCCTCCATACTTTTTTTCATTTTCGTCAATCATTCTTTTTTTAAATCCTTCGAATTTTTCCATATCTGTAATTTTGATTCTCCCCTCATAATTTGCTATTGTTTTTTCCACATTAGATATAAGTACATCTAATTGTCGTCTTTTAAGGATTAGATCCTCTTTATGTTCAATTAAAGAATCTAACATATTAAAATCGGGTCTATTTAGTATTCCCTTTATACTTTCTAATGCCATTCCAAGTTCTTTATAAAAAAGGATTTGTTGCAATTTATCAACTTCCTTTTGTCCGTAAATTCTATACCCGGCTGTGTTAATACGAGCCGGTGACAGTAATCCTATTTCGTCGTAATATCTCAATGTTCTCGAACTGACCCCGGACAGCATGGCCAACTTAAGTACGGTATATTCCAACTTCTCACCTCCTTACTCATAATAAACCTTTACGTAACGTTAATGTCAATATGCTTTTACACTTTTTCAATAAAAAAAACAGGACATTTTAACCGGTCAATGGTAAAAATTCCAAATGAGTTGTTACAGAATATAAACTTGAATGGGTTTTTGTAGTGATATATATCTGAAATATTTAATCGTTTATGCTTATGATATCCCCTACAACCTCCGAGCCGATGACATCCGTGTGTCCATATTGGAAGTGCCAAAGGCTCGGTGCTTCAGGGCCTGATAATTAGGGGGTTATCAGATTTATAAAAAACACGGAAAAAATTCCGTTAGGTAGTTATCATATAATATTATGAAAATAGCATAAATCGTGCTTTTATTTACATCAATAGATCTAAGTTCATTAAACTAAAAATCCGGTTGCAAAAATTAACTTATTTTGCAACCGGACGATCATTCCGTTTATACGGGTTAGACTCCTGGCTTTGCGTCTCAATTTTTCAATTGATTTGCCCTATAAAAAATATAATATTATTCTTTTTTATATAATATTGTCTATTACCAGTCTAGAATATCAAACGACATAATTATTGTCAATATATTTTCAAAAATTAGTAAATAGAATCTTTAAACGAGTCTTTAAATCCTTATAAAAATTATTATAATTTAATTGATGGGTGGAATTAAATCTTGCAAACTGAATTTTACTTTTATAATCATGTAATTTCTAAAAACATAAAGAATCTTAAATGATATGATAAAATTTATGAGAAATCGGATGTTATGATATACTTAATTAATACGCGATTACTGTAATATTAATTTTAAAAGGTGATTTTTCGGCAATAATTTTTACATAAGGAATAATAAGTTTATGAAAATAATAAGACAATTTTTAAATGAATATGGTTTAAAAGAGCCTACCGGAGAAAATTTAACTACTGTATTATCAGGAATGGTACTTATTATAATATCTATTATAGTGTATTGGATAGTAAATAAGTATGTACTAAAAATACTTTCACATTATATTAACAAAAATAAAATAAAATGGGATAACTATCTGCTTGAAAGAAAGGTATTACAAAAAATATCAGGTATGACACCCGGTATAATATTCTATACTTTTGCCGATACATTAGGAACCTACAAAGGATTTATACAAAAACTATCAACAATCTATATTTTATTTATCTCGACAGCTGTTATAAGTTCTTTTTTAAATGCAATAGACGATTATTACAGAACTTTTTCCATATCAAAAGTCCGACCGATAAAAGGTCTTCTCCAAGTACTTAAAGTATCTGTTTATATATTAACAGGAATAATCGTCATTGCAATAATAGTTGAAAAGAGTCCTTTGCTTTTATTAAGTGGTATCGGTGCTTTAACCGCAATTTTTACTTTAGTTTTCAAAGATTCATTATTGGGATTTGTAGCCGGTGTACAGCTTTCTACTAATGATATGTTACGAATTGGCGATTGGATAGAAATGCCTAAGTACGGTGCTGACGGCGATGTTATAGATATATCTTTGAACACAGTGAAAGTTCAAAATTGGGATAAAACAATTGTTACTATTCCTGCATATGCACTCATATCCGATTCTTTTAAAAATTGGCGTGGTATGGAGAATTCAGGTGGCCGTCGAGTTAAGCGAGCGATAAATATCGATACAAGCAGTATAAAATTTTGTACAGCAGAAATGATCGAGAAATATAAAAAAATTCAATATTTAAAAGAATATATAGAAGAAAAGCAAAAAGAGATTGATCGATATAATAAGGAAAACAATGTTATATCAGATTCATTGGTAAACGGTCGCCATTTGACAAATATCGGGACTTTTAGAGCGTATATAACCGGATATCTAAAAAATAATCCGAAAATACATAAAGGATTAACATATATGGTTAGGCAGCTTCCACCTACAGAAACAGGTTTACCGTTAGAAATCTATGCGTTTGTAAATGATGTAAGGTGGGTATACTACGAATCTATTGTTGCTGACATTTTTGATCATATTTTAGCGGTTGTTACAGAATTTGATTTAAGAGTTTTTCAAAATCCGGCAGGTTATGATTTGTCAAATTTTAAAAACAATTAGCATTCTTGTGGATAATGTGGAAAAACATACTATAAATTGTGGAAAACTTTAAAATTTACTGTATTATGTTACTATAATATAAAAAAGCTACACATAAGTTTTATATGTAGCTTTTTATCTAAAATGTTTAGTTATTTACAATCGTGAGACGATATTTGCTCTGAGTCATTTACATTATATTGAATACCGTTTATAGAAACAAAATTTCCCTTTGAAGCTCTAATTAATACAATATTATTTGAATCGTCATACCTTATCAAGCACGACTGAGCATCTGTTTTTATTAAGCCTCGATCGGTATCTACAACTACACCTGATTCACCGACATCAATATCATTATCCAATAATATAATAACATCGGTGTTTCCATTAAATGTTTTTACCTCTACAGCAATATTTGAGTCATATTCGACACCATCATTACCATTTATGCAATTCAATCTTTTTGTAGATATTATTTTAGATTCAATTGAATAAGGTTCCATTATACTTACGAATGCAGCCGTCTCCCCCTCCTCTACAATTCTCTCAGTGATCACAGTCGCCAATTGAAAGCCTTCATGTCCTTTAGATTTTAATGTCATAGAGGGTGGTAACCATGTATCGCAAGTATAAACATTTTCATTTCGTGTCATATCAATCATATTCAAATGCATTTTAAATCCTGAGGTAAATGCACTAAAGTAATTTTCAATAAACCAGTCGGCCATCCATACTTCTTCAGTGTTTATACTTTTTTGAAAATTGCTCATATAAACATTAGCAGGATATTCTCTATTGACAGCCGATAGATTAAGACCGCTTGTGTTCAAAACTGAAATATTGCTTCTGGAATATTTCTCATATGAACCCGCAGGACCGTTACCCACTCTGAATATATCCAATACATATGCATTCTTATCATTAATATCTATTAAGGCCAGGGATCTTTCATATTTATCCACATTATTAAATGTGCCCGGTGCATTGGCTCTAATTACTTTAAAAATATCTCCTATTGACCATAGAGTAATAAAGCCGTCGGCTCTTCTATGTGATTGTTTATTAAAAGAAATAACGTTATGAGATATGGTTCCTGTCATCCAATATACTTCACTTGAATACCAACCTCCACCGTAACTTACATTTGGATAACCGTTATCAGGCATTAAGTCGACATCTTTATAGTAAATTCCTATATTCATACCGTCACCATGAGAATGTGATATCTTGTTGGTGCCAAAGTTTATCCAAACTTCTGTTTTATCGGAAGCTACTCCTGTTCTTAAAACTGCTATTTGATACTCGTCCTTTCTCACACTGTTCAAAATAATATTTTTATCCTTATCAACAACTTGCTTAAAGATCGTATATTTTTCATTTATCTCCTCAACTCCCACATAAGGTTGAAATGCTGCGGTGTATGTACCTCCATTTACCCTGAATAAAGTTTTTAACAAATCTTCATCGCCGGTCAACTCATATAACTTATATAAAACCATATTCTCTTCTTTTCCGGAAGCGGGATAATTACCGACAACATCACCAAAATAGCCAACATCACCTAATATGGGATAATACCTGTTTACACAATGCAGATCAATATGAAAACGATATGCATCATATAATTTTGGGCACCTTTCATACATTTTGTCAATAAAATCAGGGTCGGCAAGTATAAATAAGTTACATAATTTTGCTATTGCACTTTTTCCCATAGTTGCATAACCGTATAAACCGCTTTCACCTGTTAAACCGTCATATCGAGTATTCTGTATTATTATGTCGGATATATCGTTTTCAAGTTCATTTTGATTTTCGGGCCAATTTAAAACAGCACGAGCAGTAAATAATGCAAGATCAGTATATGGCGGATTACAATCTAATTTTTCGGAATGCTCTATAAAATCCTTTAAAATGCGTTCATCAATGTTTTTCTTTATATCGTAAGGAGTTAATTTTTTATTATCTATCCCGGTTATATTGGCTTTTTCAGATAAAAATTCTATGATTTTAGGTTCCATGTACAATACTTCAATTACTTTATCGTATGCCAACGCTAAGTCAAAACACTCGAAAGCACTGTTGACAATATATGATATATATCCTGTACAATAGGCGCGATCATCATAAAGCCATCCTTGTTCGGCAAAATCATACTCAGGCCAAAAATCAGCCAAACGATCAAGTAATATTAAAGTTCTTACAGCATATTCGGTATTACCTGTATAAACATATGCATCGGATAGACATTTAATTGCATCCAGTATTGTATATTTCCACTGACCATAGACTAAGTAAGTTTGAATAAATCTGAAAACTTCACCGTTTTGTGCATATCCCATTCCGTCGTCCACACCGAATTTATCGGTTTTATCACCTGTTTCAACGTTATATAGCAGGTCATCATTTGCCAATTCATAAGAAAACCTTCCTCTGTGATCTAATCCTGATTTATAATACGCTTCAAAATCATTTTTCGGAAATAATTCATGACATTTAGGACATTCCAATTTCCACGGATTTTCATGTGGACGAATAATCCAATCATACATTATTACAGGGGCTTTGCAAGAAGGACAAATACCGTCGGATTTTACCATCCAAGAACGATCCAATTCCGGTCCGAAAACCATATTCCATAATTCATCATATGAATACACCATATATTTTTCTGTAAGCTTCTCTGCCGTTCTTTTCGCAGCCTTAAATTCCAGCATATTCTCCGTATTATATTTAATTATATCCATAGTTCTTTTAGAATAAAATACACTTGAAATCGGTATATTATTAGTATACATTTCATTTTCTACCGTTTTATCAGTTGTTTTTTCTTCATCTTTTGTCACTGTTTGCGGATTTGAAGTTATCATATCATTTGTATGATCGGTTTCATGAGTTTCAGGTGTCTCTGATGTTCTTGGTATTTGGTTCGTTGTACAGGATACCGATAATATTAGTGATAAGACAATACAAAACCGGATTATGCTTTTTTTCATAATTTACTGTGCTCCTTTTTCAGATTTTTACAATGAATAATATTATTTGATTGAATTAGTGTATAAGATAATAACAATGTTAAAATTTTAAACTTAGGTTTTAATTAGACCCGCGGCAACATCAAGCGTCTCCGGGCCGGTATGCCTTTTTAAAATCAAGTTTTTATATGTTTTCTATTTAATAATAAGCCGGGTTTTT
>CAZJOD010000089.1:0-15702 GCA_964547525.1 uncultured Clostridiaceae bacterium
TAATTATTCGTAACGAAATATTCGTAACGAATAATTTACAACGAAACATACAAACCGAAGCATTTTATACAGAAGGTGGTGATAATTTGGAAGATATAAATAATGGAATAAGTGTTTTTAAGATGCTGAAACAAATATTGGATTTAATAAAACAAAAAGTTGATTCCGAGTTCAAAGATACAAATTTAACCGGAACTCAAGGTATGATAGTCGGAACACTAGCGCATAATGGTGAAATGAAGATTAGTGAATTGAGTGAAAAAATGTGTCTTTCTAACAGTACTGTATCCGGTATTTTAGATCGGCTTGAGCAAATCGGATATGTGGAAAGAAAAAGGAGCAAAGAAGATAGAAGAGTAGTGTATGTTGATATTACTCCGGAGTTTAAGAAAAAGTCTAAATGTAAATTTGATTCTGTTGAAAAAAGGCTGGATTCTCTATTGGATAAAGCAACTCCGGAAGAAATTATAAAGATATATGAAGGGTTGAAAGTATTAAGAGACTTGTTTGACAGATGAGCATGTTATATTAAAAAAATAACTATTCTTCATACTCACTGTTAATTTCTTTTTTATGATGATATTTTACTGCGAAAAATTTATTTTATTCCAGTGAAATCACTAATAAAAGAGTTCGAAATTTTAGAAAGATAAAGGAGGTTGTTGCGGGAATTTATTCTTTTTGGTATTTTCCGTAAAATTATTATAATGTTAAAATTGATAAAGTATTTAAAACCGTTTATTTTGTTGGTTTTGATATCTATAGCGTTATTATATGGTCAAGCAATGGCGAACCTGGCTTTACCGGATTATATGTCTGAAATCGTTAATGTGGGTATTCAGCAAGGAGGCATTCAAAATGCAGTTCCTGAAGCGGTTCGTGAAACTACAATGAATAAATTGATTATATTTATGAGTGAACCGGAAAAATCCGAAGTATTGAGCGCATATGTTTTATATAACCGGCAATATTCGGAAGATGAAAATTTGGTAAAGACATATCCAGTATTAAAAAATGAAAATATATACGTACTTAACAGAACCGATAAAGGGATAATTATTAAATTAAATTCTATAATGGGAAAAGCCTTTGTGGCGGTTACCGGTATAGAAAAAATGAAAGCCGAGTCTGTTGACGGATTCATGGATTTTAACGGGCAAAAAGTACCGGTACAAACTGATATATATTCGTTGCTTGCAAATTTACCCGAGTCGCAACGCATACAATTTAATGAAAAACTAAATGAGCAATTTACTATATTCGGAGACAGTATGATTATACAAGTAGCTGCAGGGGCTATTAAATCCGAATACAGTACCATAGGATTAAACACAAATGCCATACAAAATCGATTTATAATTAATACAGGTCTTATTATGCTTTTGGTCTCATTATTCGGTGCTTTCTGTATAATCGGTGTGGGATTTTTTGCATCTAAGATATCCGCCGGACTTTCAAAAAATTTACGAGGAGACATATTTAAAAAGGTTACCTCTTTTTCAAATAATGAGATGGATAAGTTTTCAACGGCATCTTTGATTACAAGAACGACAAATGATGTTACCCAAATCCAAATGGTCATGGTTATGCTGATAAGAACGGTTTTTTTCGCTCCGATTCAAGGGGTAGGGGGAATAATACGAGCTTTGGAAAAGAGCAGGTCCATGTCATGGATAATTGTCGTAGCGGTTATAACACTATTAATGTTAATAATACTGGTATTTAATATAGCAATGCCGAAATTTAAGATAATACAGAAACTTATTGACAGGTTAAATCTTGTTTCCCGTGAAAACCTTTCAGGTATGCCGGTCATAAGAGCTTTCAATACTGAAAAGTTCGAGGAGGAGCGGTTTGACAAAGCTAACGAAGACTTAACAAAAACAAATCTATTTGTAAGTCGTGTAATGGTGATTATGTTTCCTACAATGATGCTAATAATGAACGGAATTACATTACTTGTGGTTTGGGTGGGAGCACACCAAATTGCAAATTCTAGCATGCAGGTAGGAGATATGATGGCGTTCATGCAATATGTAATGCAAATAATATTTGCATTCTTGCAGATGTCATTTTTATTCATAATGGTACCTAGAGCGTCTGTAGCGGCCCAAAGGATAGTTGAAGTGTTAAATACCGAAATGGAAATAAAAGATCCTCAGAAACCGAAAGAATTTGTATCGGATAAAAAAGGTGAAGTGGAATTTAAAAACGTTTCTTTCAGATATCATGGAGCACAAGTGGATATGCTTAAAAATGTCAGTTTTAAAGCTCTGCCCGGAATGACAACCGCTATAATCGGTGCGACCGGCTCCGGCAAAAGTACTCTTGTAAACCTTATACCACGTTTTTATGATGTAACCGAAGGTCAGGTGCTTGTAAGCGGAACTGATGTCAGGGAAGTACCACAGCATGCCCTAAGGGAGCAAATAGGATATGTTCCGCAGAGAAGTTCCTTATTTAGCGGAACAATAGAATCGAATCTGAAATATGCAAATGATAAAGCTGATGAAAATGATATGAAAACAGCGGCAGAAATAGCTCAAGCTATAGAATTTATCAGTGAGAATGCAGACGGTTTTAAATCTGATATTTCACAAGGTGGTACTAACGTATCCGGAGGACAAAAGCAGAGGCTTTCAATAGCGCGTGCTCTAATTAAAAAACCGGCTATATATATTTTTGACGATAGTTTTTCCGCTTTGGATTTTCGTACCGATGCGGCATTGAGAAAAGCATTGAAAGAACATACGGGACATAGTACCGTACTAATTGTGGCTCAACGTGTTTCTACAATCATATCAGCCGATATGATTATTGTTATGGAAGAAGGACGTATTATAGGCTGCGGTACCCATCGTGAATTGATGAGAGATTGCGAAGCATATAGAGAAATCGCTTTATCTCAGCTTTCTAAGGAGGAATTGGCATGAGTCAAAACAATATAAAAGATAACCGAAACGATCATGGTATGGGAAAAAGTCAACCTGCTCAAAGAAGACCGGCCGGTGGTCCTATGCATGGACCGGGAGCTATGATAAAAGGTGAGAAGGCGAAAGATTTTAAAGGTACTATGAAAAAGTTGTTAAAGTACCTTGGTGAATATAAAGTATCGATTATTGCAGTGTTTGTTTTTGCAATGATTAGTGCCGCTTTTACAATAGTAGGTCCGAAAATTCTCGGTAAAGCTACAACAGCTATATTTAACGGTGTAGCGTTGAAAATATCGGGAACGGGTAATGTTGATTTTGAATATGTCGGCCGGATTATTATGATATTAACCGGAATGTATCTGTTAAGTGCAACTTTCGGATATATACAGGGGTGGGTAATGTCTTCCGTATCAATGAGAGTAGGCTATAATTTTAGAAAAAATCTCTCTTTAAAGATTAATCGATTACCTTTAGGATATTTTGACCGAACGACTCACGGTGAGGTTTTATCTCGTATTACAAATGATGTGGATACATTGAGCCAAACTTTGAATCAGAGTTTAGGACAGATAATAACTTCAGTTACAACTGTAATAGGAATATTTATAATGATGGTTTCTATCAGTTGGAAGATGACGTTTGTAGTGTTGATCATTATGCCTCTTTCATTGATTTTTATAAAATTTATAGTAAAACATTCTCAGAAGTATTTTAAACAACAACAAGAATTTCTAGGCAATGTAAACGGACATGTTGAAGAAATGTTCGGAGGTCATTCCGTTGTGAAAGCTTTTAACGGCGAGGACAAGAGTATTACTACCTTTGAAGGTTTAAACGGAAAACTGTACGGAGCGGTTTGGAAATCGCAGTTTCTATCAAGTATAATGATGCCCTTTATGAACTTTATTGGAAACCTGGGTTTTGTTGTGGTTTGCATTATGGGTGGTTTTTATGCCGCAAGGAGAGTTATAGAAGTCGGGGATATTCAGGCGTTTATACAATATGTAAGACAATTTACACAACCCATTTCTCAAATAGCCAATATATCGAATATACTGCAGCAAACTGCGGCATCCGCCGAAAGGGTATTTGAATTTTTGGAAGAAAAAGAAGAGGCTGAAGATACAAAAAATCCTGTTAGACTTGACACAATTACAGGTAGTGTAGAGTTTAAAAATATTCGATTCGGTTATATACAGGATAAAATAATAATAAACGATTTTTCAGCTATTATAAATCCGGGGCAGAAAATAGCGTTGGTTGGTCCGACAGGAGCCGGAAAAACAACCATTGTAAAATTGCTTATGCGATTTTATGAGGTAAATGAAGGTGCTGTTTTAATAGACGGCCATGACATAAGAAATTTTACCAGATCTGATCTACGGTCAATGCTTGGTATGGTTTTACAGGATACATGGCTTTATAACGGTACTATAAAAGAAAATATACGATACGGTCGGCTTACCGCAAGTGACGAAGAAGTTTACAAAGCTGCCAAAGCCGCTCATGTGGATAGTTTTGTACATACACTACCGGGTGGTTACGATATGGTATTAAATGAAGAAGCTTCCAATGTGTCACAAGGTCAAAAACAGCTTATAACAATAGCGAGAGCTATCCTTGCAGATCCTAAAATCTTAATTTTAGACGAAGCCACAAGCTCGGTTGACACACGAACGGAGATACAAATACAAAAAGCTATGGATCGGTTAATGTTAGGAAGAACAAGTTTTATTATAGCTCATAGGTTGTCCACAATAAAAGATGCTGACTTGATATTGGTTATGAATCATGGAGATATTATAGAGCAAGGCACACATAATGATTTGTTGAAAAAAAGTGGTTTTTATGCAAATTTGTATAACAGTCAATTTGAACAGGTAAAAACAGGTTAAGAAATTTAATATTTATAAAATTAAGTCATTACAGATTTAAATTACAGTTAAGTTTAAGTTTTTGTAATTAAATCAATGATTATTTGAAACTATTGTATTTATATAAATCTTTATTTTTGGATAAAATATAACGACAAATTTAAAAAGGAGGTTTGTTTTAATGGATGCACCAAAAATGCAAGTTAAATGTAGTGTTGTAAATTGTCATTATAATAAACAAAGAATGTGTTATGCCGATCACTTGGAGATAAACGGAATGCATGGAAACAATGCGGAATCAAGTGATTCAACATGCTGTACAACATTTATAGAACACAAATAGAAACTAGTTGAATTATATCCCAAGCATATATAGAAAGACAAAACAGAGGCGTTTCTCCGTAAAAGGAGCTGCGCCTTTTAATATTATTAATTCTACTGCAATAACTATTTTAAGATGATAAATCGGGCTTTTTTCTTATATGCAATTATATTGGAATGAAACAGGATTTGGTATATAATATAAATAATTAATTGATGAATTTCACTGCAATAACTCACTTACTGTGAACAATCGTTGAAATCAATATGGTTTGGGTTTGGATTTTCGCTGTTACGGCATAACTTCCTGTTCAATGTTCGTTTGTTTATTGCAATAAAATAAAGTTTTTACAGTAGAATCATAGATTATTTATATTAAAAACATTAGGAATAATATGAAACAAATTGCTATTATACTTCCACAAGGTAAAACAAAAGTGGAGGTGCAAATACATAAAAAGAATATTAAGACTGTTCGGTTAAAAGTTCATGCTGACGGGAATGTGATCTTATCGGTTCCGCGTAACATATCCGATCAATGGATAAAAAAATGGCTGGAAGGCAAAAACCGGTGGATAGAGCAAAAATTGAACTTGGCGAAAACTAAAGAAGCTGTAAAACCTTCTTATGAAATGCTTGATAACAATATAATAAAAGTTTTCAGTGGATTATATAAATTAAAGATTATGGAATCTGCAGAAAAGAATACTTACTTTCAACAAGATACAATTATTATACGTTCACCATATAATTATAAAGAAAACGGTCTTCGTAGGCAATTGGATGATTTTTTAAAACAACAGCTTCAAAACCAAATACAAATTTATTATAAGCGATATCAAACCGTTCTAACGGCATACGGTGAAACAAAACCTGATGTAAAAATACGCAAAATGAAAACCATGTGGGGTAATTGTAGAAAACCGTCTGCAGTTATAACCTTTAATTTTTATCTTGTGCATAAACCGGTATCATTTATAGAGTATGTTGTACTACATGAGATGTTACATATGATTCACCCTAATCATAGTAAAGATTTTTATGATCTTTTAAGTATATATATGCCCGATTGGAAAACTCGAAGAAAACAAGGCAGATAAAAATATCTATATAAAAGAAGTTAAATAGGAGAACATATATGTTCGCAAACTGCCGGGTTAACACATAATGGAGGTGTTTGTATATAAATATGAATAAACCGAATCAATTTACCGAGGTGACAGGAAAATCAAAAACGGGTGGATTTAAAAAATTGTGGTTTAATAGGCTTCAAGCTCTAAAATTACCTATGACTTACATATATATTTTGTCGGGTATTTTTCTTATTATCGGTTTGATATTGCCGGGCATTAATTTTCTATTTTATATAGGTTTTTTATTACCTTTTTATAAAACATACATAGGCGAAATTACCGATCAGGACATTTTTTATTTCGTTTTCCCATATTGTATGGTATTAGGTATCGGTGTGTGGAATCATATATTCCCGTATTACACCGGTATATTGATTGCACTTACATTGCCGGATCTTTTCGCACGGTTGATCATGAAATGTATAAGGCTTTTTAAATCGGGACCGGTTAAGCTTTTTGCAATACCTGTAGCTATATTCTTTTTCGACTTTACCTTTTCAAACCTCCCTTTTTTAAAGCACGTTCATGTCATACCTATACTTGCTTCCATATATAATCATACTTTTTTGTTGGCTACCTCGTCTCTGGTCGGAAGCCATATCACATTATTTATTATAATGCTTGCTATAGGTTCTTTAACCGCAATAGC
Organism: uncultured Clostridiaceae bacterium; assembly: GCA_964547525.1. Lineage (GTDB taxonomy): Bacteria > Bacillota > Clostridia > JAAYHZ01 > JAAYHZ01 > CAZJOD01. The sequence continues at coordinate 6,911 of CAZJOD010000089.1, forward strand.
AGCCGACAGATCCCATACCATAAAAAAATTAATCATATTGATCATAAGCGGATTAATCATTTTAACACCTCACATTATAAAGACCGGATATCTAAAAGGGTATGATAATGAAAAACCGGTGATAGTTGCCGCCGTACAGGGAAGAATCATGTCTAATCAATCCTTCGGAGACAATTTTACTGCGTTTTCAAAATTTATCATGGATCGGTACAGTGAAATAATTAACGATGAGAAGGCTGACATATATGTATTTCCGGAAACACTTTCCGGAGTATACGACAGTTCCAAACCTCTTACCCAAGATAACCTGAAAGAAGTTATAAATTTCGCTAAAAAACGGGATGCAATGCTTTTATGCCTGGTAATTGAAAAAAACTTAGAAACAAATAAAGAAGACACACGTTTTATGACTGCGGTGTTGGCAGACCCCTCCGGTGTCGTAGGAATGTCTCAAAAAAGGTATCTCGTACCTTTCTCCGAAAGCCGAAGATACAACCGGGGTAAGGATTTTTCAGTTTTTGAAACTAAGTACGGCAAAATAGGTATTTCCATATGTTACGACACTAATTTTGATACTGTAGTGAAGTTAAAGAAGAACGGTGCCGAACTAATTTTAGCTCCTTTTAATGACTATGGTTTTGGAAAGGTATATCATAATATTCACAGGTATTATCCTGTTATAAATGCCATACAATGCAATGTTCCCGTAGCACAGGCGAATTATGACGGTATTTCACAGCTAATTACAGCCGACGGAAGGGTTGTAAAGGATTTGGGGTACCAAAAGGAGGGTGTTATAAGTTATGGTTTCAATATAAAACCTTCGCCGTCGTTTTATGTTTCATATGGAATTTACTTGGAATGGATGCTCTATGGATTTATAATATTAATATTAATTTACGGGTTTATAAAGCAAAAAAACAGTTCAAAAGTGTATGGAGATGAATTATAAAGAATCTTTGTATTGCTATATTTTTTAATATATAATAGAAGTTAAATAACTTCTTTGTGAAATTTTGATAATACAAAAAGGAGATATGGTCAGCATTCCGACCATAAAGGTAAGAGCATGATTAATAAAGTACCGGTATCGGAATTAAAATCACGTATGACCCGATTCAAACAAAAAATGTGCAGTGACTATCCTGATTGGCAAATAGCTGTAATATTCAGTAAGATAAACCAATATTATTTTACAGGAACTATGCAAGATGGTATGTTGTTAATACCACGGGAAGAAGAACCTGTTTATTGGGTGAGACGAAGTTACGAAAGGGCGGTAACCGAATCGTTATTTAATAATATAAAACCTATGGATACGTATCGTGATGCGGCTGCCGGTATAATTTTACCTTTTCCTGATACTGTTTATATAGAAACCGAGGTTGTTACATTTTCGATTTTACAAAGGTTTCAAAAGTATTTTCCATATAAACAAATAAAACCTCTGGATATGCAAATTTCGGCTGTCAGAGCCGTTAAGAGCTCGTATGAATTGAGTTTAACCGAACATTGCGGAAAAATCCATTCTAAAGTTTTGGAAGATCTGGTTCCGGGCTTGCTCAAAGAGGGAATGAGTGAAGCGGAATTAGCTGTTAAAATATATGATGTGATGATCTCTGAGGGTCATCAGGGAACTGTTCGTTTCGGTATGTTTGATACCGAAATTGGAATAGGACATATATGCTTTGGCGAATCATCCATCTATCCCACGTATTTTAACGGCCCGGGAGGACATTTCGGCATCAGTCAAGCTGCGCCTTTGTTAGGCAGCAGAGATAATAAATTAAAGTACGGTGACTTGGTTTTTGTGGATGTTGGGTGTGGTTACGAAGGGTATCAAACCGACAAGACAATGACATATATGTTTGGCAAATCTCTCCCCGGAGAAGTGATTGCCGCACATAATAAGTGTCGAGACATTCAATATGAGATAGCCGGCAGGTTAAAACCGGGAGAAATACCGGCTAATATATATAACGATATTATGAACGGCTTGGATGCGGATTTTCTTAATAACTTCATGGGATACAAAGAAAGAAAAGTTAAGTTCTTAGGTCATGGAGTAGGATTGTTAATGGATGAACTACCGGTAATCGCCGATAAGTTTATAGAACCGGTACAAGAAAATATGGTATTTGCCTTGGAACCTAAAAAGGGAATAAAGGGTGTCGGAATGGTAGGTGTTGAAAATACTTTTAAGGTTACTACATTAGGCGGTGTTTGCTTAACCGGTAACCACCCGGGGTTAATGAAAGTATAACGAAATTACCGGCAAAACCTACCTGTTGACTGGATGGAACCTGTAAAGTATAATGATCATATATTATATAGAAAGAAAATATTTGACGTGACGAACAACCGCAAATATGAATAAAGCTTGAGTAAATACCAAAATACTTGGGCTTTTTTATGCTTTTATGGGGGAAAATAATGAGTACTTTTTATATTGAGGATTTACTGGAGCTCGAAAGCACAAAGAGCTTTGATTATTTTTGGCATGAGGCTAATTGTGACCGTAAAAGTCCCGGATACGGATTAATAAGGGATAGGGCGCCTTCAAATCCGCGAGTCTGTAGTATTGCAGCGGTAGGATTCGGGTTAACGGCAATTGTAATAGGTACCAAAAGGGGATGGGTATCTTATGATGAGGCATATGAGAGAGTTTTAGGGACAATGTCAAGTCTGATAAATAATGTTGAACACATAAACGGTTTCTTTTATCATTTTCTTGACATATTAACAGGTAAAAGAATATGGCAGTGCGAAGTTTCAATTATAGATACAGCTATATTATTGTGTGGAGCAATTACCGCAGGTGAATATTTCGGCGGTGAAATAATGGTAAAAATGCAGACGCTTTATGAAAGGATGAATTGGGAATGGTTCAGAGATAAAAAAAGGAATATGTTTTATCTAGGCTATTCTCCTGAAGAAGGTTTTTTCGGAAGTTGGGACAGTTATGCCGAACAATTCATGGCGTACTTTTTAGCTTTCGCATCACCAACATATCCTGTTAACCCCGATATGTTCTATGATTTTTCAAGAGATCCGGGTAAATATAATCAACATGACGGGATTATATGTTCATTTACCGGAGCGCTTTTTACGTATCAGTTTTCTCATGCCTGGTACGATTTAAGAAATAAGACCGATAAATACGGTGTGGATTGGTGGGAAAACTCGGTTATTGCCACTAAAGCCGCAAGACAATACTGCATAGACAATGCTTCGAAATTTAAAACATTCGGCACGGATTCGTGGGGACTTACCGCTTGTGACGGACCTTTCGGATATAGCGGAGCGTACGGTGCGCCGCCGAGAATGACAAATTCAACCGATACCGGTAATGACGGGACAGTCAGTCCTTGTGCATCAATAGGATCCATAGTGTTTACACCTAAAGAATCTATGGCGGTTATGGAATCTTTTTACCGAAACTATCCTATGCTTTGGGGTAAATACGGATTTAAAGACGCATATAATCTTGATGTGACTCCTACTTGGTTTGCATCAGACTTTATAGGTATAGATAAAGGAATATCGTTATTAATGATAGATAATTACAGAACAGGATTCATATGGGATTTATTTATGAAAAATAAATTCGTAATAGAGGGATTAAAGAAAGCCGGTTTCAAAGAAACCGGCTCTGTCTTGAAAGAATTGCCTATATATAAAGCGGCAATATGAAATTACATAGCTTTAGAATTTAATACACTAAAAAACAAAAGCATTATACCAAGCCCAGATTCATAATGATCCACATTATCACAAAACTTATCACTACGGTCAGGTTGGTTACTGTGCCTACAAAACGCCGATCGTAATCAAATTGTACAGAATATGGAATAACAGCCATACCTATGGGTAATAATGATCCCAAAAGGAGGGTTACTTTAAACAATGGCTCAAAGGGAACAATGAAATATAGAATAATACCAATTACAGCACCTGAAATATAACGAACTGCAAGAACTTTGCCTATCTTTTTCCAATATCCGGCTTCAAATGAAAAACTAAGATATATACCTAAAAGTAATAAAGATAACGGCATATTAGCTCTGGATAAAATATCACATATATTAACAATAACAACAGGGAAGCCGACTCCCGAAAGATTAAGAACCAATGTTATTATGTAAGACATCAGAGGTACCGAACGGATCAGCTTTCCGGATATGCTTTTAAAATCTGTTTTCTGATTTTCCGCAGAAAAAAATCCTGCCGTAATATAACACAGCCCGAATAACACTATTGCATTTCCCATATCAAACATACCAAAATACTTCAAGCCGTCTCGGCCCCATACGGCTTCAACCAGCGGATATGCGAATAAGCCTATATTAAAGCCCGGCAACAAATATAGCATCATTCCCCTTGTTTTACGATGGGAATCTTTTATTATTAGAATTCCTGCCAACAATATGAAAAAGCCATACATGACATTTATTACCGGGAGCCATATCAAAGATTTTTCCACTGTCATCACACTGAAAGTTTTTATAACAAGAGCAGGTAACGAAAGATTGAATATGACCTTTGCAATACCTTCACCGTCTTTTTCGGTTACAAGCTTTATTCTTTTACAAAAGTATCCTATGGCTATTATCAGCATAGATAATAAAAACTGAGTATTAACGTTGCCCATATCCTCTTCTTCCTGTAACATTTTTTAAAAATGCACTGTTTTTATAGAATCAGAACCGATTATAGCATTACCTGTTCAATGTTGCAAGTTAACCTGATATTAGCTTTTTTGTGTAGAGGTGACCGGTTATTTTTGAGGGTGTATAATTACTGTCGCTTTATCATGCAGTTAGATTTTATAGTATACATTATGATTTCACCGCAATAACTCACTTGCCGGGAACCGGTTTTACAACTTAGGTTCAATATCGGTGTGTTTATTGCGGAAAAATAATTACAGAAAAATCATATATATTTTTACCGATTAAACATGATTATAAAGGATATAATTTTTATATATGCAAATGATGAAATCTTTACAATTACTCATTTTGACTGTAAAATAAAAAAAGCATCAAAATGAGAATGGAGGAAAATATGCGGATTGGTTTTTTTGATTCGGGAATCGGTGGTATTACGGTTTTGCATAAAGCCTTAAAAATGCTTCCAATGGAAGATTATATCTACTATGCCGATACCGATCATGTACCGTACGGAGAAAAAAGTAAACAAGAGGTTAAAACTCATGTTTGTAACGCTGTAGAATTCATTGTCTCACAAGGTATAAAAGCTCTTGTTGTGGCCTGCAATACGGCTACAAGTGTTGCAATTGAAGATCTGAGAAATAAGTATACATTTCCTGTAATCGGTATGGAACCTGCTGTGAAACCGGCGGTAGAGAAAACCTCCGGATCAAATAAAAGGGTTCTTGTTTTTGCTACAAAGCTTTCTCTTAAAGAGGAGAAGTTCAAAAAATTAGTTGAGAAAGTTGATAACAGTCATATAGTCGATTATTTACCTTTGCCTGAGTTGGTTGTATATGCGGAACATTTTGAATTTTATTCACAAAACGTTCAAGATTATTTAAATGGTGTTTTGTCTTTATATGATTTATCGAAATACAAAACAGTTGTTTTGGGTTGTACTCATTATCCGTATTATTATTCCATGTTACGCAGATTACTGCCTGCGGATATGGAAATTTTAGACGGTAACGAAGGTACTATCAGGAATTTAAAACGGGTTTTAGATATGAACAATAATGTTTCGGAGGGGTCCGGAAATGTTGAATATTTCTTGTCAGGTCGGAAAGTCAGTGATTTCGATTATTTAACAAAATTAAAAGATTTGTTTACAATTTTAGATGAAAATCAATGAGCAAGCGTTATAAATGACGATATATTAATTAACATTACTGCAATAATTTACTTACTTTGAACCCACAGTGTACCGATACCGATTAAACTTCACCATTAAAATTTAAAACTCCGGTTCAATGATCGTTGGTTATTGCAATAAAATAGAGTATTTTATTTAGAAATATCAATAAAATTTAAAACTAATGAAAGGAGGATGTTATAAAAGATCAATGCTTAATAGATATTGGCAGACTATTGACTCTGATAACAACATAATAAATAGAACATATTAACATAATGCACTAAAATGATAATAGCAGAGTCTTTACAGGCAAATATTTATACAAATTGTCATTAGATTTTTTATAACATGAATTTTATGAGCGATATGAAAAATATTTTAATCATGCTATCACCACCGTTTCTCTTTACAAAAGAACAATTGGATAGAGCATGCAGTGTTGCCGGAGAATACAAAATAGTAACCGTAAAAAGTGAAGATGTAACCGAAGAGCAAATAAAATCGGCGGAAATTATATTCGGATGGCCAAATGTTGACATATTAAAAAATGCCCCTTATTTAAAATGGCTTCACTTACCGAGTGCGGGAGCCGATCGTTATACAGATAAAAACATTTATGCAAACAGGAATACAATTTTGACTACTTCTACCGGGACATTCGGAAAACCTATGGCAGAGCATGCTGTCAGTTTGATTCTGGCTTTTTACAGAAACTTGCACTTACATGTAAGAAACGGTATGGCTGCAAGATGGGAAAGGTTTGGAAATACAAGGGACTTTTTCGGATCGACGGTAGGGATTATAGGGTTAGGTGACATAGGTGGTGAGACGGCAAAACGATGTAAAGCATTAGGTGCAAAAGTAATCGCCGTAAAAAGACATGTATCGGAAAAACCTGAATATGTAGATGAGCTCTATAGTGAACAAGATATAAATATTTTGCTAGAAAATTCAGATGCTATTGTCATGGCTTTGCCTAACACAGTACACACAAAAGGATTTTTATCTTCAGAGAGAATCAACAGGATGAAGAAAAATGCATTTATTGTCAACTTAGGTAGAGGGTCCTCTATTGATCAAAACGCTTTGATCAATGCATTAAAAGAAAATAAAATCGCCGGTGCCGGTCTTGATGTCACCGATCCGGAACCGTTGCCAAAAGACAGCCCCTTATGGTACCTTCCTAATGTAATAATAACATCTCACACTTCGGGCTTTTCACCTACAAGTATAAATAGATGTTTTGATATTTTCTTATATAACTTAATAAGGTATACAAAGAATCAAGAACTAATAAATACAGTGGACTTTAATGAGGGTTACTGATTTATGATTGTACATAAGCAAAGGTTAGTTTGATTTCACTGTAAAAGAAGAATAAAACAATTAATAATTAATATAGGATACATTTTAAAAACGAGTTTAAAAATGTATCCTATTAATAAGACCCGTGGCCGCATCGAGTGCCCCCGGGCCGGCGTACATTTTTAAAACCAAGTTTTAAAAATGTATCCTATTCGTAAGCATATTTGAAATTATTAATATGTTCCGGTATAAAATCAAATAAGATAAAATTACTTCTTGCCAAAACGGTAAAAAGGCGATATAATATAAAATGGTAAAAAGGTAATTGATTATTGAAAAAAGATCTTTCTGCAATTATTCTATAAATCCATCGACCTGAAATGAATAATCACAATTAATCTAGTTTTTTATGCGGTTATGAGAGTTTGAGGAATAATTAACAATATATCTTTTTACCAATATGGTAATTAGTGAAAGATGGGGTTGTTTGTTGAAAAGTTTTAATTATAAAAGGTCACTATCCGGATATACCGGTTCAGATAATGAAGGTAGTAATTCAAAATTACATAGGATTAGTTGTTTTGAATCTATTTTCAATATATTTCTTACTTTTTTCAAAATAGGTTCGTTTACTTTTGGTGGGGGCTTTGCCATGATTCCTATGATAGAAAAAGAAATATGTGAAAAAAAGAAATGGATTAATAAAGAAGATATTGTCGATATATTTGCGATGTCTCAGGCGATACCCGGAGCAATAGCTATAAATTCTAATAAATATATAGTTTATAATTTATCCGGTAAAAAAGGAGCTGTAGCGGCTACCTGCGGAGTAGTTCTTCCTTCTTTGGTAATCATATCGATTATTGCCGCTTTATTTATACGCTTCGATAAGAACCCGGTGGTTGAAGCCGCTTTTATGGGGATTCAACCTGTGGTTGTAGCTTTAATCATTATGGCGGCCGTAAAAGTCGGCAAAGTGTGCATACATGATCTTTTAAGCATAATACTTACTGGCTTGACAGTGACGTTGATATTAATTTTTCAGGTGAATGCAATATTCACAATCTTGTTAGGTGGTGTTGCCGGGACGGCTGTTTACCATCTGTTTCCCAAAAAAGCTTGTAGAATAATAGAAAAGGAACAAGATGCAAGATGATTATATTAAAGCTTATGCTGACATTTGCAAAAATCGGACTGTTTAGCTTTGGAGGGGGATATGCAATGATCCCCATGCTAGAGAGAGAGATAACAAAAAACGGGTGGTTGACGGTAGATGAATTGTCGAATATAATTGCCATTGCCGAGATGACACCCGGTCCTATTGCTGTAAACTCTGCTACATTCGTAGGATATAAAACAGCCGGCTTGTTAGGTGGAATGGCTGCAACAGTAGGTGTTGCTTTACCGTCTTTGATACTAATATTCTTAGTTTCAAATTTGTTCTATAAATATAAAAAGCATCCTGAAAAAATAATGATTTTTTACGGTATTCGTCCTGTCATTACAGGGCTTATAGTCGCTGCCGCTTTTGTAATCGGTAAAACCGCTTTGTTTAAACCTGAAACTATAGAAGTTTTCACCGGTCTATTAAAAAATCCGGTCCATATTGTAAGTATCGGAGCGGTGATCATTTTACT
>CAZJOD010000090.1:0-15620 GCA_964547525.1 uncultured Clostridiaceae bacterium
AAGAAAATGGCGATTACAGCTCCCACCATACCCAGTAACATGCCTTCCAAAATAAAAGGCCACTTTATAAAATCCTCCGTAGCACCTACATATTTCATAATCGCGATTTCTTTTCTACGTGCCATAACGGTAAGTTTTACGGTATTTGAAATAATTGTTACTGCAATAAAAGCCAAAAGTGAAGATAACACCAGTGTTATAACTTTCATCCAACTGTTCAGTTTTGTTATAATAGAAACAGCCTCTTGAGAATAGTCGGCTTTATAAACACCGGGAATTTCAAGGCTTGCCTTACATAAATATTCAGAAACCGTTGCATCCTGTAACCTTAAAACAAAGGACACCGGAAATATATTCTCATCGAAACCTTCCAATAAACGTGCACTATTTCCCAACATTTCCCTTGCTTTATTATAAGCGTCTTTTTTTGTTACAACGGTAATATCGGTTACTCCCTCCATTTTACTCAACTTTTTATATATTTCGTCGGTACTCTCACCATCTAACTTCGGATCACAATATATCACAATTTCGGGGATGCTTTTCATGTTCTCACCGTTATACATTAGATTAACGACTATAATAGCCGACAAACCCGCCAATACTAACGTGATCAGAACCATCATTAAAGAAATGGCCGACATAACCTTATTTTTGAATATGTTATTTAACCCCTCTTTTATAATCGTTCCTACCATGTTAAGCTTCATGCCTATACATACCTCCGTTGACATCACGTATTATGTTACCATGTGAAAGCTCAATAACTCTCTTCTTCATTTTATTCACCATGTTAATATCATGTGTAGCAATTAAAACGGTAGTGCCTCGTGAATTTATTTCTTCTAACAGACTCATAATATGATAAGATGTTTCGGGATCCAAATTTCCTGTGGGCTCATCAGCAATTAAAAGCATAGGTTTGTTAACAATAGCTCTGGCTAAAGCGGCTCTTTGCTGTTCGCCGCCTGACAACTGCCAGGGGTAACAATCCTTTTTATCACTAAGACCCACAAGAGACAAAACTGCAGGAACCCTTCTAATAATTTCTCTTTTGTATGTACCTATAATTTCCATGGCAAACGCTACATTTTCATATAACGTTTTTTTCTCAAGTAACCTACAATCTTGAAAGACTACTCCCATGCTTCTCCTTAAATAGGGTATCTCACTTCTATGCATAGATGAAACATCACGACCGTTTACAGTTACATCACCGTTTGTCACTTTTATTTCTCTCATCAGGATTTTTATTAAAGTTGATTTACCTGATCCACTAGGACCGATTAAAAACACAAATTCGCCGGGCTTTATGCACATATTAATATTTTCAAGTGCCATGGCACCGTTTTCATATACTTTTGTAACGTTTTGCATTTCTATCATCTATATAATACACCCCGACCGTTTTTATTAGTAAACCCTTATATCTATAAGAAAATTAATCTGATTTCGTAAATAACATGAAAATCCCGGCAAAACCCGGATGTTTTCATTATACACTCTTTTATTTAACACATCAATAATTTAGTCTTTTTGTTACAAAAACTTCACATTACTTATACATTTTTTTATGTTTTTTGCTTATCAATATAGGATAGATATTTAGAAACTAAAATCGCAAGCTTAAATACAACCGCATCATTAAAATTTTTGACATCCAGACCCGTCAATTTGTGTATTTTCTGAATCCTGTAAATAACAGAATTTCTATGAACGAACAGCACTTCGGCTGTTTTGCTAATATTAAAATTACATTCCAGTAAGCCTTCTATAGTTTTAAACATTTCTTCATCAAAATCTTTGTATGAGTTATTTGGAAATATCTCTTCAAGAAAAATTCTACAAGATTCCTCCGGCAGTTTATAAATCAACCTTCCTATTCCCAGTTTATTATAGTCCGCAACTCTTTCCTTACCTTCAAAAATATTACCTACAATATTTGCGGTTACAGCATTTTGATATGATTTTTTCAAATCAGGCAATGTATAAGCTTCCGTTCCTATCGCCACCCTTGTATCAGCCATTAGCTCCGCACTGACCGTATCTTTGATCATGTTGGCCAATTCAATACCCAATCCGCTTTTTTCATTATCTTTAACATTTCTGACCAATAAATAATTATTAATATCGATTTTGAATATAGTATTGTGTGTTCTGTCAGGGAACATATTTTTTAACACACTAAGACAAGCATTGTCATCAACCCCGGGTACCGATATGTTGAAAACTATTCTGTGAGCTTCAATGGTAATACGCATTTCCCTTGCCTTATTAAATATTTCTTGTTCTGATAAATTTTCAAAAATTATACTCCTAAAGAATGAAGCACGATCAAATTTTGATAAACAAAATTGATAGTAGTTAGATACATTGACCGAAAATAACTCAAGCAGCTTAACCGCTTGTTCCGTATCAGACCTTATATAAGCGAAAACATTTATTTTTTGAGCGAACAATACTTTACAATAATAAGTTTTATTTACGATTAAAATCTTATCGGAGGATTGCATAAGAGTTTCAATAACCGTATCAGATATGACGGATCCTATTTTATCCGGGTTGGAACAGGCCAATACAATCCCCTCCGAATCTATAATGCCAAATTCATCATCTATAATATCTATGACTTCCGAAATTAAATCTTGATACGATTGCATAAGAGTCAAACCTTTCATTCGTATAAATCGTTATTATTTATAGATTATACCATACCGTAAAAAAGATGCAAATAATTAAGTATTTGCCGATTTTTATACATTTCATTACATTTCATTATAATTAATTAATATAACAGGTAATAGGATACATTTTTAAATCATGTTTTAAAAATATATCCTCAAAAATATAAAAAGGGCTGTAAATAACAGCCCTTTTTAATATACGGTCATTAAACCGGTAATACCTTCTCGGTTTTAGCATCAAATACATGTAATCTAGTAGGATCAAACACCAATTTAACTTCGTCATCCGGTTTAAATTTGTTAATCGGGTCGACGCGTGCTGTGAAATCTACATCACTTACCTTTATGTATAATAATGTTTCGGCACCTAGCATTTCTTTAACTTCGACAATACCGTCCACTATGGCGTCAGGGAATTCTTGCAACGAAGAGGGTTGGTCTTCAATATTCTCGGGACGTATACCTAAAATTACTTCTTTGTCTACATAACCGAGTTCTTCAAGTTTCGCTCCTCTTTCAGCGGGTAAATATATAGTACTGGGTTTAATTGCTTTAGCTTCAACAGCTTGTGCTCTGTTTTTCAATACACTGCCTTCTACATCTCCAAAATTCAACGAAATTCCCTTTTCAGATTTTCTTACTGTCGTTTTAACAAAGTTCATGGGAGGGCTTCCGATAAATCCGCCTACGAATACGTTAACCGGCTTTTCATATAATACCTGCGGGCTGTCAACTTGTTGAATAAAACCGTCTTTCATAACAACGATACGAGTACCCATTGTCATAGCTTCGGTTTGGTCATGGGTAACGTAGATGATGGTTGTTTTTAATTTTTGATGCAAACGTGTGATCTCAACACGCATTTGTACTCTTAATTTAGCATCAAGATTAGATAAAGGTTCGTCCATCAAGAATACCTTAGGTTCACGAACAATTGCACGTCCTAAAGCAACACGCTGGCGTTGACCACCTGACAAAGCCTTAGGTTTTCTATCCAATAAATGTTCTATTTCAAGAATTCTTGCAGCTTCATAAACCTTCTTTTTAATCTCATGTTTCGGTGTTTTTCTTAACTTCAAACCGAATGCCATATTATCGAAAACCGTCATGTGAGGATACAAGGCATAGTTTTGGAAAACCATCGCAATATCTCTATCCTTAGGTTGCACATCATTAATTAACTTATCTCCGATATACACTTCACCGGCTGTGATTTCTTCAAGACCGGCAACCATTCTTAATGTGGTTGTTTTTCCGCATCCGGAAGGTCCTACCAAAATCAAAAACTCTTTGTCTTCGATATCCAAATTGAAATCATTAACGGCCATAACGCCGCCATGAGCGGATTCATATTTTTTGTAAACATTCTTAAGTTTTACACTAGCCATTATGTACCTCCTGCGCAATATAAAAATATATTATTAAGCCTAGCATATATAATATACCATGTCCGACCATGAATAACCGGTACTAAAGTAAACAAAAAAAACTATTTTTTTTTAGATAGTATGCATAACTATGAAATATGTAACCCGCTTTTAATAAGGGTTTCAGTATCTTTAACGTATAAATTTACACTCGAACTCGAATAGATATATGATTCTAAAGCACAATTTTATTCATTAATGAAGGTGTTTCCAGCCATAGTCGGTACCGATGCACTCTCACACACAATAAATGGAAGTAAATGGGTTATTACAGTGAAATCATGCATCTATCTCTAATGAATGACAAACTATAATGTGTAATATTTTAACAGTAATTATTCCTTCACAATAAATGTTTGCACTCCCGGCACTGTATGATATAATAGCGTCATTATACGGATTATTATATTAAGAGGGCATTTCATGAAAGTTCTTCATATTATCGGCGGTGGTGACATCGGTGGAGCAAAAGCACATGTTCTTTCATTAGTAAAAGAATTGAGTAAGCATATTGATGTAAAGCTTATAAGTTTGCGTTACGGTGCATTTTCCGACGATGCGGAAAAAATGGATATAAATTTACATGTTGTTAAATCCGGAAATATAATTCGAGATATTAAGACAGTACAAAAGATAATAGAAGAAGAGAAATATCAGATTATACATTCACATGGCGCAAAAGCAAACATGTTTGCTACGGTTTTAAAAAAAAGAACCGGAATTATTTCTGTGACAACAGTTCACAGTGATTATAAATTGGATTATTTGCACAGCACCTTAAAACGGATATCATACGGTACAGTGAATTCTATAGCATTACGTCATATCGATTACCATATTGGTGTTTCGAATCAATTTAAAAAGATGCTTATAGAAAGAGATTTCGATTCCTCACGAATATTTACGGTTTATAACGGTATTGATTTTGACACACCTGTGAAAGAATATAAAAGAGAGAATCTCTTGAGGAAATATTCTTTAAAAATATCTGAAAATGATGTAATTGTAGGGATAGCCGCACGTCTTGATCCGGTTAAAGGTATAGATACTTTAGTCAAAGCCGCCGCATTTGTTAAAAGTAGTAACCCTCATGTGAAATTTGTAATAGGTGGAGACGGGGATCAAATGAAATATTTATCATCTTTAACCAAAAATTTAGGTCTATCCGATACTGTTTTTTTTATCGGATGGTTAAACGATCCTTTCGAACTTATAGCTGTAACCGATATAAGTGTTTTGACATCCATCAGCGAGAGCTTTCCTTATTCCATACTTGAGGGAGTCAAGTATAAAAAAGTTACTGTGAGTTCGGCTGTGGGAGGTATTCCCGATCTAATAACCCACGGAGAAAACGGGTATTTATTTACTCCCGGAAATGAAAGGGAGTTATCTAATTATTTGCTTGATCTGGCCGCGAACCCGAATTTGCGAACAGAGATGGGAAATAAAATTTTTAAGAAGGCCGCTGAAAATTTTTCTTTGAAAAAAATGTGTGAATCTCAGTTAGAAATATATAATAAAATCTTATCGCGATGTACCAATCTTTCAAAGAAAAAAACATGCGACTGTGTTTTAAGCGGATATTACGGCTTTAATAATATTGGAGACGACGCTCTTTTATCTTCCATATGCGATAATTTAAAATTTTATAAACCGGACATCAAAATACTGGCACTATCAAAAAATCCTAATGAAACTAAAGCTGTAAACTGTATTAATGCAATAAACAGATTCAATATTTTCAAGGTTATAAAAGCTTTACGCAATGCAAAGTTATTCGCTTACGGTGGGGGTACGCTTATTCAAGACAGTACAAGTACACGTTCTTTATTATACTATCTGGGTCTGATGTACCTTGCAAAAAAAATGAAACTGAAAACAATGTTATATGCCGGCGGTATCGAACCTATAAATAAAAAAATAAATAAGAAGTTAACCGGTAATATTTTAAACAATGTTGATATTATTACTTTAAGAGAAGAAAATTCATTGCAAGAACTATATAAAATGAATATAGTAAACCCTAAAATCCTGGTTACAGCAGATCCGGCAATCACCTGTACAGGTATATCACTACATGAAACCAAGAAAATTTTAAAACGGGAAGGGATTCCCATTAACAAAAAATATGTCGGTTTTTCAATGCGTTTCTGGAACGGTTACGGAAAGAAATATATATCGGTAATAGCCCGGCTGGCAGACTTTTTATACGATAAATATGATTTGCTTCCTTTGTTCATACCCATGCAGCACAAATATGTAGACGACTGCAAAATAAGTTTGGAAATAATGAGTAAAATGGAATGCGAGTCTTATCTTGTAAAAGAAAAATATACCGTTTCAGAAACTATAGGTATAATCTCTGCGACCGAAATTATTGTGGGAATGAGGTTGCATTCATTAATTTTCGCCGCTGCAAAAAATATTCCCATGGTCGGCATAGCATATGAGCCTAAAGTGGATTGGTTTTTGCATTATATCGGACTTAGCGATTATTGTGCAGGTTCGATTGGTAATTTACAATCGGAAAAGCTAAATACTATCGTTGAAAATGCTCTTCAAAACAAAGAAAAGATCAAAGAAATATTAAGTGAACGTAAGGGTGTATTAACTGAAAAGAGTATGTTTAATGCCAAGTTAGCGATTGAGCTGATGGAGGATTGAGAATATGAAAAAAAATATCATGGGGTTGAATATAGATGATGTAACAATACAAGAAGCCATTGATACCGTATATGATTTTACCTGCGGCGAAATTTTGAAGACAGTTTATACACCTAATGCCGAAATTGCCATGACCGCGCTTGAAGACAAAAGCTTTAGAGTTATTTTAAACAAAGGAGATTTGGTTATTCCGGACGGTGCAGGTGTTGTTCTGGCTTCAAAATTGGTGAAAAATCCCGTCAGACAAAAAACAGCCGGATATGATTTGGTTTTAAATATTCTAAAAGATGTCAGGTTTAAAGGTAAAACATTTTTTTTACTAGGAGCAAAGCCCAAAATTGCAGAATTGGCTGTTGAAAATATTAAAAGCTTCAATCCGAATGTTAATGTTATCGGAACACATCACGGATTCTTTGAAGATTCTATGTCGGATGAGATTATAAACAAAATTAATAAATTAAAGCCTGATATACTGTTCGTGGGGTTAGGAGCTCCACGACAGGAAAAATGGATCGATGCAAATAAACATCTTTTAAAGGTTAAAGTCGCAATGGGTGTAGGAGGAACTATAGACGGTTTGGCAGGGGTTGTAAAAAGAGCGCCGTCAATTTTCATAAAGTTGAATCTCGAATGGTTTTACCGCTTGATTAAGCAACCGGCCAGAATAAAAAGAATGATAAAAATTCCGGTTTTTCTTTTTAAAGCTTTAACTTTAAGGTCTAAAACTTAAAATATGGATTTTTGCAGACTCACCGATTATTTATCCCAATAAAAAAAGCCCGCTTTTTTATAAACGGGCTTTTTTATATTGATTTATCTACTTTATTCTCAAGCAAGGGTTATAAACGACCTCTTGAATGGCATGAACCGGACAACATCCAACACACGCTCCACAATTAGTACACTTTTCAGGGTCTATTACAGCCAAGCTGCCGGACATGGATATTGCCCCTTGTTCACATACTTTTATACACTTCGTACAACCTATACATCCGTATTTACAAATCGATCTGACTTCCGCACCCTTATCCGTATTTGAACATATTACAGAATGATGGTTGTCAGCCGGCAAAATTTTTATAATGCCCTTCGGACAAATTTCAGCACAAACACCGCATCCTGCACATTTAACAGGAATTATTTTTGCAACTCCGTTTTGTAACGCTATAGCGTCAACCGGACATGCTTTTATGCAATCACCGAAGCCCAAGCAACCGTATCTACACGCGGAATGACCTGCATGCAGCTGAGTTGCGGCACTACAAGTAGTTATTCCGTTGTAATCATATTTTAATTTTGCAGCGTCGGTATGTCCGTCACACATAACTCTGGCAACTTTACGAGACAATGCCGATTCTTCCACTCCCATTATTTCCGTTATGTTTTTTAGAACTTCGTCTCCTCCTACAGAGCACAAATTACATTTCTCATTATCATTGACAACCGCAGCCGCATATGCTGCACATCCCGTATAACCACAAGCGGCACAATTCGCACCGGGAAGTATATTTACAATTTGATCTATGCGCTCGTCGCTGCCGCTTAATGCAAACTTTTTAGATGCGATTGATAAACCTAATCCGAACAATAATCCTAATGCGCCTATAATTATCGCCGGAAGAAATATTGTATTAAACACAGTTATACCTCCTTCTTTTTAACCTGCAAAAAGTCCGCTGAAGCCCATGAAAGCCATAGATACGAAAGCAGCCGATATCAAAGCTATCGGTAATCCTTGAAGGCATTTCGGTACATCACATTGTTCTAATCTTTCTCTTACACCGGCAAACAATATCAATGCAAGCATGAAACTTACTCCGGCGGAAAATCCAAATAAAACAGAATGCCCGAATCCGTAGTCCCGTCGGATATTTAAAATAGCCACACCCATAACAGCACAATTGGTTGTTATAAGAGGTAGGAAAATTCCCAGCGCTTTATAAAGTGAAGGAATAAATTTTTTCAATACGATTTCCACCAATTGAACCAAAGCGGCAATTACAAGAATAAATGAAATGGTTTGCAAATAACCCATTTTAAAATTTGTCAATATATATTCATTAATAAGCCAAGTAACAGCGGACGCTACCGTCATAACAAAAATAACCGCTCCGCTCATACCGAATGCCGACGATAATTTTTTAGATACTCCCAAGAAGGGACATATCCCTAAAAATTTGGACAACACAAAATTCTCAACAAAAACTGTTGCCAGTATAATTGTAACTATCTCTCGCATTGTTGTGTATCCTCCTTAACACCTGTTTTATTAATACAATTTATGGGACAAGTATTACAGCTTAAAACCGGACTGGTTTTATCCGTTATCTTATTTATAAGCCCCATTAGCAAACCAACCGCCAAAAACCCTCCGGGCGGTAATATCATTATTAAAACAGGTTGTGCCGTATCGGGTAAAAACGGAATATCAAAAAATGAGCCTGCACCTATAACTTCTCTTATTGTACCGATAAGAAATAAAGCTAATGTAAAACCTAAGCCGTTTGCCAACCCGTCCAGACTTGCCAATGCGGGCCCGTTTTTTGCGGCGAAGGACTCTGCTCTGGCAAGTATAATACAGTTAACAACTATTAATGGTATAAACAACCCTAGAGACTTATCCAGGGCGGGTACATATGCTTTCATTAATAGCTGAATAATTGTGACAAATCCTGCAATAACGGTTATGTAAGCAGGTATTCTGACCTTGCTTGGTATAATTTTCCTTAATAGCGATATAACCGTATTTGACCCGATCAGAACAAGCATTGTTGCCAAACCCATACCTAATCCGTTTTTCGCTGATGTTGTAACAGCCAAAGTAGGGCACATGCCCAAAACAAGCCTGAATATGGGGTTCTCACTAATGATACCGTTTTTTAATATATTAACAATTTTCATAAGATCACTCCCCCTTCATCATTTCATTATAATACGCCAAAACGGCATTTACCGCGTTGGTCATCCCTTTTGACGATATTGTCGCAAATGTTACAGCATCTATTTCATTATCCGCCGACGCAGGCTTACCTGTCACCACAGTTAAGTTTGATATTTCACGACCAATGAATTGCTTTACAAATGTCGTTTCTCCAATCTTACTTCCTAATCCGGCCGTTTCACTGTTATCACCTAGCATTACACCGGTTACTTTACCTTGAGTGTCTATTCCGACTATAATAGTCATAGCTCCTGCGTAACCCATGGTTTGTGTGACAAATTCATATCCGATCGGTTCCTCTTCCTTAAACCCCTTGTTCATATGGTGCAAAGTCACCCTACGATCTTCGTCAAAATAATTAAGTGCAACAGTATCGAAAGAATCGACTCCGGGCAAAACCTCTTTCATGGTGCTTTCTTCTTCTTTTTTATTTATATTAGATATTTGCTCTTGCGTAAAACTATTGACCGCCGCTACCATTGCAACGGTAACAAAGCAAATTGTCAACAATATTAAAGCGGGTTTAAACGTTTCCATCATTTCTTCTTAACACCTCCAAAGCTTACAGGTACCGTATACCTGTCTATCAAAGGTACCAATATATTCATAAATATTATTGCAAAAGATACCCCTTCGGGTAATGATCCGTATAATCTTATTACAGATGTTATAAGTCCGCAGCCGAAACCGAAAATTATGGCTCCGGTTTTTGACATAGGAGTGGTCGTGTAGTCTGTGGCCATATAAATCGCACCGATTAATAATCCTCCCGTAAATATATGCATCAGCGGATCGCCGGTAAAAAGTGTGTTTCCTCCCAGTATCCATGTCAGGGCCGCTACCGTTCCTATAAACGTAACCGGTATATGCCATGTTATAACCGTTCTGCTTAAAATCCATATTCCACCTATTAATAAAGCCAAACCTGATGTCTCACCTATGCAACCGGCGGTATTTCCTATAAAGTTGTCAAAAAGACTTGGAGGTATTGTTCCTTGTTTAATAACGGCCAACGGAGTGGCTGTAGATATTACATCGGTTGCCGGCATTATCCACGTTGTCATTGCTTGTGCGAAAGACACAGTCAAAAACACTCGAGCTCCCAGCGCAGGATTTACAAAATTATACCCTATACCACCGAAAAACTGCTTTATAATAACTATAGCTACAAAAGAACCTAAAACAGCCATCCATATGGGAAAATGCGGAGGTAGACTTAATGCCAACAACATTCCCGTAACAACCGCCGATAAATCACCGATCGAAACAGGTTTCTTTCTGATTTTTACGGCTATGTATTCAAATAAGACACAAGAGGCGACACATACCGCAATTAGTATAGCGGCAGAAATACGGAAATAATAAATTCCGACTAAAGCCGCAGGAGATAATGCGATAATCATATCTAACATTATTCTGCTTGTTGAGATTTTATCCCTTAAGTGGGGGGATGATGTAACAAGCAAGTGCTTTTCCATATTATTTTACTCCTTCCGCAGATTTTTTTAACAGCATTTTTCCCATCCTTATAGATTGGATCAAGTGACGTTTCGCAGGGCAATTGTAAGTGCAGCTCCCACATTCCATACAATCTGTTATATGATATTTCCGGAGTTCTTTAACATCCTTTTTGCGAGAAAACATGTCAAGGTATAGAGGCATCAGATACATAGGGCACATTCTTACACATCGGCCGCAGCGTATACAAGAGCTTTCTTCGGGTATGTCACCTTCTTCTTCTCCCATAACAAGTATCGCATTATTTTGTTTTAACACAGGTAAATCAATGTTATAATTGGCAATGCCCATCATAGGACCGCCCATTATAATTTTTTTCGCCGTTTCTTTCAATCCTCCGCAAAAGTCCAATACATCCCTTATGGAGGTACCTAAAACAACTTTCACATTACCGGGCTTATTTACAGCGGAACCGTCCACTGTAAGTCTTCTTTTCACCAAAGGCATACCTGTTTCCAAATACCGGGATATAAAAGACACAGTCGTTATATTAAGCACTATTGTTCCCACATTCGACGGTAACCCTCCATTAGGAACTTTTCTACCTGTCAACGCGTATATAAGCATTTTTTCCGCGCCTTGTGGGTATCTGGTTACGAGAGGTTGTATTTTTATACCCGTATCTTTTGTCACTTCACTTAGAAGCGATATTGATTCAGGTTTATCATCCTCAACTCCTATTATTACATTAGGCACATTTAAGTATTTTTTTAATATCTGCACTCCATTTATAACATGACGTGTATTTTCAACCGTTTCTCTAAAGTCCGAGGTTATATACGGTTCGCATTCCACGGCGTTAACTATTAAAGTGTCAATAAACGTGTCTTTAGGTAATGCAAGTTTTACATGAGTGGGAAAACCCGCACCACCCAAGCCTACAAGTCCCGAATTCCTAATTGCTTTAAGCAAATCCGGGAGATCGTTAACTACAGGAGGTTTTATATCCTCATGTATCTCGTTTTTTCCATCCGATTCTATAATTACAACAGGTACGTTATTTCCGTTGTAGGTTAAAATAATATCCATTTTAACAACATGCCCGGACACACCCGAATGTATAGGTGCAGATACGAATTTGTCCGTATCTCCCACCACTTGGCCTACTTTTACAATGTCCCCCTTTTTTACTACCGGAACACAAGGCGCCCCCACATGTTGTAACATCGGTACCACTATCCTTTTAGGAGCGGGCATTTCAATTGTTTCATCATGAGCTGTATTTTTCAAGTGAGGCAACGTAGCACCTTGTTTAAAAGTTTTTTTATTGAACATACTCATCCCTCTTCTTTTATATTGGAACACAACCGTTAATACTGTATACATTAAACAAGAAAAAATATATTCCGATTTAATTATGTTTTTGTATAAAAATAATCTTTGTGAAAAAATAGACAAAAAAAGTGCATCCTTTGTTCGGATGCACAAACCGGTTCATCATTAAAGCCCAAATCATTTACTAATTCCCATAGGTCTTGAAAGAAAAACAATTTTCTTTCCGTCACAGATATCTTCAATAATAGGCTTGCCTGTGTACTTCACCAACATAATGGTATACCCTCTTGAACGCAAACCGTCCCAGTGATATATAACAACATTTCTGTTTACACCATGTTTTCTAATAAAATATCTTAAATCCTTAGCGGAATTAACATTTGATATTTCAATAATGTTGGATAACAGCCTGTTTATACAATCATTCTCCCTATTTGGCATATATTCTTCTCCGGATATCAAAGCTTTCACCTTTTCGTCCGAATAGTCCTGTACTGCTATTATATATGTATCCTTATATTTTTTCTGTTTGTGTTTTAGCCAAAATCCCATCACATTACCCCCGTATCCGTAAATTTAAAAAATTGTTATATTACATTTATATTTTTCACTATCATAAATATTATATTATATTGATTTTAATTTGGCAATATGCAAAATAACCAAAATGCCGCATATACTAAGCACAAAATACAACATTTTTTCTGTACTTTACGTAAATAATTATATATTATTCTTACTTGCCTAAGTATTGTCTTAATGTTTTCAGTTCTCGAGGCAGATGAATTTCATAGGGTTCCCAGCTTATCCATTCGCCGCTAATTGCACCCTTATAATCTATAGATTTTAAGCAATCAAGTGCAATTTTATGGTCTACATATCCGGTACCAATTGGAGCCAACAACCTTTTCCCGGTTTCATCCTGTATACCATCATGGACATGAACATGTTTTATATAAGGTTTTACAGCTTCAAAGGCTTCAACCATATTATGACCGTGAGTTATAGGGTGCATTATATCCCAATTAATCGCTACATACTCATTATTCACTTGTTTAATTATAGAAGCTACATCATGTGGATTGCACCAACTGTCATGAGTTTCAAAACAAACGGTTACCTTGTTTTTTTGTGCATATTCACCTAATTTTCCGTAGGAGTCAACCAAACAAGCTATGGCTTGTTCTTTGGTAATATCGGCGGGATACGCGCCACCGAAAGTCCTTATTACGGGGATCTCAAGAGCCGCTGCCAAATCGATAGCCGCTTCGGCGCTTTTCATATTCTCACCGACTGTTCCGGGGTCCGCAAATTTGCAAGATGTGGCGATTGCCACGGCTTCTACAGGACTTGCATCTATAACGGCTTTAGCTTCTAAAATCTCCTTTTGGGATATATAGGGTTCTATACCGTGTTTATGCTTTGATACAGTTCGAAATTCCACACCTTCATAACCGTATTTTTCGGCCAGTGCAAGTACTTGTTCCAAAGTAAGTTCAGGACATGAAAAAGTCATGAATGCCAGTTTCATAATTTTGCCTCCCTGTTATATATACTTCATTGTTTTTACAATGATTACAACCATTTTAAATAAATCCAACCTAATCCTTATAATCTGTAATTTTATTGCAATAAACTAAAGGGTTTGCAGTATTTTATATATTTTATAATACCGGGTATTACTCCTTTAGACGAATCACTTCGTTTACAATGTCATACATCGTACTTGTGACTTATAGTAAAAACATATTTTATGACATTCGCCATGCATTCCAAAAATCTAAACGACGATCTGTCATTTTTACAAATCCAATATTTTTATAAATTCTAATAGGCTGTTCTTTATACGCATATAGAAAAATAAGATTGTTTGACTCTTTGTTATGCATATTTACAGCATGCTTTACAATAGTTGTCGCATACCCTTTATTCCTGAATTCAGGAGATGTATACACATGATCTACGGCACTGCATCCATATCGATCAATAAGATTGACAGATGCTGTTGCAGCGGGTTTTGATCCTTCATACAATACCCATAAATAAAACTCTTTATGCGGAAGGAGTTTTTTTATAGTTTCTACATTATATTCACTCCCTTCATCACCTTCAAAAAGATTGAATATTTCTTGATCTGCATTCCTTATCCTTACAATATTTTTTGCTATGGGATATTTATCAACGTTTTTTCGGCCGGGATAATAATAAAAACCACCGGCGGGATATCTTGCAACGGTATATCCGAATGTTTTTAAGGGCTGTAACATTTTTTCATACGCATTTATCCTAAAAGGTGTATATATAACAGGAGTCAAACCCATATACAAATAAAATTTTGTCACCTCGTATATTTTATCCTCTATATTTCCTGTTAAATCGGTAATGACAGCATGATTTATCATATGAGACCCCGGTACTTTAGGATCAAAGTACAGTATACCGTATTCACATTCTTTATACTCGGATAGTTTTTTAGGATAATATATAAAACTACAAGCTATCCTGTCCGCATATCTGTTTACTAAGACTAATTATATCGCCCCCTTTAATAAGAACTCATCTAATAGTGAATAGAGAACACAATGCTTCCACTGTGATAGAGTTGCCATATTCGGAAATCTCAAAAGCTTCGACATATTTTATATTTTCTTTTGCTTTTAAACCGTATATTTCCTTGTAAACCTTTAAAACGTCATTATTTAAAATTGATTTATATCGAGCATCCATCCATTTTCGTGTAAAATCCAATCTTCCTTGCTCATCCGTCGGCACTTTATCAATAGTTCCCGATAACCAAGGCAGCCATTCAAATATTTGAGACTCATGCAGATGTATCATATTAATTTTATCATCATTTACATCTTCGATGTCGACAACAAGATCCGCATTAAATTTAACAGGTTTTAAAAATCCGTCACTCATGTATAAAATAACCGGAGAATACTCTAATGCAGGCGTATCCGGACATACTAAAGGTACCCTTAACAAAAAAGATGCATCTTGCACTAAAAGAGATGTGTTTCTATGATCGGTATGATAATCGTTAGAACGATGTGTAACAATAACATCAGGTTTAAACGATCTGATTATTCTGATGAGAGCGTCTCTGTT
>CAZJOD010000091.1:0-15516 GCA_964547525.1 uncultured Clostridiaceae bacterium
GATATAATCCGGTGGTTATAAAAGTCAAGGAGCTAATTGATAAAAAAGAGTTGGGAGATTGTTTTCAGGTATCCATATGGACAGAGCAGCATACTCAAAGAGAAGCGGGTAGCTGGGTACATGACAAAGTTAAATTGGGTGGAGGACAATTGTTCAGTCACGGATGCCATTACATAGACTTGATGTTATGGTTTTTAGGCAATCCCGTTAAAGGATACCATTTAGGTGGAAATTTCGGTACCGAATGGATGGAACGGGAAGGTACGAGTAATGTGGTGATGGAATTTGAAAACGGTGCCATGGGATATCATTTCGGTACTTGGGGAGCAAAAGGATCAAAACTAAAATACAGTATACATGCCCATTGCAGAAACGGAATGATTGAAGCCGATTTGGTCGGCCGGAAAATTTATATCCACAGTAAGCTGTACGGAGAACAGTTTAATAAAAATGATGTCCAATTGGTCTTTGAAGATCCCGGAAGCGGAAAAAATACAAACGAAGAAAATAAACACTTTTTTGAATGTGTCAGAACCGGTAAAAGACCGAATACCGACGGACCGGAAAGTCTACAGGGTCTTAGAGTCATCTGGAGGTTATATGACGCAGAAGAAAATAACAAGGTGGCCGATCTTAAGGGCTTAGGTCTGAATCAACCTTGGGATGACAGATGCCTGGATAAAAAAACTTTGTAAACTCGGTCGACTACAAAGCGTTACGTACACTTAGAATATATTTTGCCCGATCGAGGGGATTTACTCCCCTCCTTTCACATATACCGCCCAATTCCGGAGAGCAGATTTGCCGTTTTAAAAACTTAGTCTTAATTATCCCTTTACCGTGAGTCAATATTCCGAATTCTACAGGAAAATTCATTGAAGTAGCCACCGGCATTTCACCTGTGATTGAAAACAGGCCGTTAATTATACCGGGAGAATCAAAAATACATCTCATGTCCGTAAGCTTTTTTATTATTGCTCCTATACAAGTCTCCGGTCCTTTTATGTCAAAGTATAAAACGGGTTCGAGTAAATAAGTTCCGATATTATTCAAACCGTCCATTACAGCCATAGGCGTAGCAACAGTAAAATCCGGTGCTTTTGTATGTTCCGGATGATATTCGCCGTCTATCAATGTTATATCGATATCTGTCACTTTCCAACCGTATATTCCTTGGCTTAAAGCCATGGGTAGCGCTTCCTCGATTTGCTTTTGATATCTTGACAATATTACATCATGCCTTACAACCGAATGAAATATTACACCCGATCCTAACGCACCGGGTTTTATTAAAAACCTAATAACCGCCCAACATGGTTTGGGCATGGTATAACTTACGAAACCCTCTCCCTCTTTTACAGGGGTTTCCATATATATAACAGCAGGAGAACCAAATTCCACGTCAAGCCCAAAACGATGTTCCAGTATACTTTTTAAAATCTCTACTTGTATGGGACCGAAAATATCAATATTAAATTCCTTTTTATCAGAGATCCATACAAGGTTCATTGCAGGATTCTCATCGTTCAAAGTTTGCAATGCAAATAACAGTTCATTAATTTTTCCGACATCCACAGGATATACCTTTACTCTCATTACAGGGACACCTGTGGATAATTCGGTTCTGTAACCGCCGCTTCCCTCCCCTATGGGTTCCTTGGATTTGATTCCGGAAATTCCGGATACGGCACCAATATCCCCGGGTGTAAGTTTATCTGTATCAATAAACCTTTCGCCGTTAAACATTTTTATTTGATTTACTTTAAAAATTTTATCATTTCCCGGGGAACGCACTTCCTGCCTTATACCCAAACGACCGTCATAAATTCTAACATAAGCCATTCTACCGAAGGTTTTATGGTTTTCAACTTTAAAGACCACAGCTGACAAGAGATTATTAATATCTCCGATAGGTCCGGGTAAATAATTAATAATTCCTTCTATTAATTGAGGTATTCCTATTCCGTATAGAGCGGCTCCTGTATATATCGGGTATACATCGGCTTTTTTAGTAAGATGATTTAGAGTTGTTGATACTTCTTTGAACCGGATGGTATCACCTTCTATGTATTTGTTTAAAAGTATGTCATCAAAATCACATAATACATTTAAAATATCATCATGAACAGTCGGTTCCGATAATCTGTCAAAAAGTTGAAAGCTTCCGTTACTATCTTCGCAAACATTTTGCATAAGTATGACTTTATCGGAAAAAGACTCTTTTAATTCTAAAACGGTCTTTTCAACCGAAGCACCTATTCGATCAATCTTATTAATAAATATAATTGTGGGTATTTTAAACTTTTTTACCTCATCAAAGATGATTTGTGTGTGTGGTTGCACTCCCTCTACTGCAGATAATAAAATGATCGCTCCGTCTATTACTTTAAGAGCCGCTTCCACCTCGTGTGTAAAATCCAAATGCCCCGGCGTATCAATTAAATGAAATCGAACATTTCTATGCATGAACGTTACAGGACATGATTGCACAGATATTCCTCTTTTCTTTTCAATTTCCAACCGGTCGGTATGTGCAGTTCCCTCATCTACTCTTCCTTGTGCTTTGATAGCCTTGCAATAAAGAAGGATTGCCTCGGTTAAAGTTGTTTTTCCGGCATCAACATGAGCAAAGATTCCAAATGTTCTTATTTCCATTACGCTTTCCTGTGTACCGTTACGCCGGAATCCATCTCCAATGTCATTTTTGTTGCAGCCAAAATATCTTCGTGGGATATAATACGTTTTTCACCTTTTATACCTTTAAGGAAATCCGTTGTAGGGTCACCGTCTACCTTTTCGCAAGTTACCTGTTCAAAGGGTTGATTATTAATACAAACCTTTAGAACATTTTCATCAATTATTGCCATTCCTTTCGATCCGGTTACAATGGTCTTGTAGCCCCCGGCACCGGAGCATTCAGGCATGAGCCAGCCGGTCTTAAAATATGCCGAAATACCGTCTTTGGATTTTAAGAAAACGTCGGCATAATCATAAAAACTCTCTTTTTCCGGCAAGACAGACTTTACTTTAATTCCGGTACATGATTCGATTTCAAAACCGGCGTTATACCAATTTAACAAATCCGTACAATGGATCAATAAATCGATTATAAGGCCTCCGTTTTGTTCACTTGAAAAATGCCACTCTTCCCTGGTGTCGGGATTTAGATTATGGGGGTTATGAAATCCATAAGACAATACGGTTCCTAGTTGGTTTTGATCAAGTATTTTCTTTAATTGACAATATGCCGGTGAGAACCGCAGTGTCAGAAGCATCCCGATTTGGATTTTACCGTCTGATATGATTTTAGAAAGCCTGTCATATTGATCTTTTGAAACAACAGCAGGTTTATCTGCTATAACGTGCACCCCTTTATGATAACACATTTCAATAACATCAATTTTAATATTGTTTACCGCGGAAGTACCGACTATCTCAATCCCTTGTTCCAATAAATATTCCGCTTTATCATATACAGGGATTTTATACTTATCTTTATAAATTTTTGTGCGGTTTAATATAGGATCATATATACCGACAAACTCGTGACCGTTTTTTATCATTGTATTGGCAAAACTTGTTATATGACCATGTGCAGCTCCAATAATTCCAAACTTCATGATTAACCTCCGTAAATAAATTAAACCATTAAGATGTTTCGTTTTAATTTCTCTTGCCATCATAAAGCGTCTGGTCTATAACGATTATCAATGCCAATATAAACGCATGATCCAAATCATCCGAAATATCCACACCATAACTGTCTCTGAAAGAGAACCATTCTTTTGACACTCTTGCCATAACCTTTCCGTTAACCGATATAGTGAACTCATGTGCGAATACATTACCTTGAATAATAATATTGCCATACCGGCTGGTAATGGAAAATGCAGGTTTAAAAAAAGTAAATTCTTTTCGCACTTTAGCTACTTCATTATTTTCGGAAAAAATATAATACTCCGGTAGAAACCTAAACAATTTTTGCTCTATATAAAACAATTCCCGTCCTGCCATATCATAAAGCCTTAATTTGTTTCCAAAAGAAAATATTTGTCCTACAACATTATAACAATCGGTATTTAATTCATTTTTTATCGTAAACTTATCTCCTAATGAAAATATCTTCTGTGATACCCTGTACTTCATAATACACTTCCTTATTTATAAAATTTTTCTGATTATCGATATTCGACACATCTCGGCCGCGTCGAGCGTCCCCGGGTCGGCGTACATTTTTAAAATCAAGTTTTAAAAATGTATCCTATTTATGAGTTTAAGTGCATTGATCCTCGAAACTTTTTCATATGCGGTTTTTGATATTTTCCCGATATTCAATGCGTCATCGAGCCAAAATGACAACTTCATATCATTTTCGGGAGCACAAATATCCGTACCGAAATATAACCTGTCTTGATATTTTTCAATAAACGAATATCCGAATTCCGGATCTCTAGATACCGCATTGTAACCGCTTCCGGCCGACAGGTCACCATATAGATTGGGGTATAAGTCAAAAAGCTCTACCAACCTACCGGGATTTACTTTACCTACGGGATACCCGTTCCTATTTTCTTTAGTCAACCCGGACCCTATTTCAGCCCAGAAGGGCTGTGAATGGCCTATAAATTGCAAACCGGAGAATTTTTTTAAAACTTTTTCCAACCTTGGTAGCCCCGGGTCATCCACTATACCATAACAACCTCCTATTTGAGGTCCTATGTGAAACAGTACAGGCATATCATTTTTCTCACAATGATAAAATAAATTTTCCATAAACGGGTCGTCGAAATATAAATTGGCACAAACCTCTCCTACACCTTTAGCTCCTAGTTTCTTATATCCGGTTATAACCGGTGATAAATCCATCTTGGTATTATTACTGCCCATACGGGGATCTATATTACAAAACCAATAAAACAAATCCGGATATTTTTGCACTATTCTGTACGCATCTTCGTTAGATTGCATGTGGCTTGCACATTCAAAATTTATTTCAGGTAATATGACACCCTTTTCGATGCCCAGTCTTTCATACATTGCCTTCAATTCTTCCGGTGTTGCGAAGGTGGTATGGGTTCCCATACGCATAATCCCTTTTTTCATTATAGTATGTACATGTAAATCAATCTTTTTCATCATAAAACCTCCTGCTTTAAAAGCCGTTGAATAATAATTTTTCCAATCCTTTAAAAAGCGACTTGATAAAAATATCACTTACCTTCCAAAATTCTCAAAGCATTTTTTCTGCATACCTTTTCATAGGTTTCCCGGGAAATCTTTTTATTATCCACAGCTTCGTCCAACCACTTTGACAGTTTCAACGTGTTATCCGGTGCACATATATCCGATCCGTACATAATTCTATCGGAAAATTCTTCTAAAAAGGCATATCCGAATTCCGGATCTCGTGCCATTGCGTTATAACCGCTTCCCGCCGACGGGGACAGATCCCCGTATAGATTAGAGTATTTTCTAAATAATTCTACCGTTTTACCCGGTTCAACCTTACCTTTTACATAAGAATTGCGATTACTTTCGTTAACATTGGTTCCGATTTCAGACCAAAAAGGCTGCGAATGACCTATTACGGTCAGCCCCGGATACTTTGCCAGCATCTTCTCCAATCGAGGCAAACCCAAATCATCCACAAGTCCGTAACAGTTGCCAATTTGCGGACCTATGTGAAACAATAAAGGCATTCCTGTTTTTTCACAGTGATAAAAAAGATTATCTACAAAAGGATCATCAAAATATAGGTTGCATGTTACTTCTCCTACTCCTTTTGCACCTTTTGACTTGTAATATTCTAAAAAATATGACAAATCCGTATCCGGTCTGTTATTTCCCATTCTGGGATCAATATTACAAAACCAATAAAAACGGTCCGGATATCTTTCGACAATATCCATAGCTTCCTCGTTTTGTTGTACCGAAGGAAGAATAACCGCTTTGTCTACACCTATTTTTTCATAAATTTCGAATAATTCTTCCGGTGTAGCCCGTTTCCAATGACCCATTCTTGTAGTCATAGTATGTACATGCATATCGATTTTTTTCATATTCCTCACCTCATATGTAAAATGCGGTTCACAAAGGGGAACCGACCTATAGACCTATTCTTGTTAGGAACAAATACATTATATCATAAATATTCCGCTTAATGCTTAACTGCAAACATTGTGTTTAACTTAAATACACATGAACCTTACATAATGTTAAATCATATAATATATTGAACCATAATATTTTTATTGTCATATTCGCTTACAGGGTATATAATGGTTATATAAACTAAATATTTGCATGGAGATTAGGAGATGCATCAAATTGCTTTGAAAACCAAGGCATATTTGGTGTTTTTTATTTTTAATAATTTTATCTTGAACGGGGGACTTATATATGATTTATGATATTGCAATTATAGGAGCCGGTGTGACCGGGTGTATGATTGCACGAGAATTATCTATGTACAAACTAAAAATATGTTTGATTGAAAAAGAAAACGACGTATCTTTAGGAGCAAGCAAAGCTAATAGCGGAATAGTTCACGCCGGGTACGATGCAAAGCCCGGATCATTAAAAGCGAAGTTCAATATTCGTGGATGCGAATTAATGGAACAGACCGCTAAAGATTTGGATGTACCCTATAAAAAATGCGGATCCATAGTAGCGGCCTTCGATGAAGAAGGTTTGACCTCCGTGAGGGAACTGTACATAAGAGGCAAAGAAAACAATGTACACGATATATATATTTTAGATTCGGCCCAAACATTGAAGCTTGAACCTAATATTAACCCGGATATAAAAGGATCTTTGTATGCACCGGGTGCCGGTATCGTATGCCCGTACCAATTAACAATAGCAGCGGCTGAAAATGCCGTAATAAACGGAGTATGCCTAAGATTAAATTTTAAAGTTAACAATATTGAAAAAAATGACGGAATATTTAAAATTTCATCTGCAAATGATTATATATTTTCAAAGTATGTTATAAATGCAGCCGGAGTATATGCGGATGTTATAGCCAAAATGACAGACGAGTCCGAATTTAAAATTATACCACGCAGAGGTGAATATGTAATATTAGACAAGACCGAAGGAAAACAAGTAAATACGGTTATATTCCAACCACCGAGTGAAAAGGGTAAAGGTATCCTGGTAACTCCAACTGTTGACGGTAACTTGCTTTTAGGTCCCACCGCCACACAAATAGACCAAAAGGAAGATACAATAACCACTTCGGCCGGGTTGCAAGAAGTTATAGACGGTGCCAAAAGAGCCGTTCTGTATATTAATTTAAAAAAAGTTATAAATTCCTTCAGTGGTATAAGAGCTACTCCTTCCGGTCATGATTTTATAATATCTCAATCGAATAAAACTCCCGGATTTTTCAATGTTGCAGGAATAGAATCTCCCGGCCTTACCGCATCTCCCGCAATAGCCGAATATGTGCCGTTAATGTTGGAAGAAGCGGGAATAAAATTGCAAATCGAGTCTTCCTCTATAAGAACCAGAGCCGGTATCCCTGATCTTTCGGCCATGACGTTTGAGCAAAGACAAAAACTCATTAATGAAAATCCTGCTTTCGGTAAGATTATATGCAGGTGTGAGAATGTTTCGGAAGGTGAGATTATTCAAAGTATAAAACGCCCCGTCGGAGCTACAACGGTTGACGGAGTAAAAAGAAGAGTAAGAGCGGGCATGGGTAGATGCCAAGGAGGTTTTTGTCTTCCAAAAGTGTTGCAAATCCTGTCATCAGAATTAAATATATCAGTCTACAACATACTGAAAAACTCACCGGATTCTAATGTTCTATATAACGAAAGGGGAAATGATTAATGTTTCATACGGATATAGCCATTATAGGTGGTGGCCCCGCAGGAATGGCGGCGGCATTGGCAGCTCTTGAAAAAGGAATAAATAATATAACCATTCTGGAGCGGGACAATCGAACGGGCGGTATCTTAAACCAATGTATTCATGACGGTTTCGGGTTACACTATTTCGGCGAACGACTGACAGGTCCGGAATATGCAACCAGATTCTTAGACCGCATTAAAAAGTCCGGAATAACCCTAATGTTAAATACAATGGTTACAGATGTATCAGATCAAAAAATTATTACAGCTGTAAATGAAGAAAAAGGCTTGTTTCAATTATCGGCAAAAGCAGTTATAATGGCAACCGGTTGCAGAGAACGTGCGAGGGGAGCTTTAAATATCCCGGGAACACGTCCTGCAGGCATATATACCGCCGGAACGATACAAAGGTTAATAAACATGGAAGGTCTTATTCCCGGCAAAAACATAGTAATTCTAGGCTCCGGTGACATAGGCCTTATAATGGCCAGACGTCTCACCTTAGAAGGTGCTAATGTAAAAGCGGTTTGTGAGATAATGCCATACAGCTCCGGATTAACAAGAAACATAGTACAATGCTTATACGATTATGATATTCCGTTAAAGTTGAGTCATACCGTTACCAATATTTTTGGAAAAAACAGAGTTGAGAAGGTTGAGATTTCAAAGGTCGATGATAACTTTAAACCTATACCGGGAACACAAGAGTTTATAGACTGCGATACCCTTGTTCTATCGGTAGGTTTAATACCGGAAAACGATATAACCGAAGGAACCGGTATCATAATGAACAATGCCACCGGTGGACCTTTAACAGACAACAACTTAATGACCCATGTGCCGGGTATTTTTTCTTGCGGTAATTGTCTTCATGTACACGATTTAGTGGATTATGTAACCGAAGAAAGTATATTGGCAGGACAAAGTGCCGCCGAGTTTATATACCATCCTGAAAATATAAACCAAAATTTTTTAGAAATATTATCCGGTAAAAATGTGCGTTACACAGTCCCCGCATATGTTTCTAAAGACACTAAAAACGATATTACAATATTATTTAGAGTGACAAATCCTTTAAAAGACTGTACAATATGCGTGAAACTTGAAGGATCCGTAGTTAAAAGTATAAAAAGAGCCAAATGTACCCCGGGAGAAATGGAAAAAATTAAACTTACATCGGATCAGTTAAAAAATTTTATTGATAAAAACGCACCTGTAACAATTGAGATAAACAATACATGTTATTCATATGTAGAATAAGGTTTCTGCAGTATAATTGCAATTAAAAAAAGGAGGATGTCGTGTCAACGGCATATAAATCATGAATAATTACGATATATTAAAAAATAAAAAATTGTTTGTTTTGGATATGGACGGAACCATATATTTGGAAGAAAAAGTCATCCAAGGCGCTATTGAATTTATACAGATACTTAAAGAACAAGATAAAGACTATTTGTTTTTTACTAATAATTCTTCTAAAAGCCCGTCTATATATTATGAGAAGCTTAACCGACTTGGCTTTTACGCTCCAATTGAAAAAATCGTTACATCAGGAGATGTTACGATTGAATTTTTAAAAACGCAAAGACCGAAAAAATCTGTATATCTACTGGGAACACAAGCTTTAATTAAAAGCTTTGAAGATAACGGAATTGTCATTAACGATAAAAACCCGGATATTGTCGTCATTGGTTTTGATATAACACTAACCTATGAAAAAATAGATAAAGCTTGTCATTTCATTAGAAACGGTGCGGAATTCATCGCTACGCACCCGGATGTAAATTGTCCTGCCGAAAAGGGTTTTTTACCGGACTGTGGAGCAATGTGTGCAATGATTGAAGCCTCCACCGAAAAATCCCCTAGGTATTTAGGTAAACCGCATGTGGAAACAATCAATACCATATTGGAAAGAACAGGTCTTAGCAAGGGCGAAATCGCTGTTGTAGGAGATCGTCTTGCGACCGATATAGCAATGGGGTTTTATCATCAGGTCACTAGCATTTTAATGTTGACCGGTGCCACATCTCGTGCCGATTTGGTATATTCCGAAATAAAACCCGATTTCGTTTTTGATTCGATTAAAGAACTGGCACTAGTTATGAAACGGGAGTAATTTACATGATAAAAGAGATTATATGCATAATGTGTCCTAAAGGGTGTACGGTA
Organism: uncultured Clostridiaceae bacterium; assembly: GCA_964547525.1. Lineage (GTDB taxonomy): Bacteria > Bacillota > Clostridia > JAAYHZ01 > JAAYHZ01 > CAZJOD01. Next base: position 10,032 of record CAZJOD010000091.1, read on the forward strand.
AAGGTGGAATACCAAGACAAAACAATTATTAACTTGAATGGTTACGGTTGCTCAAAAGGAAAACAATATGCAAACGAAGAATTTATACAATCGAAAAGAATCTTAACTTCCACCGTACCTGTTAAGACCGATTCAGGCATAATCCCGGTATCTGTGAAAACCGACCGGGAGATTCCTTTGGAGGTGATGAGGAAAGCCGTGATTGAATTAAGGAAAAAAGAATATAGAGCTCCTGTATCTGAAGGCGATATTCTATTTGAAAATATTCTGGATACAAATGCTAATGTTATAGCAACCGGCAGTATTTAATCGCTGTCTAAAACTTTTTTTAGAAATAAGTATATGTCATCGGTATCGGGTGGACATCCCGGTAAATTGGATTTACATGCCATCGTACAATTGCCTATTCCTATTTCTCCCGGATAGTCCCGATATCCTTGACCTATACAAATATTATTCACTATATTTTCAGTTAAGCCTTCTTCCTCTAATTTCCTTAAAGCCGAAGACAAGTTACTGTAGCAAGCCGAACACGCTCCGGCTTCATTAATCATGTTCAAATATTTTTGATCAGGTTGTAAAAACATCCGGCTTTTTTTACCATACGATTCGATTTCCACGGTTTCATAAGGTCCTGTAGATCCCACCCCAATTTTCTCGGATAACATTATATACGAGATATCTTCTTTTTTATATCCTAACAACTCAGCCGCAAAAACATCCGTTAAAACAGGATCATATGACAAGACTACCATATTCATTTCATGAGGTCGACCACCTTCCTCGAAATACGGGTCGGGACAAATTCCATCCGCTATGATAAGATTTTGTTTGACTATCTTATTTAGAATAGATATTGGCTTATGAAGACCCATTGTGTGAAATCTTCTTTTTTCACTGTCGGGAATCAACCCTTTAAGGTTTTTCAATGCACAAGATATCTTTGTTTGGCAATGCCCCTTAATTAATGGTACATTTATTAAATAATCGGTTTTTAAAACTTCATCACAAATTTTTACTTTTACGCCATCATACTCTTTAACACTATATGAATCATCTTTCAAATCAATGAGAGGTACTCCATACTTATATGATAAATCGGTATACCCACATACATCATATGCTCTTTTAGTGTCGTCTCCCACCCAGGAGCTTTCCATTATTTTTATATTGGCAAAGCCTTCACTTTGCAAATAACATATAATACCTTCAACAATTTGAGGGTGTGTAGTAGCGCCTTCCTCGGCAGGTGATGCACATACCAAGTTAGGTTTTATACCGAACACGGATTTTTTATCAATGTCGGCAAAGGGCATTGTATGTTTTAATAATTTTTCTGTTATTATACGTGGCTCGTTACCGTATATAACATAAATCTTTTCCATACTTATCTCCTCGTTATCTTGTATCCTTATATTGACCCTCCGGCCGCATCGAGCGGCCTCGGGCCGGCGTACATTTTTAAAGTTTTAAAAATGTATCCTTATATTGACCCTCCGGCCGCATCGAGCGGCCTCGGGCCGGCGTACATTTTTAAAATCGAGTTTTAAAAATGTATCCTATTAGACAGGTGATTTTGTCATTAGAATTTTATCTAATGCTTTACCGGGAGGAACCATAGGCAATACCATTGTTTCCGGGTTTATCTTGCAACGGATTAAAACCGGTTTGCCTGAATCCTTGGTCTTGTTGAATACATCGGTAAAGCTTTGCAAATTATCGAGCGAATAAGCGTCTATTCCGAAAGCTTTAGCCACTGCACAAAAATCGACTTCCGGCAGTATAGTCTGAGAAAATCTCTTATTATAGAAAAGATCCTGCCATTGTCTTACCATACCCAGCGCATTGTTATCCATCAGTATAATTGTGATCGGAAGATTAAATCTAGCTACCGTCGCCAACTCGTTAAGGTTCATCCTGAAGCTTCCGTCACCGGTTACCAGTATTACTTTTTTGGTTTTAGAACCTACCTGTGAACCTATAGATGCACCTAGCCCGAATCCCATTGTCCCCAGTCCCCCGGATGTTACAAATACATCGTTTTTTCTGAATGAAAAATACTGTGCGGTCCACATTTGATGCTGACCGACATCAGTCACTATTACCGCTTCTTGGTCAAACAAATTTCTCAGTTGCTTTAAAATTTCCCTGGGAATATGATTAGCCGGCGTAAAGGACTTATCTTCGTTTTTCCAAGTCCTGATTGTATCCAGCCACTGCTTATGATCCAAATATTCCAGCTTGTTATTTAATTCGGTTAAAACACTTTTTACGTCATCTATCACATAATGATGGACTGATATATTTTTATTTACCTCTGCCAAATCAATATCGATATGCAATATTTTTGCGCCTTTAGCGAATAAATCGGCTTTTCCTGTTACACGGTCACTAAAGCGGGCGCCTAATACCACTAATAAATCACATTCCGTAAAAGCCATATTGGAAGTTTTGGTTCCATGCATACCCACCATTCCCGCATAAAGCTCATGGTCACACGGAAACGCTCCTGTCCCCATCAAGGAACAAGAAACCGGTGCTTGAATTTTCTCTACAAATTCCAGTAACTCTTTTTGAGCACCGGATGTAACTATACCCCCACCTGCATATACAGCCGGTCTTTGAGAATTTTGTATAAGCTCCACTGCTTTATCTATAGACTCGTTAATTCTATTTAATACTTTGGGATTGTCTTTATCTATACCTAATGATACTTTTAATTCACGCAATCTCTCACCGGGTATTCCGGTCTCAAATTCCCAAGATTGCATTAATGCGTCTTTGGTTATATCAATCAAGACAGGTCCCGGTCTTCCGGTTTTGGCTATTACAAACGCTTCTCGAATTGTTTGCGCTATATCACAGGTTTTCGTCACTTGATAATTATGTTTGGTTATAGGCATAGTTATACCCATTATATCAACTTCTTGGAAGCTGTCTTTGCCCAACAGATCAGTTGACACATTTCCGGTTATGGCTACCATAGGAGACGAATCCATGTAAGCGGTGGCAATACCTGTAACCAGGTTTGTGGCTCCGGGTCCGCTGGTTGCAATACAAACTCCTGTTTTTTGTGTTACTCGGGCGTAACCGTCAGCCGCATGACTTGCTCCTTGCTCATGTGCCGTTAAAACATGCTTGATTTTATCCATCCGATCATATAACGCGTCATAAATCGGTATAACAGCTCCTCCCGGATACCCGAAAACAACATCTACACCTTGTTCTATCAAACATTCCGTTACTATTTCAGCTCCAGTTAACTTCATACTTTTCCTCCAATTCACAATATCCGTTATTCCAATACAGCTCCTTTATCCGCCGATGTAACCAGCTTGGAATATCTGGCCAGCCAGCCTTTTTTAACTCTCTGTTCCGGAACAGGCAATTGTGCCAGCCTTTTTTGTATTGTTTGATCATCTACATTTAAAGTGACTGTTTTTCCCGGAATGTTGACGGTTATTGTGTCACCTTCTTGAACGGCCGCTATAGGACCTTTAGAAAACGCTTCCGGCGAGATATGACCTATAGCAGCGCCTCGAGTGGCTCCACTGAAACGTCCGTCGGTTATCAACGCCACTTGTTTATCCAGCCCCATACCGGCTAATGCCGATGTAGGTGTTAACATCTCTCTCATGCCCGGCCCTCCGGCAGGCCCTTCATAGCGTATAACAACTACATCACCCGCAACAATTTTGCTCGCATATATGGCGCTGATTGCTTCTTCTTCACTGTTAAATACTCTTGCAGGACCGGTATGCACCATCATCTTATCATCTACAGCCGATTGTTTGACAACGCAACCGTTCGGCGCCAAATTTCCTTTCAATACCGCAATACCACCTTTTTGGGAATAAGGCCGGTCACAGGTTCGAATAACTTCTTTATTTACTATTTCGGCATCTTTTATCCTTTCGGATATGCTACAACCGGATACCGTTATGCAATCCTTACGGATCAATCCGTTTTTATTTAATTCATTTAATACCGCGGAAACTCCGCCGGCAGAGTACAGATCCTGCATATAGTGGTACCCCGCGGGGCTTAATTTGCATAAATTAGGTGTTTTTTCACTGATTTCATTTACTTTTTCCAAATTTATTTTAATACCGGCTTCATGGGCTATGGCCGGTAAATGTAACACCGAGTTAGTGGAACACCCAAGCGCCATATCCAATGTCAATGCATTTTCAAACGCCTCCAAAGTAAAAATATCGGACGGCTTTATGTTGTCCTCCAATAATTTCATAATGACACTTCCGGTCTTTTTAGCCAATCTGATCCTTTCGGCGAAAACCGCCGGGATTGTACCATTTCCGGGTAGTGCTATCCCTAACGCTTCGGTCAGACAGTTCATACTGTTTGCCGTAAACATACCGGCACACGACCCGCATCCGGGACATGCTTTATTTTCAATGGTACATAATTCTTCCGCATTAATCTTCCCGGCACTATATGCTCCTACAGCTTCAAAAACACTGGACAAGCTATAATCGTTCCCGTCATTGTTAATCCCTGCAAGCATAGGTCCTCCGCTTACAACAATCGCAGGACGGTTAACCCTTGCAGCTCCCATTAGCATTCCGGGGATTATTTTATCACAGTTTGGTATTAAAACCACTGCGTCAAAACTATGTGCCGTAACCATAGTTTCTACACTATCGGCTATAAGCTCTCTCGACGCAAGTGAATATTTCATTCCTTCATGTCCCATGGCTATACCGTCACAAACTCCTATCACCGGCATAATCACAGGAGTTCCCCCTGCGGTGCGCACTCCATCCGCTACGGATTGGGCTAATTTATCCAGATGAACATGACCGGGTACTATACCACTTCCGGCATGTATTACGGCAATCAAAGGAAGTTTCAATTCCTCATCGGAAAAACCCATCGCCTTAAACAAAGAACGGTGAGGAGCACATTGAATTTCTTTTTTAACTTTATCACTAATCATCGAATCGCCTCCGTCTAAAAATGATTAAACCCACAACTTAAATACCATTATATATTTGCAGCAACCGCATCTCCCATTTCCACGGTTCCGACTATGTTTTTTTCAGATCCTGCTATATCGGCAGTTCTCACACCTTGATCAAGAGCTTTTAGCACGGCATCTTCCATACACCCGGACGCCTCATCCAGTCCGAAAGAATATTTTAACATCATAGCCGCAGATAAAATTGTAGCAAGCGGATTAGCCAGGTTTTTACCTGCGATATCCGGCGCAGATCCGTGAACCGGTTCGTACAAACCTATTGTTCCGTCACCAAGACTTGCCGAAGGCAACATACCTATCGAACCGGTTATCATTGCCGCTTCATCCGATAAAATATCTCCGAACATATTCCCGGTTACTATTACATCAAATTGACCGGGTTTTCTGACCAATTGCATTGCGGCATTATCCACATACCTGTGGCTCAATTTTACATCAGAATATTTTTCACCTATCCTGTTTGCAGTTTTTCTCCATAACCTGGAC
>CAZJOD010000092.1:0-15238 GCA_964547525.1 uncultured Clostridiaceae bacterium
GATTTTTCAGATAACCTATTGCTCTTAACCGGTAATTAATATAACATATTTTCATATAATACATTACATGATTTATTGCAATAAAAAAATATTTGCAGTAAAATTCACAAAAAATATAGCGTTGATCTTGTGCAAAAACATTAAAAGTCGGACTTCAGAATCAAATATGTTTTTAGTGATTTGAAAGGAGGAGTATAATGGCTTTTTGTTCAAATTGTGGCAAGTAGTTAAAAGATGGAATTTTATTTTGTGGTAATTGCGGCAATAAGGTACCGGTAATAAACAACACAAATAATACCGTAGATCGCAACTCCAATAATAACAGTGCCGGTTTTGTAAACAACCAACAGGTTGCAGATACAATTTATAAAACCGATACCGTAATGGTTTTAAGTGTAACTCAAAAAGACGGTTTTTTTAAAGTGAAGCAAGGCTATCTCGTCTTCTTCAATGACAGGGTTATCTTCGCGGTGGTTAATCAAAAAAGACAACAACAGGAAATACAACTTTTAAGAGAAAAATTAAAAGCGGAAGGCAAAGGATTTTTCAAAGGCACAGCTGAGATAATGAGGTTTTGGAGCAACTATGGTAATAAATACTATCAAATGCCGGCTCAATCAGTTTTAAATGATGATCCGGAGAATATAGAAATGTATTACCCCGGAATCAGTCTTTTTCATTTTGTATCGGCTCGTACTCAAAATAATGTTGATAATACGAATTCCGAGAGTTATGGCAAAATAATAATACATATGGGTGGTAATAAAATTAAGTTTAATCACAGATATCATGATTATAACAAAAAAATAAAAGGTATATTAACCGGTATTTTTGCAAACCGACTTAAATATAGAGGTCAGATTGGTATTCACATAAATATCGGAGGAAATAAGGATGGTTTTAATTAGAATCCATCTTATCAAACACAATTTAGTCTGTGGCAGCATCGAGCGTCCCCGGGTCGGCATACATTTTTAAAATCTAGTTTTAAAAATGTATCTTATATAATAAAAAAAGCGCTTTTTTAGATTTAAGCGCTTTTTTAATTTGCATTTTTAATTTTATCTGAAAATATTATTAAAGGAAGGTCTGAATTCTAAAGCGTAAGTTCCCTCTTTTAATTCTTTTAGCTTTTCGTTATATCTCATAGAAGGTAACTGTGATTTTACCAAATCCGCATTGGCATCATAACCAAAAAGATGTTCCATTACTTCCATTATATGATATCCGTAATCCGATTTTACAATACCGGTAGTACCCGGTTCATTATTAAAAGAAAATTCTTCAAACTCCGGCACCATACGGCCTCTTGCAAAAGTTATCTCGCCACCTGCTTCAACCGATCCTTCATCTTCTGAGAATTCTTTAACCAACTCGGTAAAGTCTTCTCCCGCATTGACTCTTTCAAGTATTTCCGCGGCTTTTTTCTCTATACCTTCGATTTTTACGGCACTGTCATTTTCCTCATCCACCAATAAGAGTATATGTCTTGCCTTTACACGGTCTATAGTTTCGCTATTTTCATTATAATAATTGATATAATCTTCTTCAGTTAATTTTGACTCAGTAATCTGTTGATTTGCAAATTTATCTCCTAACATCAATTTTTCATATATTTTTATAACTTTATTAAACGGTAGCCCGAAATTCGCTTTTGATACCGTATTAATAGATACACCGTATTCATCGGCTACTTCCTTTAAATATTCCATTAAATTATTACTTACATTATTTATTTCATCCTGAGCAAGCGTAATATTGTTTTTTCTTGCCAAATCATACTGAATGGCATATTCATGGACTTGCTGAGTTGCCGAGGTTATAGCCATCTGACGGAAAGTTATTCCCCCTAGATCTTGGTTTAGAAATTGGTCAGGGTCCATTTGTTCCGTATTATATTGTAAATAACTGTTTAGAGTTTGTTGATAAAAAAATACATACTCATCTTGAGTAACTTTTTGTGCTCCTACGGTTGCAACGGTATTGGGAATGATTAAAAATACTACAGCAAGCAGTAAACATACCGCAACAACACCCGAAATACCATAAATTGTGTATCTTACAATATTTTCAGCGTCTGCACCACCCTTACCCGAACCTTTTTTTCCTTTTGATGTCTTTAAATCTTTAGTGCTCAAAAGAATCCTCTCCCTTCCAACGTATCATTTGGTTTTAATATATTTATAACGTACCGTATATTCGTATATCTCATACGTTTAAAACTTATTTGACAAAAGTATTATACTAAAACGTTTATACTTTTTCAAAGAAAAATGTAATCGTTTACAAAAAATTAATGAACAGTCTATTAGACATTGAGTAACCCTACTAACTTTTCCACATCATCCAATATAGTATGTTCATCCTTATCTTCAATTTTTAAAGTAATTCCGGGTTTAACCCCTGCATCAAATCGGAAACGGCCTCTAAAAGGTCCGGCCAGTTTACTCATGTTTTCGAATACTTTTTTATTAATAGAACTGAAAGATAAGACAATATGCCGGCTTTTCCTTTCTACCGACTTCATCCCGATATCACTTGCCATTTTTCTTAAAAGCGCTATTCTTATCAAGTTATTGGTTTCAACCGGAACATCACCGAATCTGTCTATCATTTCATCAATAACATCCTCCGCATCTTCCCGGGACCCTACAGCGGCGATTTTTTTATACAGTTCTATCCTGATACTCTCGTTTTCTATATACAAAGAATCTATATAAGCATTTATATTTATATCAATGATTGCCGGCGTTTGAGTAATCGGCGGGTCCTCGCCTCTTACTTCGCGAATCGCTTCATCAAGTAGTTTACAATAAGTATCATATCCCACTATATCAATGTGCCCATGTTGTTCATATCCTAGCAAGTTCCCCGCTCCCCTTATTTCCATGTCACGCATTGCTATCTTAAAACCGGAACCGAAATCTGTGAATTCACGTATGGCTTCCAATCTTTTTTCCGCTATCTGTGAAAGGGACAAATCTTTTTTATACGTGATATATGCATATGCGATTCTATTTGAACGCCCGACTCTACCCCGTATTTGATATAATTGCGCCAGACCCATTTTATCTGCATTCTCTACTATTAATGTATTTACATTGGGCATATCAAGACCTGATTCGATTATAGTGGTGCACAGTAATATATCATATTCACCGTTTAAAAACTCAGCCATTCTGTCTTCCAGTTTACGCTCAGGCATTTGCCCGTGTGCAATTCCAATCCGAACTCCCGGTAATAGCTCGCTTAATTCTTTGAGTTTTCCTTCTATTCCTCTTACTCGATTAAACAAGTAAAAGATTTGTCCGCCTCTGGCAATTTCTCTGTATACCGCATCCTTTATCACCTGTGCGTCATACTCTAAGACGTATGTTCTAACAGGATGCCTCTCCTCCGGCGGATCTTCGATTATGCTTATATCCCTAATCCCCGTCAAAGACATATGCAGCGTTCTGGGTATCGGAGTGGCGGTCAATGTTAGTACGTCTACACCGACAAAATCTTGTTTTACTTTTTCCTTATGCTCAACACCGAACCGTTGTTCTTCGTCTATAACTAATAACCCCAAATCTTTAAACTTTATATCTTGTGAAAATAGGCGGTGGGTCCCTACAATAACATCTATTATACCCTTTTCTAACAATTTAACAATTTGTGTTTGCTGTGATTTTGATCTGAACCTACTTAACATTTCCACATTAACAGGAAAACCTTCAAACCGTGCTTTAAAATTATCATATTGCTGTTGTGCCAAAATAGTCGTAGGAACCAGGTAAGCCACCTGCTTTCCATCCATCACCGCTTTGAAAACCGCTCTTAGAGCAACTTCCGTTTTACCATATCCCACGTCACCACACAGTAAGCGGTCCATTACGAGTTCTTTTTCCATATCAGATTTTATTTCCGAAATACATTTTATCTGATCATCGGTTTCGGTATAAGGGAAAGCTTCTTCAAACTGATTTTGCCATACCATGTCCTTTGAAAAAGCAAAACCTTTGATTGCTTGGCGTTTTGCATAAAGATCAACCAATTCTTTCGCTATTTCCCGCAAAGACTCTTTAACTCTGCTTTTTGTTTTGGCCCATTCTTTTCCACCTAAAGAATTCACCTTAGGGGTGTTTCCGTCAGGTCCCACATACTTTTGTATCATATCCAACTGATTTACAGGTAAGTAAAGTGTGTCTTCACCTTTATAGATTATCTTAAGGTAATCTTTTTTTACGTTATCTATGAGTAATTGTTCAATGCCAACGTACTTCCCGACGCCGTGAATATCATGAACAACATAGTCTTCAGGTTTTAAATCCACAAAAAGATCCATAGTCTTTTTGGATTTTTGAATTTTTTTCTTTTGAACGGTCCGATCTCTTAAAGATATAAACACCAGTTTATCTTCCACATACTCAAATCCGCGACTAAACGTTCCTTCTAGCAAATATACCCGACTATGCTGCAGCTCGTTATTTGCCACAGGCTCTGTTACGGTTCCGATACCTTCTTCGGACAATACTTTAGATAAAGATTTTAACCTTTGTAGAGAACCGGCTGCGATAATAATTATATATCCGTTTCTTATCATATCTCGCAGATCATTTATAAAATAATCCATCCTTCTTTCAAACAAATCCATATTTTTAGAATTTATATTGAATAAAGCGGTAAATCGTATTTCTACCGGATGGGAGAACAAAGAATAATACATACTTTTATTATAAAATGATAAAAAATCATCGAAGCTTTCTTTATTAAAAAGCGACGTCTGACATTGTGGAAAAACCAATCCGTCTTCTATCATTGCAATAATGGTTTCCGAATACTCTCGATGTATTATGTCCATTCTCTCGATACATTTTTTATATTCATCGACAAATAAGAGGCATTCATCCGATGTATAGTTAGAAATATCGACAGGTTTTTTATTAATAAACCCAAAATATCTGTCAATACCCGGAATATATAATCCGTTTTGAATCTTATCCGTGTCACGGTATATAACTTCTTTTAGTTTAGAAAAATTAATACCTTCACTTTTTACGTTTGTAAGTGTCATATTTATATCTTTTATTATATCTCCGATGTCGTCCTTTTTAATAAGGATCTCTTCAGCCGGTATTATATTAACTTGTTGTACAGTTTCAACCGAACGTTGAGTCTCAGGATCAAAAAATCGTAATGAATCTATTTCGTCGTCAAAAAATTCAATTCTTAAAGCATTCTCAAAATTAACAGGATATATGTCGATAATACCGCCTCTGGACGTAAATTCACCTTTCTTATCAACTGTGTCGGATCGTTTGTAACCCATATAAACAAGTTTCTCACATAGCTCATCTTTGTAAATCGTTTTACCTGTTTCAATCGATACTATTTGTTCTTTGAATAAGTCCGCAGGCATTAGCTTTCGTACATACGAGTCCACCGATAAAACCAATACCTTATACTCACGGTTTAATAGCTTGCTTAACACACCTAAACGCCTGTATGCAGTCTCTCTGCTACCCGCTTCAATCTCATACAGCATTATTTCTCTGTACGGAAAAAAAAGAACACTGTCACCAAAAAAAAAGCGAAAATCTTCATATGCTTTTTTCGCTTCGTATTCGTTGTATGTGACATATAACCCCTTTTTACCGGTGTTATTAACCAGGCAGGAAGCAAAGTGGATCTTTTGTGTATCGGACGGACCTGTTACAGATACCCGTGCCGATTTGTCATTGATTATGGAAGTAATGTCATATAATTCTTTGTTACCTGACATACTATTGAAAAATAAATCGCTCATGCTTAATCTTTCTTTTTCATATTATACCGATTCATTGCGTCTGATATGCCTGATGATAAAATGCAAACAACGGCTTCACCCGCAGTTTCCATTCCTTTTTTAAGTTCAGGCAGCTCCTCCTTCGGTATTCGCTGCAAAACATAGTCGATAATATCATAATCCGGTTTCGGTCTTCCTATACCTATTCTGATACGTATAAATTGGTCGGTATTAAGATGATAGATTATGGACTTCATACCGTTATGGCTGCCGGCACTACCTTTAGGGCGAACACGTACCATACCCGGATCCATATCCAAATCATCATACAGTACAATTAAGTTATCAGGCGTTACATTGTAACGTGACAAAATTTCTGCAACCGATACACCGCTTTCATTCATGTATGTCATAGGTTTTAATAAAACCACCGGCTTATTTTCTATCCCGCCTTGTCCGTATAACCCTTTACAACCTATTTTTTTTATCTTAATCCCATATTTCTCCGATAGGTATTCAATTGTTCCGAACCCCATGTTATGTCTACTCATGGCATATTTAGGACCGGGATTACCGAGTCCTGCAATTACTGTAATCTTTTCTTTCATTAAATATCACCGTTAATAAATTTGTGTATATAACTTACTTATGGAAGTATTATTATATATACTGTCTATCGCTTGTGCAAAAATATCCGCTACACTTAAAATATTAAATTTCTTATTTCCCGTCAAGTGTTCCGTACAAATTGTATTTAAAATTACCAGTTCGTCAATACATGAATTTTCAACTTTTGATATCGCAGATGCGGATAAAACTCCATGGGTACAGCAAGCGTGAACTTCCAAAGCGCCCTTTTCTTTCATTACTTTCGCCGCATTTACCAATGTACCCGCCGTATCAATAATATCATCAACCATTATTACTTTTTTGCCTCGAATCCTACCCACTATGTTCAAAACTTCCGACTGATTGGCCGCAACTCTTCTTTTATCTATAATGGCAAGAGGAATATTTAATATTTGCGCAAATCTACGAACCCTGTTTACACTTCCGATATCAGGAGATACGGCAACATAGTTTTCCATATCATGTATCCTGTTTTTAAAATGCTCTGCAAAAATTGGATTCCCAAAAAGATGATTCACAGGAATATCGAAAAAGCCTTCCAACTGAGGTACATGTAAATCCATTGTCAACACTCTGTCCGCACCCGCTACCGTTATCAAATTGGCAACTAATTTTGCGGATATGGGATCTCTTGCTTTTGCTTTTCTGTCCTGTCTTGCATAACCGAAATAAGGAATTACCGCTGTTACACAACCTGCCGAAGCACGTTTTAAAGCGTCAATAATTATAAGCAGCTCCATCAAATTGTCATTGACCGGAGTGGATACCGATTGTATAACAAATACATCACAGCCGCGAACCGTCTCATTAATTGTAACGTTAATCTCTCCGTCACTAAATCTCCCTACAACCATACTTCCCAACGGAATGTTCAAAATTCTTGATATTTCCTTTGTCAAAGGAATGTTTGAATTGCCTGCAAACAACTTTATTTTTGCATCCCCACTCATTTTAAAATCCTTTCTAAAACGGAAATTTTATTTTTCTTTTCTCTGTAAACCTTTTTTTGTTACCCAATTTTCTTTAACAGTCTGTCTTTCTCTGGCCACTGCGAGAGCATTAGCCGGAACCTCGTCGGTTATTGTGGAACCGGCCGCGATGTATGCGCCGTCGTTTATTATAACAGGTGCCACCAGTGAGACGTTACAACCGACAAACGCATCATTTCCTATAACCGTCCGATATTTTTGTTTTCCGTCATAATTTGCGGTTATAACACCACATGCTATATTTGTATTTCTACCAACACTGCTATCTCCTATATAAGCCAAGTGAGGTATCTTGGTCTTATCATCTATGTGAGCATTTTTAATTTCTACGAAATCACCAACTTTTACCTCATTACCAAGTTTACTTCCGGGTCGTATGTATGCAAAAGGTCCTATTATACAATTGTTACCAATAATACTGTCCGTTATAACCGATTTGACAACCGATGTATTATCTCCCATTTCAATATTTTTCAATATACAATCAGGGCCTATCGTTACATTTTCACCTATTAAAGTACGGCCTTCTATAAAAGTTCCGGGATATACTGTAGAACTCTTACCTATTCTAACATAATAACCTACATAAGTATTGTCTGTATTTATGAATCTGACACCGGCTTTGATGTGATTTTTTAATATTTTCTTGCGATACTTGGATGAAGCGAAAATATAACCTTCAGGATCGTTTATATCCGTTAATATATTCTTGTAGAGTTCATTATTGTTTTGTGCTTTTAAAATATGTTCAAGTAGATTATCGTATTTACCAATATCACAGCTTTTTATATAACTCATTAATCCGCCAAATATAGTAACATCCGTATTAATTATTTCATTTACGGTTGTCTTTAAACCTTCATAATCAACAATAACAGCTTTTTCGTTAATCGCCAATAACCCGGAACATTCTAACCATGTCGGTTCTGAGTATATCTTCTTAAGATCAATACCTTTTATTAATTGCGGGTTTTCATTTTGGGCATCAGTATCTTCATCCGCCAATTTGAATACGTCATTAAAAGACATATCCACAAATTCATCAGTCAGATATTGAGCATTATCGGCATCCCACAAAGAGGTTCGCTTATCGTCGTCGCTACTATTATCTTGATATATTACAATAAAAATATGTTTCATACAAATCACCAATTACAATTAATCTAGAATTTATTTTCTCATGTTTTAAAAAGTTTTTCAAGCTGCTTATACAGGTTTTTACTAAGAATACTTAATTGCATGAAAAAAATATGTTCGTTATTATAATGGATTAATAATATGTCCGAACAATTTAATGATTTTTAAGATACAGCCCCAAAAAAATCGGGCCGCAAAAAAAGATAGGAATTAATCTCCTCAAAAAATAATATAAGCAACATATTATGTATGGGTTATATAAGCAGAAAACTATTCATTATTTGAATCTAAAGTATCGTCCTGTTCATCTCCCATTTCTAAATACTTTTTGATAATAACCGATTGCAGCAATTCTCTCGTTTCGGAATTAATTGGATGCACAATATCTTTGAAAAGACCATTCGGTGTTTTTCTACAAGGCATTGCAATAAATGGGCCTTTTTTGCTCTCAATGATTTTTATATCATGAATCGCAATCATGTTATCCAGGGTAAGTGATACAACCGCTCGCATCTTCCCCTCTGTGTTCGTTTTTCTGACACGAATATCGGTAATCTCCATAGTTGAACCTACCTTCCTGATGTTTATTCCATTATTATATTCTATATGTAAGCAGAGATTCCTTCTTTACCAGGTTTTTTTATTTTTTACTATCTTTTTTTTATTTTTAGGATATAATATATTATGAAAATTCTTAAGACAGGATAAATTATATGAATATCACAATACGTAATTGTAATTTTAATAAACCGGTTCATATGATAGGTATTAACGGAATCAGTATGAGTGGCCTTGCAGAAATTTTAATGGCATCAGGATACAAAGTTACAGGCTCTGATCCGAAGTCTTCCGAAAGAACTGATAAACTTAGTAAAGCAGGAGCACAAATATATAATTACCATGACGCATCTTTAGTTGAAGATGCGGGGCTTGTGGTTTATACCGCAGCTGTTAAGCCGGATCATCCGGAAAGAATACGAGCGAAAGAGCTTAACATACCTATTATGGATCGCGCCACATTGTTAGGTATGATCATGGCACCCTATGACAAAGGCATAGCCATATCGGGAACTCATGGTAAAACCACAACCACTGCAATGGTATCTAAGATTTTTTTATCAGCAGGTTTGGATCCCACAATTCATATAGGTGCATATTACGGTGAGATAGACGGAACAGTGAAAACCGGAGGTGATAAATATTTTATTACAGAAGCCGATGAATACTGCGAGAGTTTTTTAACATTATACCCTCACTGTGCAATAATAACAAATATTGATTTTGATCATGCGGATTATTATAAAGATATTAACGCGGTAAAAAATGCGTTTATTAAGTTTTGTTCAAATGTATCCTCCGACGGATTTGTGATTTATGACGGTGATTGTACCAACACGGTTAGTATAGAAGATAAAATTAAAGTTAGAAAAATTACATTCGGGTTAAAAGAACATAATCAATATAGAGCCGTTGATATAAAGTATACCTATAACGGTTGTTCTTATAAAGTTATATACAATAATGAAACATTAACCGATATCAATCTAAAAGTAACCGGAGAACATAACGTAACCGATTCATTGGCTGCATTCGCATGTGCATATGAATATAATATACCTGTAGAAACCATAAAAGACGCTCTTTCAGACTTTAACGGTACAAACAGAAGATTCGAATACAAAGGGAATGTTAAAGGAGCGAGAATATATGACGATTATGCACATCATCCTACGGAAATCAGAGCTACACTAAAAGCCGCTTCGTTGTTACCTAAAAATAATCTCTGGTGTGTTTTTCAACCTCATACCTATACTCGTACTCTTGCATTATCCGAAGATATAGCTTCTTCATTGACTTTTTCCGATCGCTGC
Source organism: uncultured Clostridiaceae bacterium (assembly GCA_964547525.1). Lineage (GTDB taxonomy): Bacteria > Bacillota > Clostridia > JAAYHZ01 > JAAYHZ01 > CAZJOD01. The sequence continues at coordinate 10,395 of CAZJOD010000092.1, forward strand.
ATCATTACGGATATATATGCCGCCAGAGAAAAGGACACAGGTCTTATTCACAGTTCAAAATTATTAGAATTAATTAATGCAAAAAAACAGTGTTCGGTATATATAAGTGATCCGAACGAAATTTGTGAATACTTGGAAAACAATATTGAAAAAGACGACATAATAATATTTATGGGAGCCGGAGACATCGACAATGTATTGGATAATATGTTTAAAAGAGCACAAAAAACAAAGTAAACTCAACATAGATACGAAATAAAGTAAATACAGGTGCAGTTGGTATCAATTACACCTGTTTTATATTTTTCAACAATATGTTGTTCGATGATCGGATAAATACCACTAAGATATGTTTCGACTTTAATTCTCATACTCGGATTTTAACTTAAATAAGTTCAATCACTGCGAATTTCAATTATATTTCAGTTTGCTAATTGAGTTATACAGAGATATTACGATTGATTTCACTCCCCTATAATAACGTTTTTACGGGTGGAATCATAATTATATTTTCTTTAACTGTATCATAGATAACATAAATCTTTTTACTCCGAATTTGTCAAAATCCACTTCAATTTTAGACTCATTACCTTCATCGGTAATCAAACTTACAGTACCCTCACCATATTTTCCGTGATACACCCTGTCTCCTTCATCGTAATCATATCCACTACCGATACCGGATCGTTTGATATCATCAATATCTATCACCTTGCCTCCTTTAGACAAGGTACTTCCAAATGAAAACAAGCTTTCGCTCTTTCCAGATATATAATTCCCGTTTGTATATGAGGTTTTCTTCGTTAAACCTTCACCCCGTTCACGAGGCATTGCTCCCAAACAACTTTTTGGTATTTCCTTAAAGAACCTTGAAACCAGTTGATATTTTGTTTGACCGAATATTGTTCTTGAATTTACATTAGTCAAATAAAGAAGCTTTCGGGCACGGGTAAAACCTACATAACATAGTCTTCTTTCTTCTTCAATACGATCATCATCCCCTATGGAACGATAACCGGGAAACAATTCTTCTTCAAATCCCGGTATAAACACTTCATTAAACTCCAACCCCTTTGCACTGTGTAAAGTCATCAGTGTTACATAAGATTCCTGTTCATCCATGTTATCAATGTCACCGGATAAAGATACTCGAAACAGATAATCTTCCAGCGTATTCTGCTTTTCTTGTTCGCCTTCCGACTCATCCTCAGCGTCATTTTCAAATTCACTTTCAAATTCCATGACACCGGTAATGAATTCTTTAATATTTTCAAGTCTTGCTTGTGATTCAACAGTGTTCTCTTTTACATAGCTTTCTTCTAAGCCCGTTTGTTCTATAACCGTTTCTACCAACTCTGAAAGATCCATAGTATATTTTAATCCTGTTAACATATTAATCATGTTTGTAAAACCGATCAAGTTTTTTGACACTCTCTCCAAACCGGAAATCCGATCTGCACTCATAGCTGCGGTGAACATACTTATTCCTCTTTCTTGCGCCGCCGCTTCAAGTTTGTCCAAGGTAGCCTGTCCGATACCACGTTTAGGTTCATTTATCACCCTTTTAAAAGACACATTGTCATTTGCATTTACCAATAACCGTAAGTATGCCGTTAAATCTTTGATTTCCTTTCTGTCATAGAAACGAATTCCTCCGTATATCTTATATGGAATCCCATTTTTGCCCATAGCATCTTCTATGGTACGTGATTGAGCGTTAACTCTGTATAATACTGCAAAATCGCCGTAACTTGCATCTTTACTCACTTTTCCCTTGATGGTTCCGGCTATGAAATTAGCTTCTTCCCTTTCATCGTTTAATTGCAGATGTATAATTTTATCTCCGCCTGTAACATCAGTCCATAGCTTTTTAGATTTCCTGCCTATATTATTCCGTATAACTCCGTTAGCCGCATCTAAAATAACATTAGTAGAACGGTAATTTCTTTCCAGTTTAATTGTTTTGCAATCATCATATATCTTTTCAAAATCCAGAATATTTGATATGTCCGCTCCTCTCCAGCCGTATATGGATTGATCATCGTCTCCCACAACACATAAATTCCGGTGATATTTCGCAAGCAATCCTACAAGAATAAACTGGGCATGATTAGTATCCTGGTATTCATCAACCATAATATATTTAAACTTTCTTGAATAATACTCAAGCACTTCCTCGTTTTGACGGAATATCTTAACAGTATGCATTATAATGTCATCAAAGTCCAATGCATTGTTGTTCTTTAGGTTTTTTTGATAAAGTTCATATATTTTAGCAATATTTCTCAATCTGAAATCCGACCCGTATTTATTGCTGAATTCGGTACAATCCGTCAAATTGTCCTTTGCTTTTCCTATTTCCGCCAAAACGCTTTTAGGCGGAAAATTCTTATCGCTTATATTCAAAGTTTTAAGACAATCTTTAATTAAAATCATTTGATCGTTGGAATCAAATATAAGGAAATTTTTATCAAATCCTAAAAGATCAATATGTTGTCTTAGTATATTTAAACATGCCGCATGAAAAGTATGTATCCATATCCCTTGTAAATCACCGTTTAAGAGCCGACTGACACGCTCTTTCATTTCTTTTGCGGCTTTGTTTGTAAAGGTTATTGCAAGTATGTTCCACGGTTTTACACCGCAATAATTTATTAAATGAGCTATTCTGCAAGTGATTACACGTGTCTTTCCCGAACCTGCTCCCGCTAATACCAATAACGGTCCGTCTTTATGCCGTACCGCAATTTCCTGCTGCTCATTTAAATCCTCAAGATGATTCATCAATATACTCCTTTTAATGTAATGATTATTCATTATATCATTAACCTTGATTGATCATCAAATTAATTTCAAGACATCCACGTCATCACGGCATCATCCTGATGCAAATCTACAACTTATATCTCAGCTATAACTACAATCAAAATGGTAAGTTGATTTTAAAGCAAAAGTTCATATACTTTATCGTTATCCTTAGTTTATTCTAACTCTTAAATAATCTATAAAAATATTATCCGGGTATAGTACGTTTATGTTTGATAAAATTTTTGGCTTATTGTGTAACATTATTAAATGATTGGAGACGATTATTAATGCTAAGATCGGCACGAAAGAGAAATTCAGATACAATACACCATATAATGTGTAGAAGTATAAGTGAAATATATCTTTTTCGAAATGATGACGACACCTCTTACATTATTTGATAAAACATAGTATTTATTCAAATATATTCCTTATATAACCTTGATATTTATCTAATATAGTTCGATTGTCAGTCATATCACTTAATATGTTCTTCATTTCATCTGCCGTAATACTGTAACCGTCGAATAATTTATTAATAGTATTTTCAATGAAATCCGTCCTCTCTTGCAGATCATCACTAAAATTAAAGACTGCCGACCGATATAAACTTAATTTATAATTATGAACAATTTCTATCTCCCTATATAAAGGTGGTAAAATAGCTCTTTGTGCCAATTCCATATATTTATCCGTTCTATCAAATGTTTTGTTATTAAACGGGTATAACTTACTTGAGAAATTTGCAATTAAACCATTAAAAAGATGAATTGCATAACCCAATTCATAATACGCTATGTTTCCATCAGCCATATGCCAATAATTTGGATATTTTCCCATATCTGTTCCGAATGTTAACAGCTCTCCAACCTTATCATTAGTAAACAACCACTGTACAAAACCTAAAGCTTTTTCAGGTTGCTCACAAGTATCCGGTACTAGTATAAGTTGTGTATGACGTAAATTATTCGTAATAATTGGCAAATCTGTATCAAATAAAAAAAGTGAATAATTATTCAATACATGCTCTGTGGTATTATTATTTAACAAAAAACGTAAAACCCATTCAAAATAATTATGTACTAGCACCATATCAATGCCATTTTTTGAATAAATTGAGTCATATTGGTTATGTTGATTAAAGAAAAGGAAATAAGAGCTTTCAAAAAATTTATTGAATTCATTAAGAAAAACATCAAGAATATTTGTATCTTCTATTAAATAAGGTTTACAAGTAATATCATTAATTTTACAAAAAACATTATACTGCTTAAAATCGCCATAGCTTTTGGTTACAGGATAATAACCCGCTTTATTTATTGCATACTCCATTAATGTATGAGGGGAAATTAATATTTTATTATTCTTACTAATATCTTCTTTGCCATACATTATTTCCATTAAATAATATAATTCATCAAAATTCTCTACACTTTGTATATTACATTTATCTAATGTTTCTTTTTTTACTAATAAACTTAAAGTAAAAATTTGTGGTACTCCTGCATATAGAGCATATATTTTATTTTCTCTTGAAACCATTTCCATTATGTAATCATATTTCTGCATATTTAAAAAAACATCAGGGCAAAATTTTTGTAAGTACGGAGTCAAGTTCTTATAATATTTAATAAAATCGTCATTCCAAAAATCATATATATTAAGATAATTGGATTCTTTTTCATTTAATCTGAAACTGGTACTATTTAACGTGAAAATCAAGTCGACACTACCACTTAATCCGGATTCTAAAAATAACAAGTATTCATTTCCCGCATTTTTGCAAGAGAAAAACTCGACAGAATAACCAAACTTGTTTTTAGATTCATTACTAATTTCATTTAATAAATTATGCCAATGATCTTGACTTAAAAAGCTTGAATAACGAACACCATTAAAAAATTCACTATGAAGTAAAATTTTCAGTGGTTTACTGTCTAAAATATTTTCATCTGTTAATATACTTTTTTCCGTTAAAATATTATTTGTTAAATTATCAATTTGACAAGAACTGAATGAGATTAAACTGACAATTA